>JAFGCA010000047.1 GCA_016932895.1 Sedimentisphaerales bacterium | reverse complement strand
CCGCTCGGCCCGCCGCAGCCGCCAGGCGAGCCCCACGATGCGCCCCGCCAGCATCGACTCCAACGCCCCGACCGGCGCCAGCTCATCGAGCATTTCGTCGCGAAACAGCGCAAACTCGTCCGGATCTTCCCCCCGAATCACCGCATCCCGGGCCAGCAACCCGTGTTTGACCGCATTCTGCGCCACCTTCGCCTTACCCTCGGCCGTGCGCGGCCCCGTCGATTTCTGAGCATTCAACCGATTCGCTGCCATCTGTGCTTCCGTCACCATGTGCGTGTCCTCCGCATTTGGGATTTACGATTTACCATTTACCATTTACAAATTACAATATTGTTGTATAGATACTTAATTTCAACTCGCCCGTCAAGGAAGATTCCCGGTTTTTGTACCTTTTCCGAATGGAACCTCCACCGGCGAGATACCCGCCGTAGGGTGGATCCTTGACCCACGCGTGGGTTGAGCCCCCCCCTACCCCCAAGCCTCAGCCCAAGCCCCAAAGAACAAGATACGAGCCACGCAGGCCTGCCGCCATCTCGTGAACTCTTCCGGCTTGACTTGCCCCCTTCCGGCGGGCTATCATAGCAACAAAGGAGGTGTCGAACCGTGACGACGAAAGAGATCATAGAAGAGGTAGCATCGCTGCCCGCGGACGAGCGGGCCCTGGTGGCGGACTCGATTCTCCGCAGCCTGAACACGTCCGATCCAGATGTTGACGCCCAATGGACCCAAGTGGCGCGGCGCCGCCTGGCGGAACTGCGTACCGGTGCGGTCCAGCCGGTCCCCGGCGAGCAGGTCTTCGCCAAAGTGTGGAAGCGGTTCGAGCAATGAACTACTCCTTCCACCCCGAGGCGGAAGAGGAGTTCCTTGGGGCCATCGATTACTACGAGCAGCGCGAGAAGAACCTGGGTCTGGACTTCGCGATTGAGGTGCGTGCCGCCATCGACCGTGCGGCAGCGCTACCCAACGCTTGGCCCATTGTCGAAGGCCAGATCCGACGGTACCAGGCGCAGCGATTTCCCTATGGTGTGCTTTATACGCAGGAGGCAGACGGACTCTTTGTCCTGGCGGAACAGCGGGGTCGCATCTTAAATATTAACTATCGGGGCCATTCCATGGGTTTCTCACCCACGTCGGACGTCGTGGGGCGTGCCACTTGAGACCTCTAACTTGAGACTTGAAGCGCGACAATAGCGTCTGACGACGCCACTGCGAACAGGGCTGGGATCACCGCCGAGGGTGGCGGTGCCACACGAATCGAACCGCGCAGGCTTCACGGCTGGGCGCCGGCGTGCTACAATCGTCACTTCTGCATTGGACCTGGAAAGAAAGGAGTGCCGATGAAACGGCGGGACTTCCTCAGACGGGCGGCCGGGGGCGTGTTGGGGCTGGCGGCATTGCCGCGATGGCAGCCGGCCAGCGCCGCGGCGCGGGGGCGGGCCAACATCCTCTTTATCTTCATCGACGACATGGGCTACGCGGACCCGAGCTGTTTCGGCAATCCGAAGGTCAAGACGCCGCACATGGATCGGCTGGCGCAGGAGGGGATGCGGCTGACTAACTTCTACGTCAACTCGCCCATCTGCTCGCCGTCGCGCGTCGCGGTCATGACGGGGACATACCCGGCGCGCTGGAAGATCCATTCGTATCTGGAAGCCCGCGCGGCCAATCGCCGGCGCCGGATGGCCGACTGGCTGGACCCGCAGGCGCCGACGACCGCACGGATTCTCAAGCAGGCCGGCTACGCCACCGCTCACTTCGGCAAGTGGCACGTCGGCGGCGGTCGCGATGTCGGCGATGCGCCGCTGCCCCAGGCGTACGGGTTCGACGAATCGCTCGTCTGTTTCGAGGGGCTGGGCGATCGCGTGTTGTTCGAGAACGATGGACTGTCTCGCCAGAGTGCGGCGCTGGGCCGGGGTGACATTCGCTTTATCCCCAAGCACGAAAGCACCGCCGCCTACGTCGATCGCGCCATCGCCTTCATGGAGAAGCACCGCCAGGGGCCTTTCTACATCGAGCTGTTTCCCAACGACGTGCACGATCCGCACCTGCCGGCGCCAGAGGCCGTGGCGAAATGGAAGGCAGTGACGGACAACCCCTTCGAGCAGAAGTTCTTCGCGGTGCTGGAGGAAGTGGACCGGCAGATCGGCCGGGTGGCCGAGGCGGTGGACGCGCTCGGTTTGAGCGAGCGGACCCTGATCGTGCTGACCAGTGACAACGGGCCGACCGACTGGGCCAGCTACTACCGGCAGGGCTGGAATCCTCCCGGTTTCACCGGTCCGTTCTATGGCCGCAAGTGGTGCCTGTACGAGGGGGGCATTCGCATGCCTTTCATCGCCCGCTGGAAAGGGACGATCCCGGCCGGACAGACCAATGACGCGAGCGTCATGTGCGGCATCGACCTGTCGCCGACGTTCTGCCACGTCGCGGGCGTGACGGTGCCGGATGCGGTCCACCACGATGGCCAGGATATGTATGAGGCGCTGCTGGGCAAGCCGGCGAGGCGCTCGGCGCCGATCTTCTGGCAATACGGCAAACCCTATGCGACCCTGATGCCGGGCAATCCCGACTTCGTCAGTCCGAGTTTGGCTGTGCGCGATGGCGACTGGAAGTTGCTGATCGATCCGGACGGGTCGAACGGCCACCTCTACGATCTGGGCAACGATCCAGGCGAGAAGGCGAATCTGCTGACCCAACATAGCGACAAGGCGCGGGAGCTGTGGCAGAAGCTGCGCCAATGGGCGGATTCGGTAGGCATCGAGACCAAGGCCGTCGATTCTGCTTGACCTTGAGTCCGATGCTTCCAGTCGGCCGACCCGCATGGCAAAAGAAAGGCCCCGATCATGCAGACGGATGCGTGCATGAACGGGGCCCGGGATATCGTGATTCTTCTGTCTATACCTTCGGACAGGTGCCCAGGTATTCGGTTTTGGGCAGGCCGCCGACCAGGGGCATGGCGTACTTGACGAAGGCGTCGGTGACGCCGTTGTCGGAACCGTTGATGAACTCCACCGGCATCGACTTGGTCTTCTCGGCGACGTTCTTGAGCTCGGTGCGGACCAGTTCGACGGCGTAGTCTTTGCCGTTGCCGGTGCGCTTGATCGCCACGGAGCCGTTGTCGTGTTCCATCGCGAACTTGACGGCCTGGCGGCCGCAGCGACGGGCCTCATCCACGTCGACCGCCGACTGGAGCCCGGCGAAGCTGCGTTGCAGGTAGCCGAACGTATCGGCGCGGACGCGCTTGATCTTGAGCTTGCCCTTGATCTGCCCGGCCAGGAAGTCGGCCAGGGCGCCGGTGCCGGAAAGCTGCACGTTG
>JAFGCA010000424.1 GCA_016932895.1 Sedimentisphaerales bacterium | reverse complement strand
GCAGAGCCCCCAGGACGTCGAAAACCAATAAGCAACCGGCCCGCTCGTGATCGCAGGACCGCGTTGCACTTCGCATGTTAATGCGCCATAGTACATCACTGGCTTATAAGGTTGCCATCCTCGTGGCAATAGAGCGTACCGGTCATTTCGTTCTTCTCAACGGGAGTCGAGGTAATCTCCCCAGTGTACGCCGCTTCAAATCCAGGAGATACCCGCTCATACGCCACCAGTTCATCTTTCCTCTTACCCATGATCGCCCCCTTCATTGTGAACAGTATGGGTAGCCATCCGCGACAGTCACGAATGGCGGTCCTTAGTGGATGCGCTTCTTCGCCCTTTTCCTTTGGCTGACTCTCTAGATGCAAAGATAATAACACAACGTATCTGTGAGCGACGAGGAGGCACAACGAGAATGTCAGGATTTGGTTCCGGATTGCGAAATCTTCTGCGATCGAGTTTGATTGTTTTGAGGATTTCCTGGTTTAAGGGCCATTCCCACATACCCTTACCGTCATGTTGCTCGCTCTCAGAGAAGTCCTTTTCGAGTTGTTCACGCGTAAAGGAGTATGCAGTAGATAGCATTTCAGTGTTCGAGTATTTAAAGACTCCTTTACCAGCGGCTGGATTAACCAGATGAAAAGTATCGTATCCTTCATCAAGAACAATTGCATCTTCGCAACCAAAGAAGTCGTACATAATGCGAGTCGTCCCCTCAAGTGTGTTACCGACTCTTCCCGAGAGGCCACCTGACGCCAAGCATACCAGCCCAACTGGACCCAATCCGAGTACACCAAAGGGATAGACATTATGAGGATAAAATATTTCCACCTTCTCGGAATTCGGATAGCGCCTAAAATGCCCTCGACTCGTAGGAGCATCGGGGTCCTGGGTTTCACGGAAGTGATTTGCCAGTAAAGCATTCCGAACCTGCGTCCAATCTGTGGTGATCTGATTCCCGATATTGAGGTCAATCAACACCGGGGTTTGAAGTGCGGCACGTCGTTCATTAAGATTGTGGTAAAGCTGGTACTCGCCGAAGTTGATCGTAGAGACTGGCTCCCCTCGGAAGTTCCCCCGGCATGGTACAGTTGGAATCTTGAATATATGTCTTATGTCCTGAAATTTGTCAATTGAATTTGAGAGGTCAAGTTCTAATCCGCTTTCCGCTATTGGTTTACCTGACAGGGCAAACTCAATGAGGTGGCTAATATCCCGCGATCGTGAATCATATCGTGATTGCTTCTTGAAAGCAGTGTGATACTTGTTCCGCTGAGTCTGTTTGGATAAACCGACACCAATGCCTTTGGGACGCTGAAAGAACCGAAGATCTAAGAATTCGTAGTCAGATCCGATGACTCGTGCAGCTTGCGGCCGCCATTTGACAAGACAACGATAGACTTTATCTTCGACATGCTCCCATTGATCGTCACGATCTTCAGCAGTTCGTAACGCACATAGCTTCCCCGCCATACCGGGTAAATGCGAACGACCTATATAGGCCATGTGCCATGGATTCATCGTGAGATCGCCACAGCTTTGACAGGCTATAATGCGCCATTGGCTTCCGTAGAATTCATGGAATTTCTTTAGGTGATGGTATATGGTCCATGTTCCTGAACGTTGCAGGAAAGGCTCCTCTGTATGGTGTCTCAATCCGTCATCCAATATCGACAGGTTGTGAGATGATAGAACATATGCGACGTGATGGGGATCAGTCATGCGCGGTGCAGTTATGCCGTCTCGCAGAATCCCAGGCCCGTGCTCAAAGCCCGGTGTTACAGAAAGGAATAAGTGCTCACTCCGCTGCGCACGAAGAAAACCGATGCCGAAACACGCTGCCCTTTCTTCTTGTTTCATATGACTACCTCCAGAGAGGATAAGGGGTCAGGCTTGAATGGCACTTCCATAAGCGGTCTTTCGCGTTGACACCCTGCGTTCTTGGCTCCAAGACCGAGGTTTCGGCCCTGCCGCAGACCTTAAGGAAGCACCATTCGGGTCAGCCCTTACTTCGCGTCTTAATGCGAATCGGGGCGACACTTCCAATCGTTCTCTCTCGTCTTTGCGTAGGGGCGCGGCGGCTCTGTGTGGAGCAACTGCCTGGGTGGCCGGTGCTCGGGTGGGCGCGTCTGTCTCATGATATCGCACCATCTGAACCTCCCGCACGTACGCAGGGAATCGTAGCACGGCCCATCCCGCCGGTCAAGGATGATTCCAGAAAAAGCCTGCTACAATGCGAAAAATCCTTGTCTCTCCGGCAAGATCACGTAAAGGCTGGAATCACAAAGGATTAGAGTCGGTATAGGCCAGAGCCCTACCTGCTCACAAAAGGCGGTTCTTTTTCCTTGACGGGCGAGCCAATGTCTGGTATATATGGAACCAAGACGTTCTCGTTTGAACGGAACCGCGGAACCACGAATCATGGTCAGCGAAGCGAACATCCCATTCGATTTCACCCGGGCAGCGCTCGTCGCTCGGGGTCTGGTCCGGCCGGATTTTCCGCGCCTTGCGCCGAGGGCGAGCGACTGGAGATTGGGAATCGGGGCGCCGTACCCCTGGAATGCGAAACAAAGCCAATTTCCGCTGTTTTGGCCCGGAAACGAGGGTGGCGCGCGAAAACAAAGCCAAACCTTGGGCGGGAGGCCGGGCATCGGGACTTCGGATTGGAGATTCGAGGCAGCCGGGGCGGGGATTGCCAAACGAACCCAATGGGGCGGGACGGCGAGTCGGCGGGCATGGCCCCGCTGCCGGATGGTCAGCGAGAAGCCGGGGTTCGGGAATGTCAAACGAACCCAATTTGGTGCCGGGGGAAACGCACCATGGAGGCACGGAGAACGCCGAGATGAACATAAGTGCAACTGGAAACAGGGGTTATGGATTATGCTCCGTGTCCTCTGCGTCTCTGTGGTGGACGAGTGGGCCGGGGTCGAAAAATGTGTGCAAGGCGAGGGTTGGGGGCGTATAATACCGCGTATGAAACTGCCAGAATTGGACAAACCGGACCGGTACCAAGGGCTGTATGTGTTTGACTTCGGGGATCACGCCGGGGTGGGATTTACGGCCGAAGAGGTGGCCGAGCTGCTCGAGAGCGAGCGGTACCGCGAGGGCAAGGTGTACAAGATTCACCGGGCCTATCCCGACGGCCGGCTGGAGTTGAAAGGCGTCGCTGCGGGGCGTTTCCAGCTTGAGGCGGGGATGTTCTTCTACGCCGGCGACGAGGCCACGGCCCGGGCCAATTTCAAGCGGCTGGTGGACCTGGCCGTGGGTGCGGCGCCGCCCTGCCGGGCCAAGGTGCATCTGGCCCAATATGCCACGGACAAGTTCGCGGTGGCGCTGATTTACCCGGCCGAGTATGACGACGAAGTGAGTTCCTGGCTGCTGGAGGGCGATTTCCGCACGGCCGGCGCCGTCGAGGGCGGCGCCGGGGCCGTCGAGCAGTATTACCAGGGCCAAGCCGAGATACTGGAGCGGCATCAGTTGTTCGAGAGTGGCCAGACCGTCAACCGGACCGGGGACGAGTTGCTCGCCAGCCTCGCGCGGGCGGTGCAGCGATAGCCGGACGAGATATGCAGGATTCAAAGCGCAGATTGGGGCCGAGGGCCGCCGGCGAGGGGCAGCGAAAGCGGGCCCGCCGGCTGGGATGGGCCGGAGGCGTTCTGACGTGGCTCTTCGAGCGGCGATCAGCGGAAGTGGCGTCCAGGGACCTGAAGCGGACTAATTATCGGACGAGTGCGCAGCGACTGGGGATCCGGTTTACCGAGCGCGTGCGCAACACGTTTCGATTTCGGTGGCTCCGGAAGATGGGCTGAATCGCTGGCGGCCTTAGCCGGACCGGTCGGCCTCGCTACGGCAGCTCGCTGAGAGTCCAATAGTCGTGAATCCGGCGAATGGCTTGGGCAAACTCCCGGCTGTCGGCGGCCTCGACCAGGTAGCCGGCGGCTCCCTGTGCGAAGCTCTCGTTGACCAGCCGTGCATCGCTGGAACTCGCAAGGACCACGACCGGAACCCGCCCGAGCCGCTCGTTGGCCTTGAGCGTCTTCAGCGCATCCAACCCGTTGCCGCCGATACGGTCGATGCTCAGAAGCACCACGGAAGGCGCCGTCTGGTCGTGACTCTCAAGGTGCGTGCGAGCCTGCTCCAGCCCCTGGACGTACAGCACACCGTCGGCGATGCCCAGTTCGCCCAGGGCTTGTTCGACAGCCGGCCATTTGGTTTGGCGGCCTCCTATGAACAACATCGGCTTTTTAGCCCGCATTTCCCACCATCAGTGTCTATCCCGGGACGCCCCACGTTCTGCCTATCGTCTCTGGCGACGTTCCCCCAGCCGGTCCTACCACAGCGTAAAAACGGGAATGGCACTGCTGCTCAGAACTCGCCCGGGCAACAGCACCATTCCACAGGGGTCGAAAGTATCATCTGCTCGACATACAGTAATGTCGCAGGGGCCACGAATCCGTGCCGAGCAGTGATACCCCCAACCACCTTCTCTTCTTGTTGCGCAAAGAGCCTTCTGACCGTCCCGGCCAAAGTGCTACTTTGCGTGTCCAATACCGGTCCTGCCTACTACCATATGAATCGTCCTCAGCAGCCTGAAAGTAAATAAGGGCTCTCCTTGGTCACGGAAGTGCCAATCCGGGAAAAATGCAACTATACCCAGCCTATTTCTGGGTTGTCCCGGTTGTATCCTGGGTTCGTTTCTTGGCGCCACATGGAACGCCCGGAAATATACCGGCAGAAGCCGTCTGAGCGGTTAGCGGCGTCGCTGGCGCCCCGGGCGCAGCATTTCCGGGTCTTGGCTCTCGCCCAAGCGTTCGCCGAAGCTCACAGCCTCTCCAGTTTGCCGTCGCTGCGTGCGTTACGTACACTTTCGACAGGGGTACATCATGAAGACATTTTGGCAACACAACAACGGCAGAGTTTACGCGGTCGAAAGTGACACCTTTGGCAAAATCACCGGTGCAGCAGGGCCCCTGGATCCGGACGATCTGCACGATCTTGATGCGTACCACTACGGCCCCGCTTCCGTGCAATGGATCGAAGACGCCATCGCCCAGCGCACGCTGCGCAAAGTCGAGCGTTTCTCGCACCTGTGACCGCGTCAGGTCCACTGCCTGCGGCTCCCGGCTTCTTGCGACCGGCGCTGAGCAGTCGCACCGGTTGTCGGCCTCGACACGACAGCCAAAGCGGGTATTATCGGCCCGCCCTTTCCGGCTTGCTGTCCGCTGGCTCGCGGAGGGCGTCCGGCCTTGGCAGCAGGCGCTCCTCGGCATTGACAAATGGCCGCATTCTCGCTAAACTGGTACTATGACTGGCCTTATGAGACGGCTCCTGCCCATCCTGGTTCTGGCCTGGTGGCTGATCGCGGCGGCCGGCTGTAAGAGCCCGCCCGAGGAACAGGAAAACGTGTGGGAGCAGGCAAAGATCGGTGATCTCGCTCCGGTGACGAAGGACGGACCGGCGAAAGTCAAGTTCCTGGCGGCCGTTCATATGGACGTCCACATCCTGGACCTGCCGGCCGACAACGTGGACGGGCTCGACAAGCTCTGGGAGGTCCTCTCGGCCAAACCCGTCCGCATGAACAGTTACAACGCCTTCAGCCAGAACGGTTTCCGCGTCAAGTTCGGGCGTACCGAAAACTGGCTTCAGATCGAGAGCCTGCTGGCCGGGGCGGGTGCCCAAAGGGCCGCAACCACCTCTTTGATCCTCGCAGAAAACGAGCCCACCGACTTGCCCGTCGCCCATTTCTCCGGCGACCGCAGGATCTCGTTCATCAACTCGAACCTGTCCCAGGAGGTGGTTAACGTCGGCCCCGGAGCGCTGGTGTTGAGGCTGACGTGCGAGCCCATGCCCTGGGCGCGAGGCGTACGAAAAGTCATCGCGTACCCGTCCTACACGTTGCCGGTGACCAGTGCGATCAGCGAATTGGAATCGAGAATCCAAAAGCACGAATTCCCCTTCGCCTCGGCCGCTTTTGCCACGCAGATGGGGCCGGGAGACGTGCTCGTTCTGGCCCCGGATAGGTACGTGAACGAGCGCATCAGCCTGGGGGGGCTGTTCTTCAACCAGCCGGGAGCCTGCCTGTTCTTCAACGCCGCTACGCGTAGGCCGCCGCAACAGAAACCCGCCGTGCGAGTCCTGGTGCTCGTGTGCACACACGTCCGCAGTTGAGATCGTATGCCAGCGACAAAAGTTGCCCTCATTCGATGCGATGATTACGACGACGCCCGGGTTGCCGGGGCGGTCGAGCGGCAGTTCGCCCTCCTGGGAGGCCTGGAACGCTTTGTCAAACGCGGCGACCGCGTCCTGCTCAAGCCGAATTTCATCGCGCCGCGCTCGCATCATCGCAGCGCCGCCCAGACGCACCCCGCCGTCATTCTGGCCACGGCCCGGCTCTTGAAGGACTTCGGCGCCCGGCCCTTCGTGGCCGATTCGCCGGCCTGGGCCAACACCGCCACGTGCGCCCGCGTTCTGGAACTGACCGAGCCATTGCAGAAGCTCGGCGTTCCAATTCGGGAACTGGACGCGCCCCGGAAATGTCACCTGGGCCCGGGCAAGCCGCGAGTCAAGATCAGCTCGGTAGCCCTTGACGCCGACGTCATTGTCAACCTGCCTAAACTCAAGGCGCACCAGCAATTGGTCGCGACCATCGCCGTCAAGAACATGTTCGGCTGCGTCAGCGGCAAGCGCAAGGCCCTGTGGCATTTCAAGAAGGGGGACAGCGAAACCGAGTTCTGCAAGCTGCTGATCGGTATCTATCAACACCTCGCTCCGGCTGTGACGATTGTCGACGGCATCGTCGCGATGGAGGGACAGGGCCCGATCCGCGGCCCGAGCAAGCCGCTGGGCTGGCTGGTGGCCGGCACCGACCCGGTCGCGTGCGAGCTGACCTGCTGCCGCCTGATCGACGTCGAGCCCGAGCAGATCCCCATCATCCGCACCGCCCGGCAAACGGGCTTCGGCTGCGCCAACGGCGATGAAATCGAAGTTCTCGGCGACCCCCTGCCGCCAACGCCCTGCACGGACTTTCAGATGCCCCGCATGGCCCCGATCAAATTCTCCTTCACCCACGTCTGCCGCAGCACCGCCCGCCAAATCCTGCTCCTGGCCCGCCCCTCCCGAACGACCAAGTCCAAACCAACGGAGTATTAGCACCGACTGCAAGGGACGCCCAAATATCAGGGCCGGCCTTCCCCCATGTGACGACAGCAACAGCCTCCCCGGATCGGTTCACGTCCACTCAAGAGCGACATCGGCCCAGAGACCGAACGAAGCGAGCGAAAGGACCCGCTTCCAGCATGTTGAGGCAGCGTTCGTCTGCCGTGATGACAGTAGCCTCCAACTCGACCGCCAGGGCTAGATACAGACTATCGTAGACGGTACGCCGCGTGGCCATGGCAATCTCCAGGGCACTGGCTACGAGAAAGCCGCTGTCGTGGATCTCCAGAGGCATGGCCAGAAAATCCTCGATTATTTCGGAGGCTTCCGCCGCACTGAGCAAATCCCGCCCGTGCAGCTTCCACATGACGTTGCCCACCTCCGGACGGATCAAATCCGGGGCGACCAGGCGATGACGCCCGTTCAGCAAGCGCAGGGCCGCCGCCGCATCGGCCTCCGGCAGAAACCACTTCGCGGCGACACTGGCGTCCACTACCAGGGTCGTCATCGCTTCCGGGCCTCGCGGATCAGAACCGTACTATCAGGCAATTCCCGACCCGCCAGTCTGCTCTGCCACTGCCGGGCAAGTCTACGGGCGTCCTGGAAACCCAGACCCGCCGCCTGGGTGAGAACCAGCTTGGCCTCCCCCTGCAAGCTACGCCCGTGCCGCCGCGCCCGATCCTTCAATCGCGTCACGACGTCATCATCAAGATCGCGTACCAGTATCTGCGCCATAGAACCTTCTCCATATTAATGCTATCATAATGATAGCATACCCACGCGCCGATGTCAAGCCCCCGCGATCATCTTGTACAAAGTCAGATCGCGTGTATCAAGAGGCTGAGCCGACAGTTTGTCGCAGTTCGTGTTTGCAGTACCGCCCAGATGTGCCTACAATCAGCTATGGCGTTCGGGACTGTTGTGCTTTGTGCGGCGGACAAGAAGCCGTGGCGGATGATTCAAGCGCGACGTGCCACAGGGACAGACAACCGGGTGAGGACGGCGCCGCGGAGAATTACCGACGTGCGTTTTTGACGAGAGATTCTGAGATCTTGAGTGGAGGATAACCTATGAATGGCCCGCGACTTGTCCGAATGCTATTGCTTATGGCGATTGTGTTTTGCGGATGCGCAAGAAACAGGCCGGCAGACCCAATTGTGGCATGGCTTGGATTGATCGAGAAGGACATGCCGCCACGGGCTGACACGAATGACGTCAAGACGCGTGTGGAGAAGGCTCGGTTCCTCTGGCAAAACGGCGAGACAGATCCTGAGCCGGTGATCTTCTACGCCATGTTCATTTCCCCCCGACCCGGCCCCTACGCGCTTTGGGTTTCTGGTTTCGACGAGGACAAAGACATCGTGGGTCTTGGTATCCGAGAAGAACGCATCGGCGAGGGCGGTCGGCGGATCGTGCGAGAAGAGCAATATCCGGTGTATATTCATATAGCCCCTTTTTACGACGAGTTGTTGAGAGAATCGATCGTGCCGATCCGAATTCGTGATTCCGGCCAGGCAATGGACGCACAGCAATGGGCCAACTACGTGCGCGCCGAGCCCGAGGAAGCAGGTGAAGGGATCTTCTCCGAAACCGCTTATTGGTCCAGTAATTGGGAGGAGACGCTGCCCCCTGTCTGGGTCTCTTTTCCGGAACCTAATGTCGTGGATGTGTATGCCTACGCCTATGACAAGGCGGGGCGCAAGTCGACGCCGGTTCAGGTGGGCGTGTGGCTGGGAGTGCAGGACAAGGAATGGTTGGAGAGCCAGAGGAAACGGTGGATGGAAAGCCAGGAGAAACGGCAGAGGCGGTAACAGAGGAATAGCGCGAAGCGTCACCCGGCTGTTTCAGAGGCACGCCGGCGGTCGCCCTACCGCTGGGCGGCTTTGGGTGTGTCGTTTCTCCAGAAGTCGGCGTGGTAGGTGGGGCCGTCTTTGTTCCAGATTTTGGTGACGATGTCGATATCGCCGTCGCCGTCGACGTCACCGAGTGTGGCGTCGTGCCAGCCGGGGTTGTCGGTCTGGATCACGATGGGTGCGAACGTCGGACGCCTGCCGCCCGAGCTGAGCCAGAAGACGCCGCGTTCCTTCAAGCCGACCGGTTTCATGGCGAGCTTGCCACCTGTGGTCATGTACGTGTCGGGGTCCTCCTGCTCGCCGGCGAAGATGTCGAG
>JAFGCA010000046.1 GCA_016932895.1 Sedimentisphaerales bacterium | reverse complement strand
TGTTCTTGCAGAAGTAGCAGCGCGTCTCTTCCGTGCGCGTGGACTGGTAGGTGATCTCGCGCACGGCCTTCATGCCGATGAACGACGTCTGCCGACCGCGCTCCCACAGCCGGCCCGCTTCGAGCGCCGCCCCGATGGCCCCCGCCTCGCCGCAGTACCGATGGACGATCACCTCCGGGCGCGCCTGGTTGCCCTTGAAGCGTTGATCGATGAAGTCCACCTGCGACTTCACCGCGGCGAGGTTGTACTGGGTGCCCCCCTGAAGCAGGAAACGGCTGCCGATGGCCGAGAGGTTGGCGATCTGCGACACATACAGCCAGATGTTCTTGGGCAGCACATTGCACAGCCCCGCCATGATCTCCTCGGGCTTCCATCCCTGCCGCTGAAAGTCCACGATGTCGGACTGCATGAACACGGCGCAGCCGTAGCCGAACGACGGGAAAGATTGCGCGCCGAACGCCACGTCGGCGAACTTCTCCACCGGCACCCCGAATCCCTGGGCCGTCGACTGCAAGAAGTAGCCGTTGCCCGCCGAGCACTGCGTGTTCAGTTTGAAGTCCTTCACCCTGCCGTTCTTGAGGATGATGATCTTGATGTCCTGGCCGCCCACGTCGCAGATGACGTCGATGTCCTTGTAGAAGTGCAGGCCGGCTTCGGTGTGGGCCACCGTTTCGACCAGCGCCGCGTCCGCTCCGATCACGTCCCGCAGGATGTCTTTCGCGTAGCCGGTCGTCCCCACGCCGAGGACCTTGAGCGTGGCGCCCTGCTCGAGGAGCTGGTCCTCGAGCTGAGCCAGGACCTCCTTGGTGTCCTCGATCGGGTTGCCCTTGGAAAGCTCGTAGGTCTTGAGCAGTAGCGTACGACGCTCGTCTTTGGAGAGCAGGACCGCCTTGGTCGATGTCGAGCCGCCGTCCAGCCCGAGGAAACCCTCCACCACCTGGCCCTTCTCGATGCACGCCGGAACGTATGCGCTCCTGCGGTAGCGCTCCTTGAAGGCGGCAAGCTCCTCGTCGCTGGCTGCCAGGCCGCCGCCGCTCGACAGCTTCTTCTTGGCTTTCTCCTCCTCGCGGCCGTGCTCGATGTACCACTCCAGCCGCTCCCAGCCGCGGTAGCAGCCGACGCAGTCGTCCTCGTCCTTGCCGAATTCGATGGCGCCAATGGCGGCGAAGTACTGCGCGTCGTCGGGGGTGCGCACCAGCTCTTCGGGCGCCACGTCGTCGGGCAGCGGGAACTTCCGCTCCTTCCAGATCTTCGGGATGTTCTGTTTCCAGCACTCGCGCATCCCGCGAATGTACGTGTTCGGCCCGCCGAGAAGCAGCACCACCGGCCGCAGCGTGTTCCCGCGGGTCAGCACCGAGAGGTTTTGCATGACGATCGCTTCAAACAGCGACGCCATCAGCTCGTCCGGCGGCACGCCGGCCTTCTGCAAGCCGTTGATGTCGGTCTCGGCGAAGACGCCGCACTTGCCCGCCACCGGATGCAGGCGCAGGCCCGCGTATCCCATTTCGCACAACTGTTCCGAGGGAATGCGCAGCTTGGCATTGATCTTGTCGATGACCGCGCCCGTGCCCCCGGCGCACTTGTCATTCATCGACGGCAGCTTCTTCTTGCGGCCCGATTCAGGATCTTCCTTGAAGATGATGATCTTCGCGTCCTGCCCGCCCAGCTCGATCACCGAGCCGCACTCCGGGTTGAGCTTCTCAACCGCCAGCGAGACGGCGTTGACTTCCTGTACGAACTTGGCGCCCATGTACTGGGCCATCCCGTTGCCGCCCGAGCCGGTGATGAAGATGCGCGTCCGGTCCGCCGCGAAGCCGGGGATTTCGGTATCGAAGCGTTTCAGGAACTCGAGCACCTTCTCCGGCTGCTTGGTGTCGTGCCGGTGGTAATCTCGCCAGAGGATCTCATCGGTGTCGGTGTCGGAGACGATCGCCTTCACCGTGGTCGACCCCACGTCTAGACCAATCATGAAGCTGCGTGGTTTCATCGGCGTTCGCTCCTAGGCCGCGGCGGAGCGGCGAGTCTCGCTCCGCATGCGGTCCGCGATGTGCAATACGAAATTGGCGGCGGTGCCCACCACGCCCTTGACGTGCGGAACCCGGTACATCGGCCGCTTCAGCTCCGGATGCTCTTCGACGTAGGCCCGGCAGGCTTCGAGCGTCAGCCCACTCTTCTCGATGCACTCCTGAAACTCGCGTTTCGCCTTGGCCTTGGCCTCGCCGAGGGCCATCTGCACACGGCTGTGGGCGTTGATCTCGCCCTCGCCGGAGGTCTCGATCGGCAGGTAGATGATGTCGCGGAAGTGCGAGACGACCGCCGCCTGTGCGCCGTCGGACTGCGTGGACGGCATGCAGCCGAACGGTTTCAGCGACAGCACCATGTGGGCCATGTCCTTGTTCGAGTAGTAGATGTTCTTGGCGACCTCGAGATGCCCTTCGCCGCCCCCGGAGCGGGAGTTGTAGTAGGGATGCCCCAGCCGCTGTAGCTCATACTGATTGGCCAGGTGGTGCGCCAGCCCGCCAAGCGCCTCGACGATGCGGTGATACTCGCGCTTGAAGACCGCCTCGGCGATCTTCAGCTTCGCAACCTTGGTGCGATATTCCGTTTCGATCCTTGCGCGCTTCCGGAAGTTCCAGATCGGCGGCAGCTCCGCGCCGTCATCGAGCCCCTTTCGATCGGTGTGCTTCTGCACCACCTGGTGGATCATGTATGTGATCCAGGTCCCGATCGGCTCCACCAGCACCTGCGCGCCCTCGCGCTCCAGGAACCGGAACATGTTGAAGTTGCCGTCCCCCTCGGTGGTCTGCGCCCAGAACTCGCCGGTGATCTTCACGATGGGTTTCACGCGCAGGCGGTCGACTTCGATCTCGTTGAAGCGGTCCCGGCAATCCTCCAGCACGCTCGTGTATTCATCGCTCCGGATCTGGTGAAGGAACTTGCCGATGTACTCGGCCGTGTTGTGGTACTTGCCGAGCGGTCCCGTCCGGGATGAGTCGAGCGTCCAGGGCGTACGGGTGCGAAACACCTCGCGTAATCGCTCGATGCTGTCGTCGAGCACGCGGTCCGTCTCGCCTTCCTGCGTCTCGTACGGACGTATGTGATAGGCGACCTCGTTGATGACGTCGCCGCAGTTCATCGCGTTCAGGATGCCCAGGAAGAAATCCGGGTTCATTTCGAGGCCGGCCTCGGCGTCGGACTGGCTGAGCCCGCCCGACTGCTGGAACAGGAGCACGCGGAAGCCGTCGAACCCCGAGTTCCTCAACGCCAGGCGGTACTCGGACTCGTACATCCCGAAACGGCAGGGGCCGCACGCGCCGGCGGTGAAGAACACGTACTTGTCCATGATCTGGTCCTTGCTCATCCCCTGAGCTTCCAGCCCTTGCAGGTGCTGCACCAAGTTGCCGACGGTGAAGTATGTGGGATTGCACTGGCCGTTGTTGCCGAATTCCTTGCCGGTTTGGAAAGCGGCTACGTTTGGCGTGGGCAACGGTTCGGCAATGTAGCCGAGTCCCTCGAGCGCGCCTTGGATGAGGCGCTCGTGTTTCCACGTGAGGCCGCCGAACAGCAGCGTCGTGTGCGCGCGCTGGGATTTCGTGAACCGTCTCTCGGTCGGGCGTTTGAAGTGGTGAACCGCGTTGCCCGCGATGCCCGCTTCCTGCTCCAGCCGCTTTCGCTCCTCGGCGACGCGGTTGGCCACCAGTTCATCCACACTAACCAGTCCGGTTGCTGTTGACGTAGACATGGATTCCCGCCCTCCTCTGAGTTGTCCCAGGGGCCGACACGGCCCTCTTTGCGGTCCAGTCTGCGGCCAAATCCCCACCCGGATCAATACAAACCCATCGAACGGGGTAATTTCGGAGTCGAGCCGCGCCCCTCCAGTCAGAACCGGTCTCAATCATCCATGACGTGCTCCGGCGCCAGGTCGGCGGGTGCGGTAAGCGCTCGCCTCGGCAAGTGCTCATCGAACCTGCCGAAACCGCTAAGTCAACTCCCTCAATCATTTACAGCCCCCCCCCGTGCCCCCCGGGCTCTTGGCTGGGCCGCCTCATCAGCGGTCGACCCGCTCTTGGATAACCGCACACACATGCCAATCCGCGGTTCCGGCGCCAGCGTTGTGCGCGGGCAGGTGGCGGTCAACGCGATGAGCAGGAAGTCCGGGGCGCCGCGCCAGACGGTTACCGTGCCGCGGGCAGCCGGGCTGCAAGGTCCCTTCACGGCCATCTGCCGCCGTGGTGGCCATCACGACGACTATCCAGAGTCACAGGCCGAAGCAATCTTTACGAATTCCTACTGTATGTCCAAGCGCGCTCTTGGGACCGTGAGAGAGTTAAGTAGTTGTGAAGTACCTTACCGGCGAGACTGCTGGTGGCGAGGGGCAGACACTGCCTTCATCCGAACGCTGGTCGGGGCGTACTCCGGGTGGAACAGGCGTAGCCCTGGAGCGGAAATTGTTGAAAAAGATTATGTTACACATTTGCACCCACCGTCAGCGGAAAGGTCCGCACGGCTGCGGCCAAGCGGATCGTGCTTCGCACTCAGACCGACCATAACGCGAGTGATTCCTGGGGCGCAAAGATGCTAAGAAGACATTAACTTTTTTGTTGACAAATACACAGGAATCTGTTAACAATCGTCCTGGATCTGATTCCCGAGCCCGTTCCCGAGGGGAACGTGGACGGCCAAGGAAGTAGCACCGGGGTCGGCATCGTCCAGGGCAGGAGGTTAGTTGTTTCTTCACGCCGGCGCCCGGAGTGTGTTCTGGGGCAGAGGCGAATAGGGCCTTTGCTCCGTGGGGTCTACCAACAGCCTAGTGAATAGGAGAAAGCCAAGTATGCGAAGCACTTGCATAGTGGTCGCCTGCTTCGTCGTGGTCTTGTTGTTGCTGCCTTCGGCAGTGGCGCAGATCACGACCGGCACGGTGACAGGAAGGGTCACGGACTCAACGGGAGGCGTTGTTCCCGGCGCAACCGTGGTCCTGGTCAACGAGGCGCAGGGCACGAGGACCGGAAGGGTCCAAACCAACGCGATGGGCGACTACGTGATCCCGAACGTCGTCCCGGCCACGTACACCGTCGAGATCTCGTTCCCCTCGTTCAAGACCTCGCAGCGCAGGGGGATCGAGGTGAGCGGTGGCGACCGTATCGGTGTGCCACCGATAGCGCTCGAACTGGGCGAAACGGTGGAAACGGTGACCGTGGAATCGACGGCGCCGATCATCCAGACACAGAGCGGCGAACGGTCGTTCGTCGCCACGAGAGAACAGATTGAAGCCCTGCCGATCAACCGGGCGAACTTCACGAGTCTGGTGGCGTTTACTCCGGGCGTCCAGGCGGGCGGCGCCTCGGCCGGCGGCACGCGGCTGGGCGGCGCCAACCAGAACAACATCATGATGGACGGCATCTCGGCCATGGACACGGGCAACAACGGCCAGATGCTGAGCATGAACATCGAGTCGATCGGCGAGGTGAAGGTGCTCACGCAGGGCTACCAGGCGGAGTACGGCCGGTCGAGCGGATTGCAGATCACGGCCGTCACCAAGAACGGCACGAACGAGTTCCACGGGTCGGGCTACATGATCCTCACCGACTCGGACTGGGACAAAGACACCTGGGTCCGTGTGCAGAACAACCAGGCGACTTCAAAGACGGACCAGCAGAAATATGGCTACACCGTTGGCGGCCCGATCCTGCGTAACAAGCTGTTCTTCTTCTACGCGCACGAGTTCGTGCCGAGCCAATCGGGCGGCGCCACTGCCACCTATCGTTTCCCGACGGCGCTCGAGCGCGCGGGCGACTTCTCGGAGAGCCTCGACCAGAACGGCAACCCGATCCCGGCGTTGATGGACTACACGACGGGGGCGGCCTTCCCGAACCAGACGATTCCGTCCAACCGGCTGTATGCTCCCGGCGTGGCGGCGATGAACCGCTACCCGCAGCCAAACCACACGCAGGTGAAGGGCGAGAACTACAACTGGGAGATCACCCGGCCGACGTACTCTCAGTTGACCCAGCAGCCGGCCGTCCGCATCGACTACCAGGTAACAAACGCATGGCGGCTTACGGGCAAGTACTCCGGGCAGCGGCGGCGCCGGGTGGTCGTCCCGGGGAGCATTCCGGGCTTCAACGATGTCTACCAGCCGAAACCTTACATCACCAACTATGCCTTCACGGCGAACTGGATGATCAACCCGACGACGTTCCTCGAAGCGACGTACGGACAGATCCAGAACGATCTGGCGGGCGGCGGCTCGGGCGGCATTCTCACC
>JAFGCA010000423.1 GCA_016932895.1 Sedimentisphaerales bacterium | reverse complement strand
GGTTGTTGTCTGTACTTCCAGGAACAAACACAACCTACCAGAGCCGCCGCCTCCTCATTCCTCAACAGCTAATTTGGACAAGCCTGAAAGTACCTAGACTTCGTGAAGTGTCACAACGAGGGCACGAGGCGTATGCGTGACACGATGGCAGAGCATAAGCTGCCAAAGCCAGAGTTCGAGCAGAAGACCGCAGACGGTGGAACCTATGCTGTTCGCGTCACTCTGCGAAATAGCGTCAAGACCCGCAAGGTGTTCGTCGATGCGGTGTTGCGTGACATATTGGCAGAACCGCTACTGAAGACGTTGGATCAACGAGAAAAGACCGTTCTCAGTTTTGTCATTGAGAACAAACAGATAAACGTTGCACAGTGTCAGCGCCAGCTTGAAATCGCCAGATGGCATACGGCCCAGCGATTCCTCATGAAGATGACAAGGAAGGGGTTGTTACGGTACCATGCCCCGGCCAAGGAACGCGGCCGCTCGTACTTCACTCTGGTGCAGACTGGGGCAGATCGTGAGATCGCAAAGTGAAGGACAAACCGCTTAAACTCTCGCCGCTCCCATTCGACGAAGCCGTAACCGACCTCGTGAAGGTCAAGCCAGAGCCGAAGGGGAAGGCGAAAGGCAAAAGAGAGAAGAAGGCACCGACCAGTATGCAATAGGTCATTCGCCTAGCGCCGCCAGGCCGCTCCCACATTGTGTCCATCAGAACATCAGCGCGTTGCGAATGGCGGAAATGGCCTTGGTTACGAGACCTGTCTTCGCCGGGATCTTGCATTGCACTGTTCCCAATAGCCTTGCCCATTGAATCTGTACCAGCCTAGCCCGCGCGTCGTCTCCCGAAAGGGCTGGAATCCTCAACGACCACTTCGCTCCGTTGTGGTAGTATTCAAACAAATATTCTTGATACTTTTCAGGCATCATCTATACCTCGCAGTGAAGAAAGGCTTGAAATGTATTACACGGTCTATCGGGACACCCAGAACCACTGGAGATGGAGACTCCAAGCTGCCAACAATGAAGTGATTGCGGATTCCGGCGAGGGCTACTACAACAAGCAGGATTGTCTGAACGCAATCCAGCTCGTCAAGTCGTCAGTGAACGCCCCCGTTTACGACGGCTAGACAAACACCACAGAATAGCCAGTGTCACAGCATCCGGCCGGCGCATATCGCGTCTGTAGATTGGGTTCGTCAACTACCCAATGTCGGGCTGGAGAGATCCGCGCCCACTGCCTTCGCCGGATCACGCCCCGCGATGAAGGCTCTGTGCGCGGAGAAGGGTGGAACGGGTGACGCCCCACCCTGCCGGCGGCATCCGGTCAGAGAGGATCACGCGTTGTCGATTTCGAATTCGTAGACGTTGACGCTGAGGCGAGGGACCTCGACCGTTTCGGCGAGCGCCTGCTGAGGGTACTCGATGATTTCGACAGCCGGCTTCTGGCCCGGGACATTCCTCGCGTCGAGACTGGGCGCGGCGATCTGCCACAGCGTGCCGGGCCCGCGCAGCCTGACGCCGGAGATGCGGGGCGCGAACGCCCGGTCTTCTTCCGTGGGATTGACCACGGAGAGGATGAGCCGGTTGCCATCGCCGGAGAGCGCGGCCAGCATGTCGAGGGGGTAGGTCGGGCTTCCGATGGGAACCTTGGGGACATCGACCCACGGCGTGCCGGGCACCGGCTGTTGGGGCGAATTGCCGTCCACCGCAACCGGGCGGGCGCCGCCGAAATGGTTGGCCATGATCTTCAAGACCAGTCCCTCGACCGAGAAACCCGTGGCCTGGCCGGTGTTGTCGATCAGCACGGTACCGAGCGAACCCGTGGCGCAACTGGCCGCCACCATATCGGAGTGGCGGAACATCTCGTTCAAGTACAGGGCATAGCAGAGAGGCGTCAGCATCGCCGGTACCGGAGTGTTGGCGCCCGTCACGGAACGGTTGCGGGTGCCCCACTCGTCGAAGATGAACTTGACGTTGTGTTCTTTCAGCCAGGGCATCTTCTTGACGTACTCCTGCCAGACCTCCATGGCTTCGCCGATGCGGTTGGAGGTACGGCGGGCCTGGATCGGGAGGGGGTCACTAGAGGCGTCGACGAAGCTCTGCTTCTGCTGGTCGTAGGCGAGGCGGGGATAGGAGTAGGTGTGCTCGGAGACATAGTCGACATTGCCTTCGCAGTTGGCGAGCAGGTGGCCGGTCCAGTCCTCGTGGCCGCCGAGCTCCCAGGGAACGTCTTCGGGGATGGGCGGCTCCCACTCGCTCGGGAAAAAGTCACCCTTCTTCTCGGCGGCGCCGATGCCTCTCTCACAGATGGTCGCGCCGGAGAGGACCACCTTGATGGAGGGGTCCACGGCCTTCATGGCCTGGACGATGCGATTGTGTTTCTCCCAGTACTGGTTGAGCGACATACGGCCGAGCTGCCAGGGCCCGTACATCTCGTTGCCGATCGACCACAAGCGAACGTTGAACGGCTCGGGATGGCCGTTTTCCGCGCGCAGCCTGCCGAGGCGGGTGTCGGTGGAGCCATTCGCGTATTCCACTTCCTCGGCGGCTTCGCGAGCGCTTCCGAAACCGCTGTTGACCGTCACATCGGGTTCGGCTCCGAGCAGCCGGTTGAAGGCGACGAACTCGTGAAGGCCGATGTCGTTCGATTCCACCCGACCGCCCCACATCGCCTGGAAGCGTGGCGGGCGCTTGTCGGGATCGCCAATCCCGTCGTACCAGTCGTAGCCCGAAACGAAGTTGCCACCGGGCCACTTCAGCATCTTGAAGCCGGCGTCCCGGAAGAGGCGGATCATACCGCCGTGGAACCCTTCGATGTTGTCGGCGGGCATGAGAGAAACCGTCCCGACGTGGAACGCGCCGACACCCGTGCCGAGGATCTCGAGGCGCGCCTCCTGCGAGTCAACCAGCGAAGTGAATTCTAACGGGAATCGCTGGTACTCGCGCGACAGCGGCGGGATCGTAATGGTGTCGGAGTCGGTCGCGCCAGGTCCCCATGCCAGCCGGACGAGAACTCTGGCTCCGGGATCGCCGGCAAGATAGACCCGGCCGACATAGGACCGGCCGGCGCCCAGGCGCAGTCCGGACTGCCGAATGCCGCGCGGCTCGCTTCCGACCAGCATCACGCGCGGGCTGTGCCTGCCGACGAACGGCCGCACGGTGTCCATTTCCACGGTCCCGGCGGGTCCGACCGGCCGAAACGGCTCGCTCCGAAAGGCGGCAAACAAGCCGCCGGCGCGGCGCGGCGCTCCGGACGGTTCGACGATCGGGTTGGCAAACTTCCGGTCGGTGAGCATCTCGGCCCACACACGCGTGGTGGCCGGCTCCATGTAGCCGCCGAAGACGAGCGGGGCGACCGGCTCGCCCGGGGTGGCCGCGTTGATCGTGGCCTGGATGTCCGCCGGAGCAGCGAACGCCCTCATGCCCTGCAGCGCGGCGGCGGCCGCCGCGGGACCCGTGAGAAACTCACGTCGGTTCATTGGTCTCGTACCTCCTGGTCGGGAGTTTTCATTCGGTGAACTGAGAATACCCTGGATTTCGGCCGGCGACGGCGTTGGCAGGGCCGGCTACGGGGGAGTCTTCCAGCCGCCCGGAATGACGGGCTTCCGATGTTGATATGATGCGCGCATGATTGCGGACACTCATCTACGGAACTGTGTGTCGCTCGTCCGCTGGGCTCTGATTCTGGCGCTGACGGCGGGGGCGGCGGCGGTTCGGGCGCAGACGCTCACGGCGGCCGAGCCTGAATCGGTTGGACTCTCCTCGGACCGGCTGGAGCGAATCACGAGCCTGCTGAACGAGTACGTGGAACAGGAACGCCTGCCGGGCGGTGTGTTGCTGGTGGCCCGACGCGGCCGGATCGCCTACTTTGAGGCGTTCGGAGAGCGCGACCGCGAGGCGCACGCTCCGATGACCAAGGACACAATCTTCCGCATCGCTTCGCAAACCAAGGC
>JAFGCA010000422.1 GCA_016932895.1 Sedimentisphaerales bacterium | reverse complement strand
TTTCGAAAGGCGGCGATCCTCGCCCACTCGGTTTTGGGATATTCCGCCTTGATAGTCCCTGAGAGTCGCTGCGTGGATTCCGCGAGCGTCTGAAGATTCCTGAGCACGGCGTCCTGCAGAGTATGGGATGCCAGAAAGGCAACTTTGCCATCGGCGGTGTCCTCTTCAATCCGCCGGATGGATTCGAAGATGTGGAGCAGGTAGACACGGTCGTCCTTCATAGCGGTATGGCCTCGCGGAGGACACGATCACGGATGTGGGGATTGAGCGCCCTTTCGGTCACGATCTCAACAT
The DNA here is from genome assembly GCA_016932895.1 of Sedimentisphaerales bacterium. Next base: position 2,645 of record JAFGCA010000422.1, on the reverse strand, counting down.
GTCTGTTCAGTATCCGCTCAAGATCGAGAATGAGTCCGGCGGGAAACCAGGAACTTGTTGTTGGACCGGCATCTACGAGAAAGTCGACATCGCTATCGGGCCTGTCGTCGCCGCGTGCGACCGAGCCGAACACCCGAATATTGTGCGCACCGTGTTTGGCGGCAATATCCAATATGTCGTTGCGTCGTTCTTCGATGAGCTGTCGGATTGCCATAGATTTCTGCCCTGTTCTGCTAATTTTGCCAGCCAACTGGGAAGAATAGGTGGTTGGGCGCCATTTGTCAAGAAGGCAGTCGGCCTCTGTTGCGAACTCGGGGCGTGTTCCAGCGTACATGGCTGCGAGCTTGACCCGGGCTGTTTGCCCCCATACAATAGCCGTATGCACCAGTTGCCCATGCCTGTTGCCGATGGGTGAACGGCGACATAGAAAGATCCGAACGACAATCTGAGAGCTGCAAACGATGTGTTTAGCCATACCTGCCAGGATCGTTGAACTCAAGGGCGACAAGGCGGTCGTCGATGCGATGGGCAATCGCTGGAAGGCCCGGACGACACTGCTGCCCGATGCGAAGATTGGGCACGTCGTGCTGGTCCACGCGGGATTTGCCATCGCGCTGGTCGATGAGGAGGAGGCCAAGAAGACCTGGGAGTTGTTCGCCGAGATTGAGAATTTCGAGAATACGCCCAACAGGGTTTCGGGATAACGGCATGCTGGACAGGATCGTCAACGCACAACGGCAGATCGGGCAGGCCTGCGAGAAGCTGGGCAGACAGATCACGATCATGGAGGTCTGCGGCACGCACACCGTCTCCATTTTTCGCGGCGGGATTCGTTCCATGCTGCCCGAGCGGGTGAAACTGCTCTCGGGACCGGGATGTCCCGTCTGCGTCACCGATCAGGGCTACATCGACACCGTGCTCGACCTGGCGGACCGCAACGATTGCCTGATCGCTACGTACGGCGACATGATCCGCGTGCCGGGCAATCGCGGGTCGCTGGAGACGCGGGCCCCGCGCGGCAACGTGCGAATCGTCCTGAGCAGCGAGGACGCGCTGCAGTTGGCCAGGGACAATCCGGGCAAAACCGTCGTGTTCATCGCGGTGGGCTTCGAGACGACGGCGCCGGCGTCGGCCGTGGTGGTCAGGGACGCAGACCGGGAGAACGTCGGCAACTTCTGCATTCTCAGCGGCCACAAGCTGGTGCTTCCCGCTATGCGGGCGCTGCTGAGCGGCATGAACGACCGCATCGATGCCTTTCTGTGTCCGGGCCATGTCAGCGTCATCATCGGCTCGGGCGCGTTCAAAGAGATCGTGGATGATTTCCGCCGGCCCTGCGTGGTCGCCGGTTTCGAGCCGGTGCAGATCGTGGAGGGCCTGGCCGAGATCAGCCGGCAACTCGCGACGGGCAAGCCCGAGGTCAAGTCGGTCTATGGGGCCGTCGTCACGGAGGTGGGCAACACGTCGGCGCAGCGGGTCATCGCGGAATGCTTCGAGCCGGTGGACGGCTATTGGCGCGGGCTGGGCAAGATATCGAAGAGCACGCTCGCTTTGAAGGAACAGTACGGCCGATTCGATGCTTTTCGGCGTTTCGGCCTGGAGAACGTGCCCGGCGTCGATAACAGCGGCTGCCGCTGCGGCGAAGTGCTGTGCGGATTGATCGAGCCGATTCAGTGCCCGCTGTTCGGCACGCGGTGCACGATCGAGAAGCCGGTCGGGCCGTGCATGGTCAGCTCGGAAGGGACCTGTGCGGCGTGGTTCAAGTATGGCAGAAGAAAGTGACATAGACGATGACAAACGACCCGGAGAGAATTCTGCTCGCTCACGGCGGTGGGGGCCGACTCACAAACCAGCTTGTCCGCGACCGCATCATGCCCAAGTTCGCCAATGAGGCGCTGGCCGAGCTGGGCGATTCGGCTTTTTTGCGACTGGCATCGAGCGACATTTGCTTCACGACCGACAGTTACGTCGTCAAGCCGCTGTTCTTCCGCGGTGGCGACATCGGCAAGCTGGCGGTCTGTGGGACGGTGAACGATCTGGCAGTAGCCGGCTCGAAGCCGGCGGCCCTGTCGCTGTCGCTGATTATCGAGGAAGGATTCGAAATCGAGTCCCTGGAGAGGATACTGCGGAGCGTCAGCGATGCCGCCTGGCAGAACCATGTGAGCGTTGTGACGGGTGACACCAAGACCGTCGAGCACGGTTCGGCCGACGGCATCTTCATCAACACGGCGGGTATCGGCGTCCGCTTGCCGGGTGTGGAGCCGGGACTGAGCAAGGTCCAGGTGGGGGACAAGATCATCATCAATGGCAGCCTCGGCGACCACGGCATGACGATCATCTCGCAGCGCGAGGAGATCGGCTTCGAGTCGTCCCTGGAGAGCGACTGCGCGGGATTGGCGTCGCTGACGTGTATTCTGTTCGAGAGTGTTCCGGGCATCCGTTTCATGCGCGACCCGACGCGGGGCGGCCTGGCGGCGACGTTGAACGAGATTGCCGAAGGCAGCGGTAAAAGTGTCGAGGTTATCGAGAAAGCGATCCCCATCAAGCCGGCGGTGCAGGCGGCCGCCGACGTGCTCGGTTTTGACGTGCTGAACACGGCCAACGAAGGCAAATTCGTGGCCGTGGTGGCGCCCGAAGTGGCCGAGCAG
>JAFGCA010000421.1 GCA_016932895.1 Sedimentisphaerales bacterium | reverse complement strand
TCATCTGCTCCGGGCAACCGGGGGGAAGCGGCGGCGACGACATCTGGGTGCTCAAACGCGCCACGGTGGACGACGACTGGGGTCCTCCCGAGAATCTCGGGCCTCTGGTCAACAGTGCAAACTCGGATGCCGGTACCTGCATCTCAGCCGACGGTCTGACGCTCTATTTCAACTCGGATCGGCCCGGAGGGTGCGGGGGCTATGATCTATATGTGACGACTCGCGCGACCCGAGACAGTCCGTGGGGCCCACCTGCGAATCTGGGCTCGGCGGTGAACAGCTCGGGTTTGGAGGGATTCCCTTGGATGTCGTCGGACAGCTTGGAACTCTACTTTCTGTCGGGGCGCGCCGGCGGATACGGCGGTCTCGATCTCTACGTGTGCAGGCGGGCCGACGCGAGCGATACATGGGCCAACCCTGTGAATCTGGGCCCAGTGGTGAACAGTCCGTACAATGAGGCGGCCAACTGCCTCTCGCCGGATGGACGGTTGCTGGTTTTCCAGGACGCGTGGAGTCTCCGGCCGGGAGGCTATGGGAACGGCGACTTGTGGATGACCCGGCGGGCGGACAATGCGGCGCCCTGGGAGGAGCCTGTGAACCTGGGGCTCATGATCAACGGGCCGGCATCGGATTGGAGGCCGTGCCTTTCCCCCGATGGTTCCGCCTTGTACTTCATCAGGAATTCGGGCGGTATGAATACCCACTGGCGGACCTCTATTATCCCAACGGTCGATTTCAACGCCGACGGCGAGGTGGACCTCACCGATCTGGTGCTCCTGATCGACAACTGGGGCACAGACAACACGCTCTACGACATCGGCCCGTTTGCCTGGGGCGATCGCACGGTGGACATCGAGGACCTGAAGGTCTTCATTGCCGAATGGGAGAAGGAGAACTCAACCAGTTCAGAGAATAATCAATGATGCTCATCGGGGCGGGACTTTCAACGCGATCGTCAACTTCGGCGGGGTCTCGGCCCGGTTCGTCAAGCTGACCATTGAGAAGGGCTGGGGCGTGACCCAGACCGTCGGCCTGAGCGAGGTGCGGTTCTTCCACATCCCAGACAGACCTGCGCCCCAGCCGTGAAGCCACCGGCGGGATTGCCAGGATATACACACTTTCGATAGGGCCGGTGGACAACGGGGTCGCCGGCCCTTCACTTTCATCGAAGCGTGTTTCCGGGAGCGACGTGGCAAGGTCCTCACCGCGGGACGCGGATGCTGATCAGGTCGGTCTTGGGCGGCTTGGCGTCGTTGACGCGGGACAGCGTGTAGACCGTGCCGTCCTTGCCGACGGCGATCGCGTTGACGTAATACGGACGCCGGCCGTCCTCGAAGAAGATCGGGCCGTGGTCGGTGTACTTGCGGGTCGCGACATTGTAGGTGATCAGGTGGAGGTTCTCGATCCCTTTCGATTCTCCCATCGCGGTCTTCGACTTGCCGGCCACCCTGCGGCCATCAACGTAGACGGGACCGCCTGTCAGATAATGAAGCGTCTTGCCGTCGGGTCCGAACGCGAAGCCGAGATAGCCATAGCTGAACTGGTCGAACATGCCGCTGCGCTGGGAGGGTCGCGATGTGATGCGGTCCACGATCTGCACCTCGGGCACGCGAGGATCGAACCGGAAGAGGTAGCCCGAGTTGCCGTGCACGCCGTAGACCACCCTCTCCGGCTCGTACCAGACCGTCTGCCGCCAGTTATAGGCCATGTGTCCCGCCGACGTCGGGTCGTAGAGCCCGAGGTAGTCCTTCCGCATGTCGTCGCCCTCGACTACCTCGATCGCATCGCGATCGTACCGGTAGCGGAAGATCTCGCCGTCGCCGACGGTGTAATACACGCTGCCGTCGTGCGGATCGACCACGAACGAACGGCACAGCGTACGGTACTGCTCGCCCTTGCCGTTCTCGCCCTCGCGGGAAACGGGCCCAAAATCCTTCAGGTCCTTTTTTGCCAGGTCGTATCTCAGAAAGTGACCGGCCGGCCAAGTCAGGCCGTAAAGCCGTCCGCGCTGGGCGTCCAGCGTCATGGTCAGGATGCCCTCGCCGCGAGGGGCTTTGCCCAAATCCTCGAATTTCTTGGTCCTCATGTCGTAGGCGAGGAAGTGGCCCCCGGGATAGGGCTCCCATCCTTCCGGCGGGAAGCCGATCTTCTCCATGCCGTCGATGATGCTGTACCAGCCCACATGGGTCGCGAAGTACAGCTTACCGTCGCGTTCCTGCAAGGGCACATGGGACTTGCCCTGGACGACGGTCTTGGTGTTCTTCTCGCCGCAGGCCTCCGTGACGTCGCCGATATGCTCAATCTTGTCCGTCTTCGGATCGTAACAGTACATCTGCGCGCCGATGTCGAAGCGCTCTGAGGAGAGCACGTAGTAAATCCGCCCGTCGCTGGCGGCGCCCATGCCGTTGTAGGTGTCGTGTGCGTAGGGAAAACCCGAATCGTGGATCCGCGCGATCAGCTTGCCCTGCGCCGACGCGACGCCCGCGGAAAGGCAAAGGGCAAGACACACAAGGAAGAGTCTCAGTTTCATGTGCAACACTCCTATCCCAAGAAAGTCGGTGCGTGGTACGCACCCTACTGCTGCGGCCGCGCTAAAAGGGTGAGTCGCCTGGCCAGCGTACTTGGCTTTGGGTGCCACGCCCAAACTTGTTTGAGCGTGCTCTCACGACAATTCTACCGGTCCGGAGAACACGGACAAACAAGTTTGTCCATGCCACCCTGCTCACCAGATGAGGATGGCCGTCGTACTACTTGCTTTTCGCCTGATTGACAAGCTCATGCACTTTGCCCACGATCAATTCCTCGACCGAAGGCAGAAACGGCGTCGGCATCGTGCCGTAGTAGAGAATGGCGCCCTTGGCCTCGTAGCCACCCTCCCGCAGGACCCGCTCGGAGGGCACGTAGCCGAAGACATCGTTGGCATAGCCCATTACCCAGACCGGCGCGCCCGCCAGCTCGGCCTTCAGACGCAGCGAATAGTCCACGACCACCTCGCCCGCCAGGGCGATCATCGTCAGATCGTCGCCGAACCGCGCGACTTGGACGAGATACGGATAGGTCGTATCGACGCGGC
>JAFGCA010000420.1 GCA_016932895.1 Sedimentisphaerales bacterium | reverse complement strand
TCGCCCAGCGTGTAGTGGTCGTGGACCATGGCGTTGTCCACGTAGATGACGCCATAACAGCCGGCCGGCCCGTTGATCGCCGCGATCAGGGCCGAGCGAATTCGCTCTTTCTCCTCCAAGTCGGCCGCCAGCCTTGGCATCACCAGCGATTGGCCGCGTTCGACCGCCTGGCTGATCTTGTCGGCCAGTTTCAGGTCGCCAAGCTCCACGGGATGCCCGTCCCGGCGTTTGCCCGAATGATACGTCATCGGCCCATTGGGCTGCTCGCGCAGGGCGCACCACGTGTGGAACGCGCTGAACTGCTTGAGCGAGATGTTCAACAAGGCCAGCAGCATATCCTCGAGGTTCTGGCTCTTGCAGATCATGTCGCAGGCATGGACGAAGTCGGTGAGCCGCCTGGCCTGCAGCCGCATGGCCGGAGCATGACCGGCGTCCGGCTTTCGCACAACCGTCTCATGAAGCGGCGTCGCCAGGCCCGCCTCCAGGTTCAGCGTGTCCTCGAACTGCGCCGCGTGCTCGGGAGGCTTGTCCTCGATACTCACCTCGATGGTGAAATCCGTGATCTGAATGGCGTCGCCGGTCTTGATTGGCACGGCCCGGATGGCTTGTCCATTGACGTAGGTCTTGTTGGCCGAATCAAGGTCCTTGACGACCCATTGCCCGTCGTCGCAGGCGATGACCGCGTGTTTTTTGGAGACAGCCCGATCGGGCAAAAAGACGTGACTGTCGGCCGCCCTGCCGATGTGGATGGGTCCCGTCGCGAATTGAAACTCCTTCACGTCCCCATCTTTTTGTTTCAGTACCAGACGCATGGTTAGTACCTCCACATACGGGTTCTCATTGGCATTTTTCATTATGGAGGCCGCCATCCCATTTGTCAAGGAAACAGTCGGAAGATTTGCCCGACGGGCTGGATACGTGCTCAACGGCGTCTGAATACGCTGTTCTGTCGCCGGTCCCGCCTCGGACCTCGGCGATTTCAGTTGTCCTCGGGACAGTCCCTGGGTGGGACGAAATCGCAGACCTCCTGCATCGTGGGCATCGAGGGTTGCGCCCCCCTCTTCATCACGCACAACGCGGCCGCCCGGGCGGCGAAAATCGCGGAATTGCGGAGATCGTGTCCCTGCCCTCGCGAGACGGCGAAGGCGCCCGTGAAGCAGTCGCCGGCCGCCGTCGTATCCACGGCCTCGACCTTGTAGGCGGGAATGAATTCCATCTCGTTCTCATCCGCCAGCAAAAGGCCCTTCTCGCCCATCGTCAGAATGACCTCGCCAACTCCCGCGTCCAGGAGTCTGGCCGCCGCCTCAGCGGCCGATTCCGGGTCCACGACCTCCACGCCCGTAAGCATTCGGGCCTCGATTTCATTGGGCGTCAGAACGCCAACCGTGCGGAGCAGTTCCGGGGCAAGCGGCTGCGCCGGGGCGGGATTCAGGATCAGCAGTGCGCCCGCGCGATGCGCCAGCTCCGCGACGCACTGTACCGTCGTCATGGGGATTTCGAGCTGCACGACCACCGCCGAGGCCGAGCAGATGTCCGACTGCACCCGATAGATGTCCTCGGGGCCGAGCTTCGCGTTGGCGCCGGGGGCCACCACGATGGCGTTGTTGCCGGCCGCATCGACCGTGATGAGCGCCACACCGGTGGGGGCATCCGCCGTCACCGTCACATGCCGGGTGTCCATCCCCTCCATCTTGAAGCCCTCAAGCGATTTCCGACCGAACGCGTCGTCGCCCAGCTTTGTCACGAAGCATACGTGCGCGCCGAGCCGCGCCACGGCGACGGCCTGGTTTGCCCCCTTGCCCCCGGGCACGATGAGAAAATCGCCGCCGAGGATCGTCTCCCCCGGCACCGGAATCCGGGGCGACCGGACGACAAGGTCCATGTTCGAGCTGCCGACCACCACGATTTTCAGGTCCCCGTCCGCGATCCTGCACCTCCCGCGATTTATGATTTACGGCCGACGATTTATGATTTACCATTGGACTCGATGCGAAATCGTAAATCGTAAACGATAAGTCGTCAATGACAAAGGACTTGACGGATGGACGTTATCCCAGCAATCGATTTGCGCGACGGCAAATGTGTCAGGTTGATCCAGGGTCAGTATGACCGGCAGATCACATACAAGGACGACCCGATCGAGCAGGCGAAGGAGTTCGCCGCCGACGGGGCCAAGTGGCTGCACGTCGTGGACCTCGACGGTGCCAAGGCCGGTCGGCCCGTCAACACCAAAACGATCGCCGCCATCGCGGCCCTGGGCCTGCTCAAGATCGAGGTCGGCGGCGGCATCCGCAGCGAGGCGGCCATCCGCGAGCTGCTCCACATGGGCATGACGCGGGTCATCATCGGCTCCAAGGCGGTGAGCGATTTCGCGTGGTTCGGCGAGATGACGCGGCAGTTCAAGGGCCGGCTCGTGCTCGGTCTCGACGCCCGCGAATCCATCGTGGCCATCCACGGCTGGCTGGAGGACAGTTGCCAGACCGTGCTCGATTTCGCCGCCCGGGCCGACAAGCTGCCCTTAGCCGCTATCATCTACACCGACATCAGCAAGGAC
>JAFGCA010000419.1 GCA_016932895.1 Sedimentisphaerales bacterium | reverse complement strand
GATAGCGGCAGGCGCCGAGCGTGCCATCCGATTCGCAGACGCTGACGCCGTATTGCCCGCCGCCGCCGTTTCCTTCGGGACGCGTGTCTACCCTGGCGACGAGCTTCCATCCGCACGTCTGAGGGTCGGTCCCCTTCTTGGGCTGGGGGTCGAAGCCTTCGGCCTTCCCGTCGCTGGCATAGAGCGTGTACACCTGCGGCCCCCGCGTGCTGGGATGCCACGAGTACGTGTTGATCTGCTTGATCTCGATCGGTTTGCCCAGGTCCACCAGGACCCGGCCCCCGTCGGTGCCGGCGGCGAAGAAGAAATTCTCGCCCGGCTGGTCCTCGTCCGTGGGGACCCGCCCGTTGTGGAGCGTCGCGAGGTCGCCCCCGTTGCGGTCGCGACGGCCGTCCACAAGCGTGAACGTCGCCTTTTGCGCCGCATCGCTCTGCGACGGCGCCGGGACGTTCTTGAAAGCAAAACCGCTCGCCAGACTCTCGTCGCCATGATGATCGACAACGATCTCGATCTCGGCCGACAACGCCGACGCGGCAATCAGAACCACAAACGCGCTGACAGTGATTACACGATGAGTCTTCATCGCACACTCCTGATTATCCCAATTCCGTTGATCCGCAAAACTGTCATGCTACCATCTGCCCGACCGGACCGCAACCGAATAGCCTCCCTGCGCCGAAGAGAATCCAGGCCATTCCGCCGGCTTCGCTCGACCGGGCGGGGCCGCCGGTCTCGGAGCCAAAGCCAGGGACGCGGAAGTTTTCTCTTGGCGGCGGGGCATTTGTTTGTCGCCGGGGCGCCGTTGGGATAGAATGCCGGTGGCCTGGGCTGAGGTGTTCCGGAGAAAGCCCGGGGGGCTGGGCCCGTGCGGCAACAGGAGCTTGGTATTGGAAGATGTTGTGGAAAGACCGTCCCTTCGCAAGCCGACCGAACTGGCGGTCGGGCAGCGTCTGGGCAAGTATCGCCTGGACAAATTGCTCGGCACCGGCGGCAGTTGCGAGGTCTGGGAGGCCCGGGACTGCGTGGAGGATATCTCGGTAGCCCTGAAGGTCCCTCTGGTGGGTCTCGGCGGGGAACGGGACAGCGAGCAACTGTTTCGGGAGGTGCGGCTGGTGGCCGGACTGCGGCACCCACACATCTTGTCGGTCAAGAACGCCGACGTCATCGACGGGCACGCCGTGTTAGCCACGGAGCTGTCGGTGGGGACGCTCCAAGACCGTTCGCGGCCCATGTCAGTCCGCCGCATCCTGGCCATCATCATGCAGGTCCTGGAGGGTCTGGACTACGCCCACCGGCATCGCGTCGTTCATTGCGACGTCACACCCAACAACATCTTCCTGTTTCCCGACGACCGGGTCGCATTGGGCGACTTCGGGATCAGCCTGAGAGTCAAAGGACGCATGGTGACGGTCGATGACTTCGGCACGCCCGGATACGTAGCTCCCGAGCAGGCCTACGGCAAGCCCACGTATCGCAGCGACTGTTTCGCCGTGGGCCTGATCCTGTACGAGTACCTGACGGGGGTCTTGCCGCGCTGGCCGTTCCGCTGGCCGCCGCGCGGCTATCAGCGACTGCGCGAGCGCACCACGCTGGCGATGGTGGCCTTTTTGAAACGCGCGTTGTCGGTGGATCCCGAGCGGCGCTTCGCCGATGCCGGCGCGATGCTGGCGGCCCTGACCGACGCGGTCCCAAGGAGTCTTCAGCCGGGATTGCGGCCGGCCGGCGGCGAGCGTCGCAAGCTGGATTGGCGCAAGGCCCGGCGCAGAGCGTTCATCAAGCGGTACGACAAGGTGTTGGCGGTGCCGTTTCGGTGCGTCGATTGCGGCGAGCCCATGGCCGAGATGATGTCACGATGCCCGTGGTGCGGCAGCGAGCGGAACCGATTCGACCGGAATACGCGGTTCGATCACGTTTGCCCGAGGTGCCACGGCGGGGTGCTGCCGGAATGGCGCTTCTGCCCCTGGTGTTACGGGCCCGGTTTCAAATCACCGAGTGCGACGCGGACCAAAGGCGTGCGGTATCACGGGCGCTGCCGCCATTGCGGGGGCAAGCTCATGCGGTTCATGCGGTACTGTCCCTGGTGCCGGCGTAAGGTGCGAAAGCCGTGGCAGGTCAAGCCCTTCCCGGAGTTTTGCGGGCGGTGCAACTGGTCGGTGGATTCGGGGTTCTGGAACTACTGCCCGTGGTGCCGGCAGTGCCTGGTGCAATAGATGCTCGAAAGGAATGCGAACGATGAACGATCGGTCTGACGACAGCGACAGAACGGCATCCTTGTTTCGTTGGGGAGTGGCTACGGACATCGGAAACGTGCGTGAGAAGAACGAGGACGCGTTCCTGATCGAGGCGCAGGTCGGTCTGTTTGGCGTGGTTGACGGGATGGGGGGCCATCCGGGTGGCGATTTGGCGGCGAGGAGCGTTGCAGAAGGGCTGGCCGGCATGATGTGTCGCGAGTTCACGACGATGAAGTCGCGACAGTCGCGGGCGCTACGCGGCTGGATCGACCGTTGCATCGGCGAGCAGAGCCGGGAATTGTGCTTTCAGGGTTTGAACAAGGCTGGTTTTGCGGGCATGGGGGCGACGGTGGCGGTTGTCCTGCTGCTGAACGGCCGGGTGTACGCGGCGAATCTCGGCGACAGCCGGGTTTACCGGCTGCGTTCGGGGCAATTGACCCGGCTCAGCCGGGACCATTCGGTCATTGCCGAGCTCCTGGAGGCCGGTGAGATCGGGCCCCATGAGGTTCACGGCCATTACGCCAGCGGCATGCTGACGCAATACGTGGGCATGCCGGAGGAGGCCAGGCCGCACGTGCGCTCCGTCGCGCTGGAGCAGGGCGACCGCTTTCTCTTGTGTACCGATGGACTGACCGACATGATCGACGACGTCGGCATCGCGCAGATGCTCGCGGCGCACCTGGACGCCCAGCAGGCGGCCGAGACGCTCGTGCAAACCGCCAACGAGGAGGGCGGGCTGGACAATACCACCGTGGTGGTGGTGGATTGGACCGGGTGACGAGACCCTGCGGGCTAAGGCGGTGTGCGGGTGCGAAAGCTCGGAGGGGTTTATCCGTGATTCCTTGCAGAAGACCGGCCCGGCCACTATGATGCATGACGTTTATCGCAATCATTCAGAGATTTGGAGTAGATAATGGCCCACAAGTTCATTAACGAGATCGGTCCGGGGGAGTCCTTGGATGACATTTACTTGGTGCGCGATCCGATCCTGCGCAGCACGACGCGCGGTGATTTGTACATAGCGATGTTCCTGTTGGACCGTACGGGGCAGTTGAACGGGCGGATGTGGCAGGCCTCGGAGACGGTCTACAAGTCCCTGCCAAAGCCGGGCTTTATTCATATCCGGGGCCGTAGCGAGTTGTACCAGAACAACCTGCAGATCGTCGTCAACAACGTCGCGCCCATCGACTCGGGCAGGGTCAATCTCGAGGATTACCTGGCCCAGACGAGCAAGGACACGGACCAGATGTTCGCGGAGGTCAAAGAGATCATAGGCGGGATTGGGAATCCGCAGCTCAAGGCGATCACCGGGGCGTTTCTGGCCGACGAGGCTTTGATGGCGAATTTCTGCAAAGCTCCGGGCGGCATGAAGCTGCACCACGGCTGCATCGGCGGGCTCCTGGAACATACGCACAACATGCTGCGCGTGGCCCAGGCGATTTTGCCGCTGTATCCGCAAGTCCAGGCGGACCTGGTGTTGGCCGGCGTGTTCCTGCACGATATGGGCAAGACCGAGGAACTCTGCTATGACATGGCTTTCGCCTATACCGATTCCGGGCAGTTGATCGGGCACATCAACAAGACGCTGCTGATGATCCATCGCAAGGCCGACGAGCTGCGGGCCGCTGGGGCGGAGATCGATGCGGAGATCGTCGATATGCTGGGGCACATTATCCTGTCGCATCACGGCCAGTACGAGTTTGGCTCCCCGAAGCTGCCCGCCACCGCCGAGGCCTTCATGGTGTATTACCTCGACGACCTGGACGCCAAGATGGATCAGGTCGTCTCCGCCATCGACAACGATCTGGGCGATTCCAACTGGACCGTGTGGCAAAACGCTTTGCAGACGCGGCTCTACCGCAAGCGTCTCAACGGCGCGACAACGGAGCCCTGACGAGATCGACGCCGCGCGCGGAAGGCGTCGTTGCGGCCGGAACGGCTATATGTCACGCGCTCGTCCAGACCTCCGGCTCGTATGATCCGACGTTGCAGTACTCGATGCGGTAGGGCACGATCTCGAGCACGCCGTACTTGGGGTCGTCGGGGCCGTCGAAGATGGGCCTGAGCATCTCGCTCCAGAAACCGTGGCGGGCGTCGTGGCTCGTGTTGAGTTTGGCCCGGCCCTGGATCTGCAGGTAGGGGGCCATCTCGGCGGGATTGGTGACACCGCAGGTCAGGTGGACCTCGGGATTCGCTTCGATCTGCTTGACCTTGCGGGCGCTGACGAACGTGGCGCAGCGAATCGTCATGTCCTCGGAAGCGGCCGCCATCACGTAGCGGACCCAGGGCTTGCCCTCCTGCGTGACGGTGGCCAGGCCCGCCAGTTGCGGGGTTTGCAGAATGCCGCGAATCCGGTCTGGCAGGTCGCTCATGAGACGGTTCCTTTCCATGTCAGGTGAAGGGATCTATGGTTTCAGCAGTGCCAGGCATTCGATCATGGCCCGGCCGTTGTGGTAGCCGCCTTTCCAGGGGCTGGCTTTGTCGCTTTTCCCGACGCCTTCGCTGGTGACGTTCCCGTGCCATTCGCCGTGCGTCCAATCGACCATGTTGTTCTCGATGAAGGCGAACGTCTTTTCGAAGACCGCCCGATACTCCGGGTCGCTGGTCGCGCGGTACATGCGCAGGGCGCTGACGATGACTTCGGCTTGCACCCACCAGGACTTGCGCAGTTCGTCGGCGGGGCGGTTGAAGGGGCCGCTGTACCAGAAGCCGCCCTTGTCCTCGTCGTAGCCGTATTTCAGCGAATAGTCGAAGAGCGTCTCGTACAGATCCATGAACGGGCCGTTCGAGACACCGGCGGCCTCGCAGGCGTCCATGAGCAACCAGACGTTTTCGATGTCGTGACCGTACGAGACACGTGCATAGTCCCCTTCGAGACGCGGCGTCCAGTCCCGCTCGTACTTGTCGGTGCAGGCGCCGAGGTTCTTGCGCACGACGGCGTTGCTCTGGATATCGATCAGCTCGCGCAGGCGTTCGCGGGCCAGCGGCAGCTCGCTCGCGCGGTAGAACGTCGTCAGGGCTTCGAGCAGATGCAGGTGCGTGTTCATCAGCTTGAAACCGACCGGATCGCCCATGTAGGATGATTCACCCGCCGGCGGGGTCGTCCAGTCCAGATTGAAGAACTCCACGTAGCCGCCGTAGGTTTTGTCATGGGACTTGGCCTCGAGCAGGTTGAAGAACCGGGTGGCGAAATCCAACGCTTCCTTCTTGCCGCTGGCGAGGTAGTACTCCGAGAGGGCGTACAGCCCGAAGGATTGGCCGTAAAGGTGCTTGCGCGGCTTGAGCTGTTTGTCCCCGGTGACGTCCACCTCCCAGTAGAAGCCCCCGTGAGTCTGGTCCCACATTTTGTCCCGCAGGAACCGGTAGCCGATCTCGGCCGCCTCCAGATACGCCTCGCGGCGATACCCCGCCCGAGCCATTCGGGAGAACAGCCAGACCGTGCGTGCCTGGGTGACGATCATCTTCGTTCCGGGTCCTTTCGGCTCGCCTGCCGGACCGAAGTTGATGATGTACCCGCCGTGGTCGTGGTCCAGGCTCTTCTCATACCAGAACGGCGCGATGTTCTCGGTGAGGATCTTCTCCAGCACGGGGATGTACCGGTCGGCCAGTTCGGCTTCGGTCGCGCCCGCGGCTGTCGCTGCGTGAGGCAGGAAAGCGAAAGCACAAAGCATGCAGAGATATGGGGTCAACGGTTTGGTCTTCATAAAGACTCCTCAGCTATTCTCGGGCTGGACCGCCGCGTGTCGGCGCGACGCGTCATTTCTCCTTCTTGAGGTGCATGTCGGCGAAGTCCATGTAGCGGTCCCAGTCGTAGGTGGTGACGTCGTGTTTGCCGGGGCGGATGTGGTAGCCAATGGTGCCCATGGTCGGCTCGCTGACCGCCGGCATCGTCTCGGCCGGCAGGCCCGGGGTGGCGAGCAGCTTGTAGACCGGGTCGGCATGTTTGGCCGAGAGAAACTCGCCGTGCGGGTCGGCCCAGCGGTCCTCTTCCGCACTGGCGACGTAGACCGGGCGGGGGGCCATCAAGGCCACCAGCATGTGCTGATCCACCGGCAGGGCCCCTTCATTGCCGTTGTACCGGTTGAAATTGTCGCAGAACCAGTGGGGGAACGACGTGTTGATCCGCTTGACGGTCTCGCCGAAGGCCCGGCGCGACAGGGCGGCGCCGCCGCACCCGGAATCGTTGGAGATGACCAGGGCAAATCGCTCGTCCTGCGCTCCGGCCCAGAGCGAGGTTTTGCCCAGTCGCGAATGGCCCAGCACGGCCACGCGCTTGTGGTCGATGTCCGGGTCGGTCTCGAAGTAATCCATCGCCCGGCTCAGGCCCCAGGCCCAGGCGCCGATGGAGCCCCACTCGTCGGGGGCGGGCTTGGTCTGTCCCTGTTTGTAAAACAGTGGATGGACACCGTTGCGGAAATCGTCGTCGAAGTCCGGATCGATGTCGCCGTAGTAGATTGTTGCCAGGCCGTAGCCTCGTTCGAGAATGCGCTCGACCGGCCAGCGGCTGGCGCTCTTGCCCCGGCCGGCCTCGGTGGCCTTGTGATTCGAGTCCCGGTCCCGCGTCCAGCTTTTCGTTATGCTGATCGCAGGGTCCTGGTGGATGGTGTGGTTGCCGCCAAAGTTCAGGCCGACGAACAGAGGGACCGGCGCGGGTTGCTTGTTCGGCAGGTAGATCAGAACGGCCATGTTCGGGTCGCCCTTGCGCCCGGTGAAGTAGACCGTGACTTCCCTGCGTGTGGCTTTGCCGCCGAGGGCGCGGGTGTCAACCGAGGTGGTCACGAAGGTCATGAAGTCCGGCTTGCCCGGCGATTTCCCGTACACGTGCTCCTGGAAGAGCTTGAGGACCTCAGGCCGTCGCTTCTGTCGCCACACGTTCGCATCCGTGACCTTCGTCCCGTCGGTGCAGAGAAGCGGATCGGGAAGCGTGTACGCCGGCACCTTCGACTCGTCGTAGTTGGCCTCCTGGCCCGCCGCCGGCCACGTCGCCATGCCGATAGCAGCGATCACGATGATCCCCCGGATTCCTTTCAATACAGCGTGCATGATGTAGACCTCCTGTGATGACAGCGACCCCCGGCCTTTCCGGCGCGGTTGTTCAACGGGCCTCGTTGTTTCACTCCTGCAATATGCAACTGAGAGTTCAGGTTTGTCAAATCAACTCGATTCCTGTGCTGATGATTTCAGACAAAATGCTGGCTTCCTCGGGGCGTTTGTACTCATCCCAGAAGATGCATTTAGGTTCTATTGCGGCGTCGATGCCAACGGCGGCGTGGAATAGCCTGGTGGTAATCTCAATACGCTTGGTGTGATCTGTCTCATCAACGACGACGGCCACATCGATATCGCTGCCCTCGGTTGCCTGGCCCTTGGCATGTGAACCGTAAAGCAAGACCTTTTTAACGGGTAAGACCGCCTTGATGGCATCGTAGAAACTCAAGACTTTGTCTCGGACGATATCTTGCCCTGAATCCATCGATCTGTTCCCGTCTGTCCTGGTACCGCGTTTCGCGACTATTGCGACTATCGCAGAAAAGAGATTGCTTCGTCGCTGCGCTCCTCGCAATGACATATGCGAGTCCTTTCTGTCATTGCGAGCGAAGCGAAGCAATCTATGATCGAACGATTTGTGAATCGCGGTACGAGTCTATCTTCGACGGGGTCAATTATGCTTGCCCCGGGGGGATTCGTCAAGGATGCGTCGATTTCTGCGGGACGGTTTCCTGGCGGTGTTCCTTTGGGCTTGTGCGGGGTGCGGGGGATTCGTGATTGAGGTCGGTGTAGGAGCGACGTATAATCATCGTCGCTGGGTGACTTTCATCAGAATCGCTGCTGTTGCGCAATGGATGCTGAGGAGATGAGCATGATTTCAAAATGGATGCTGTGGAGTGTGGCTGTCATGACGCCGGCGGCGCTGGGTGCGGCGGCCGATCGTATTGACATCTATGAGGCCAATCCCGCCTACTGGCAGTACCAGGGAAAGCCCGTCCTGCTGATCGGCGGCAGCAAGGACGACAGCCTGTTCCAGATCCCCGATCTCGAAGAGCACCTGGACCTGCTCAAGTCGGTCGGCGGCAACTACGTCCGCAATACCATGAGCTCGCGCAACGACAAGGGCTTCGAGGTGCAGGCGTTTCGGAAACTGGACAACGGCAAATATGACTTGAACCAGTGGAATGACGAATACTGGCGGCGCTTCGAGAGCCTGCTCGCGCTGGCCGAGCAGCGCGATATCATCGTGCAGATCGAGGTCTGGGCAACGTTCGATTACTACCGTGACAACTGGGACGTCGGCCCCTTCAATCCAAAGAACAACGTCAATTATACCGCTGAAGAGACCGGCCTGCCCCTGGAGGTCAAGAGCCATCCGACCCAGCGCGGGAACAATTTCTTCTGGTCGATCCCGGCCGAGAGAAATCAAAAGACCGTCTTGAAGTATCAACAGCGATTCGTGGACAAGATGCTTTCGTATTCACTGCGGCACGGAAACGTGCTCTATTGCATGGACAACGAGACCTCGGTGACGCCTGAGTGGGGCTGGTACTGGTCGAAGTACATCAAGGCTAAGGCGAAGGAAGCCGGCGTGACGGTCCATACGACCGAGATGTGGGACCCGTGGGACCTGTCGCACCGCATGCACTCGGCCACCTTCGATCATCCGGAAACCTACTGCTTCGTGGATATCTCGCAGAACAACCATCAGAAGGGCCAGGCCCACTGGGACAACGCCCAGAAGCAGCGGGGTCGCATTGCCGGCAAGAGGCGTCCGCTCAACAACGTGAAGATCTACGGCGCCGACACCGGCCGCTTCGGGAACGACCGCGACGGCATGGAGCGCTTCTGGCGCAACATCTTCGGCGGGCTGGCCTCGGCCCGGTTCCATCGGCCCGATTCCGGCCTGGGCCTGGGCGAGAAGGCGCAGGCCAATATCCGCAGCATGCGGATGCTGACCGACGAGATGGATGTATTCACGTGCGCGCCCCACAACGGTCTGCTTTCGCAGCGCCAGGCGAACGAGGCGTATTGTCTGGCGCATCCGGGCCGGGAGTACGCGGTCTATTTCACCAACGGCGGCGAGGTGACGCTGGATGTCGGTGCCATGACCAAACCGGCGCACGTCCGGTGGCTGGATGTCATGAAGTCCAAATGGCACGAGCCCGGGCGCGCCGGAGGCGAGGGCAAGATCGAGCTCAAATGTCCGTCCAAAGGGTACTGGGCGGTGCTAATCAAGTAATCGACTTCTGGGGGTTCTCCATCGGATGCAAGCCAAGCCGAGAATATACACGGTCAGCCAGGTCAACTCGCTCGTGAAGGACGTCCTCGACGCGAACCTGCCGGCCTCGTTCGTCGTCCGGGGCGAAATCACCGGGTGGAAACGGCACCATAGCGGGCACTGCTATTTCTCGCTCAAAGACGAAGATTCGGTTTTGCCCTGCGTGATGTGGTCGTCCGGGTTCGCCCGGGTGCGTTTCAAGCTGGAGGACGGCATGGCCGTTCTGGCCACGGGCAGTATCGGGGTCTGGACGGTCGGCGGGCGATACCAGTTTTACGCCCAGAAACTCGAGCCCGAGGGCAAAGGGGCGCTGCAATTGGCGTTCGAGCAGATGGTCAAGAAGCTCGAAGCCGAGGGGCTCTTCGCCGACGCCCACAAGAAACCGATCCCGCGCTACCCCAGGCGGATTGGGATTCTCACCAGCGAATCGGGGGCGGCGGTGCACGACATCGCCGACAGCGTTCACAACCGCTGGCCCTGCACGAAGCTGTTGCTGTATCCGGTCTCGGTGCAGGGGCAGGGCGCCGCTGCCCAGATTGCCGCCGCGATTCGGGACGTCAACCAGCGCAACGAACGACTGAGGCTCGATCTGCTGATCGTCGGTCGCGGGGGCGGCTCGCTCGAAGACCTCTGGGCCTTCAACGAGGAGGTCGTTGCGCGGGCGATCTTTGACTCGCAGATTCCGATTATCAGCGCCGTGGGGCACGAGGTCGATGTGACCATCGCCGATCTCGTGGCCGACAAGCGGGCCTCGACGCCGACCAAAGCGGGCGTGGTGGCGGTCCCTGACATGCGGGAGGTGCTCGGCGACCTTGCCCATCAGCAGCGGCGTTTGGCCGGCAGCGTTCGGGCCCGGCTCGGCCTTTGCCGTGAACATTTGCAGACGGTTCTCGCCAGCGCCGTATTCAGGAACCCCTTGTTGGCGGTTCGCAATCGTCAGCAGTATGTGGACGAATTGGCGTGGAACCTGGCCGACGCGGCGCGGGCGATGATCTCGCAGGTGCGGCGACAGATCGAGGGGTATCACGAGCAGATCGCCCGGATTGAGCCGCACCGGCTGCTGGGTCGGATGACGGTCGAGCTCAACGAGCTTACCGGTCGCAGCCGGGCCGCCGTGACGCGCGTCCTCAACGATCGGCGGCTCCAACTCACCGCCCGGGAAAACCGCCTGGCGGGACTGAACCCCAAGTCCGTCCTGCACCGGGGCTACAGCATCACCACCAGCAAACAGACCGGACGCGTGGTCCGCACCGCCGCCGACGTCGGGGTCGACGAGATGCTGCAGACCGAGCTGGCCGACGAGAATTTCATTGAAAGCCGGGTCACCGGCACGGTAAAACGGGGCAAATAGAAATCCACCGGTTCACAAACGCGCACGGGGGAACATACTCGATGGCCGAAAAGAAACGCAAAG
>JAFGCA010000418.1 GCA_016932895.1 Sedimentisphaerales bacterium | reverse complement strand
CTTTCGCAAGCGGTACACATCCGGCCTGGATTGCCCGATCACCCCGACGGGATCGAGAGGGGCCGCGGAGATTTCGCCCTGCTGAGAGCCAGGCCCCCGCCACGTCCTTCGTGTCCCGGGCCCGGGGGACAAAGGTTTGACACGGAACCCGGCAGATGGTTTATTGGGGCCTTTCGAGGCGCAGCAATAGCTTCGAATCGATTTCATCGACATGAATTGAGGCGTTCTGTTATGGCTGAAGCGACCTATATCCTGGCGCTGGACCAGGGAACCACCAGCTCCCGCGCGTTGGTTGTCGACCGGGAGGGGAATATCTGTGCCGTCGCCCAGAAGGAATTCCAGCAAATCTTTCCGGCAAGCGGCTGGGTCGAGCACGACCCGAACGAGATCTGGTCGAGTCAGGCCGGCGTTGCGGCCGAGGCCATGGCCAAGCTGAACATCAACGGAGAGCAGATTGCCGCCATCGGAATCACCAACCAGCGGGAGACCGCTATCGTCTGGGACCGCCGGACGGGCCAGCCCATTCACAACGCCATCGTCTGGCAGGATCGACGCACATCGGCGTTTTGTGATGAGCTCAAGCGCGACGGGCACGCCGAGATGATCCGGCAGAAGACCGGGTTGGTCATCGATGCCTATTTCTCCGCGACGAAGGTCCGGTGGATTCTGGATCATGTGGAAGGGGCCAGACAACGGGCGGAGGCCGGCGAGCTGGCCTTCGGCACCGTCGATTCCTGGCTGGTCTGGAAGCTGACCAACGGCCGGGTCCACGCGACCGATATGTCCAACGCCAGCCGGACCTTGCTCTTCAACATCCACCAGCAGAAATGGGACGACGAACTGTGCGCATTGTTTGGCGTCCCCGCGTCCATGCTCCCGGAAGTCAAGAGTTGCAGCGAGCACTTCGGCCTGACGGCCGGCACCTTTCCCTCGGCGCAAACCCCCATCACCGGTATCGCCGGCGACCAGCAGGCCGCGATGTTTGGCCAGATGTGTACCGAAGAAGGCATGATCAAAAACACCTATGGTACCGGCTGCTTCATCGTGATGAATACCGGGGACAAACCGAAGGACTCCAAAAACAACCTGCTGACGACCATCGCCTGGAAGCTGAACGACAAAGTGACATACGCCCTCGAGGGGAGTATTTTCATCGCCGGCGCGGTTGTCCAGTGGCTGCGTGACGGCCTGGGCTGCATCACCAAATCCGAGCAGGTCGAAGCGCTCGCCGGTTCGGTCGAAGACAACGGCGGCGTCTACATGGTCCCGGCCTTCGCGGGGCTCGGGGCCCCCTATTGGGACCAGTACGCCCGCGGCGCCATCTTCGGCATCACCCGCGGGACCACCGACGGCCACATCGCTCGGGCCTGTCTGGAATCCATCGCCTTCCAGACGAAAGACGTGCTGGACGCAATGGCCGACGACGCCGGCATCCCAATCACCGAGCTGCGCGTCGACGGCGGCGCCTCGATCAACGATGCCCTGATGCAGTTCCAGGCGGGCCTGACCCAGGTCACAGTCATCCGGCCGCAGACGTTGGAGACCACCGCCATGGGAGCGGCGTTCTTCGCCGGCCTGGCCGTCGGGTACTGGAAAGACCTCGACGAAATCAAACGGATCTGGAAGAAAGACGCCCAGTTCGAGTCGCGCATGGCTCCCGAGACGCGAGCGAACCTGCTGAAGAACTGGCATAAGGCCGTGGATCGCGTGCGCGACTGGGACCGGTAGCGCCAGTGTCACTGGACGGCCTGTGCGGCCGGCACGGTCTTTGACGAACCAATCGGAGAAATACTCATGAGTGAGTTTGCGGCGGAATTCATCGGGACCATGATTCTGGTGCTGCTGGGCGACGGCGTCGTAGCCAACGTCTGCCTCAAGGGAACGAAGGGACACAACGGCGGCTGGATCGTGATCACCATCGGCTGGGGGCTCGCGGTCTTCACCGCCGTGGTCGTCAGTGGCGAATTCAGCGGCGCCCACATCAATCCCGCCGTGACCATCGGCCTGGCAGCCGCCGGGACGTTCCCGCTGGCCAAGGTCCCGCTCTTCATCATCGCTCAGCTTCTCGGCGGCGCCGCCGGAGCGCTGCTGGTCTGGCTGTTCTACCGGGACCATTACGACATCAGCACCGACCCAGGCACCATCCTCGCCACCTTCGCCACCGGCCCCGAGATTCGCAAGCCTCTCAACAATATCCTCTCCGAGGTCATTGGCACGTTCGTTCTGATTCTGGCCGTGCTGTACATCGCCGGACCGAAAGTCACCGCGGGCACGACGGATGTCAAGGTCGGCATGGGCTCCCTCGGCGCCATGCCCGTCGCCTTCGTGGTCATGGCCATCGGTCTCTCGCTCGGCGGAACCACCGGCTACGCCATCAACCCCGCCCGCGATCTCGGCCCCCGACTGGTCCACCAACTCGTACCCATCAAGAACAAGGGCACCAGCGACTGGGCCTACAGTTGGATCCCCGTCGTCGCCCCCATCCTCGGCGCCCTCCTCGCCGCCCTAATCTACTCCCTCGGCCCCGTCGCGTAATCCCGCGTTTCATAAACCGTGCGGCTATAGATTGCCTCGCTTCGCTCGCAATGACACGGCGGACTCGTATATGTCATTGCGAGGAGTCCCGGCGCGCCGGGAAAGCAATCTCGCTCGGCAGGCGAAGAAAGGGGGAAGCAGTTGTCGGCTGCTTCCCCCGAGGATGGTGCGTTTAGAGGACGGGTCAGTTTATTTGGGTAGCATCGTAATTCTGGCCGTCGTCGACCGGGGCATCGCCGGTGCCCTGGTCGTGTGGCACGTAGACCTTGACGGTACCACTGCACATGCCGCCCATTCCGTCTTCGGCGTCAAAGGATATTTCGTAGACGCGTCCGTTGCCCGTACCGGAAGATTCGGCGCGGACAATGGGGGTGTCGGTTCCGACTCCCTCTGCATCCGGCGCGTGCTCGGCACCGCCGGAACCTAAGTCGGAAGCGGTCGCCTCGTCGCTGGTGATGCCGGTGACGGTGATGGTCACGGGATCGCCGTCCGGGTCGGTCACACCCAGGATGGCAATCGATACCATCTTGTGGTTGGGCGGCCACAGGAACAGGGGATCGGGATAGGCGCCGGAGCAATCCGGCGGGCGGTTGGGCACGACGTCGGCCGTATCGGTGTCGGTCGCACCGTCGGTGTCCCGAACCTGGAGCGTGGCGGTGTACTCGGCGCATGCCGGATACGTGTGCGTGGCGGTGGGATCGGTTGACCAGGCCGTATCGTAGATGCCGTCCGTCTCAAAATCCCAGCGATACTCCAGGGTCTCGGTTTCGCCCTCGTCGGGGTCGGTTGAGGCCGAACCGTCGAAGGTAATCTCGCCGAGGGCGCAGCTATAGGGTCCGCCTGCTTCGGCCACCGGCGGGCGGTTGGCCACGTTGATGACCGTGTCCTGGCTGGCCGTGGCGTACAGGTTGTCCGTCACTTTCAATCCGACGACGTACAGGCCCTTCTCACAGCTCATCCACTCCACCGTTTCAGTGGTGGCATCGTCAAATTCGCCATCGTTGTCGAGATCCCATTCCCAACTGACCAGGAATCCATGCCACGGATGGGCCGGGTCGGGATACAGCTCGCCACCGGGGGCGTAGGACCCCGAGCCGTCGAGGATGATCTCCTCGCACTTCGCCGCCAGGTACGGACCGCCGGGATCGGCCACGGGAGGCCACGGCGGCGGCGTGATGTGGACGATGCACTCATCCGTATCAGTCTTGGGCGAGCTGCTGTTGTCGGTGACCCTGAGAACGACCGTGTAGTCGGCTTCCGTCGCGACCCAGTCGATGGTCCCATCGGGATTGTAGACGGCCGGATAGGCGTGTGCGGCCGTCGGTTCCGAACTGCTGAAATCATACACACCGTCGTCCTCGAAGTCCCACTCGTAGAGAACGATCTCCTTGTCCGAATCGAGGTGATAAGAGCCCGAGCCGTCGAACTGAACCTCAATGATCGGCGGGTGTTTGGGCACATCCGGTCCCGCATCCGCCACCGGACCCGGCTCCACAACCGTCTCCTGGAGCGTCAGCAGGGCCCAGGCACTGGATAAGGGGTGGCTGGACCAATAACCCGAGGGCCAACTTCCGGCACTGTCTTGTTCGTTGACCAAATGAGCGGCATATCCGCGGGCAGGATCGCCGTACCAGTCGGTTCCGTCCGGGAGGGCGTAGATTCCCATGAGCCTGAACCCCTTCATCACCGAATAGAACGCATAGTAGCTATTCCCTGGGAAATGCTCATAGTCGGTATCCCAATTGGTGCCGATGTAGTTCCAGGCAGCCCCAGCGCGCACGGCACCGGGTCCGTCGCCAAAGAAACTCATTTCGCAGAGCAAGCCACCGGTCTTGGCTACGTTGACCCAATCCCCGGGCCCTGTATAGCCCGATCCGCCGCTGGTGTCATTTTGAATGTAGTCGATCCAGAGAGTCAGTTCACTCTTGACGAACCCGGGGATCGCAGTCCCAAAATTGGTTTCGGCAGCCTCCATGCCGATTACGGGCCACTGAGAGCACGAGTTGTCTGAAGAACCGCCATAGTTTGCATGGTATCTCCAGCCGCCTCGCGCCGAGCCAGAGTCGTTCTGGCCAAATGCCACGTAATCAACCATGTCCTGGACGATGTCACCGTACGACCTTCCAACAACATCCACTGGACCCGTTGCCGCTACCATTCCAGGTGCTTTGCTGCTGGCAAACGTCATCAAGGTGATACCACACTCGTACATGCTGTGACCCGGCTCCGTATAGCAGCCGATCCCGATGTCATTGCCATTCGTATCGGGATCACCTGCTGCTTGGGGCGAGATCGCGTGTACGTACGAATTAGCGAGAAGGTAATTCAGTCCCCTCTGCACGGTTTCTACGTAGGGGTCTTCCTTGGGATTACCGTCGGGTAGATGGCCGTGGATTTCAAAGGCCTCGATGCAAGCACCGGTGGCTGACGCGTTGTACCACCCATAGGAAAAGTACCCGTAGTCTGCCCCATCGGCATAGGTTCCCCGGGCCATATCCTTGTGCAGTTTCCACAAACCTTCGTCAATGGCGACGTTCACCTGCACCGACAGAACGGAACCGTCGCGAATCGTCACGAGGTAGTTGTCGGAGCCGGTCTCTCCGCCGGCGTCGGTAACGGTCAGCGTGGCTACGAAGATGTCACCGACGCTGCCGCCGTACGCGTGTGCGGTCTCGATGACGTACGGATCCGTTACCACGCCCACGTCCGGCGGGCTGCCGTCGCCAAAATCCCACTCGTAGGTGGCCAGATCGCTGTCTCCATCGGGATCGTGAGCGGTCCCCTTGAGAGTGATCAGCGTTCCCGTCCATGTGTCATGAGAGACCGCCAGATTCGCCGGATACCACGGCACACAAACCACCTTCGGCGGATCCGCCCGGACCGGGGGCGCCGTCGTCACTACAACGGACAGGCCAACCAGAAGACAAAACACTACAATGGATTTCACATTTGCGGTAATCATGATTCTTTCCTCCACTACACATCCCTGACAGTGTGAGGTACGCAACCATACATCCTTTCTGAAACGCTCTTAGCGGTAGTCCATGGGCTCATCACCTCCTTTCTCCGCGCGGGGAGTGTCCGGTCAAACCGGCTCTTGCGGAGAAATGTGTACGGCCGAAGGAGTGAGCCGCGTAACGCTCGCGCCGGCGTACATCACCGTAGGATATCGTTGATAGGGAGCCTCCCCCTGGCCCATCCCGGGTCCGCCGGCCTGGCATGAGTCTTACGCACCCGACCTCCGCCCCAGTGACTCCATTGCGCCCGCACATTCTAGTGCCTCTCGGAATTGACGCAGTTATGGCGCGAAAACGGGCAGAGAACTTCACGTCAAGGATGCAATACACAGATCCACTGGGAGACCAAAGTATGAACGTTGAGCGGTGGCTGTCAACCCCTAATGCCAGGATTTGATGTAATCAATTCTGATGACATGGACCGGGGCCGCGAGGGAACGCCCAGGCCGCGGTGAAGGGAAGGAAAAACCGGCTCAGCAGTGATAAAGGGCTGTGAGGCGAGGTTCACAGCCCTGCGGCGTAGACATGGCGCACCGGCATTAGATCGCCCGGCGTGTTGCTCTCAGGTTCAGGCATGCAAGGCCGAGCCCTGCGAGGATCAGAGCACCAGGCGCGGGGATGGGAGTCGTTCCGTTCGCGCCTCCCGCACCGTCGGTCTCTATCGTCAGTTGCGAGTAGTCGATGATCCAGCCGTCCATTCCGCTGGAGACATCGACAAGCACCGGGTCAGAGCCCGTGAGCAGGTTGACCGCGACGTCGAATGTCAAGATTCGCGTAAGATCGTATCCGCCTTCCAGCCCCGGGACCGTACCGACACTCGTGCCGCCGACGCGGACGTCCGCGCTTCCGGCGGCGGCGTTCTCGACGCCCGCCACAAAGATCTCAAGACTCGCCGACAGAGGCGTCATACTCCCCAGGCTGTAGCCGTGCGTCCAGGATTGGTCGCCCAGGAGCCATTTGTCCGTGAACGCGGGGTCGCCGGCGCCCCGGTAGTCGGCATAGTACGCGCCATAATCGAGATAGTTGCGCCCGCTCTCGATCGGGCAGCCAACACCGAAACCGTCCTTGTCGCCCATCAGACTGACAACCTCGGCCATGGCAGTTGGAGCAACCACCAAACTGATCGCCAACATCAATGCAGCCATTCGCCTCTCTCGCATCACAGCCTCCTTCCTTTAGATTTTCTGACATCGGCGCGCATACGCGCCTCGATGATTATCAGGTTGAAATTCCGTTGCGTAAGTGCAATGAGGGAAGGGATACCTGCAAAAGCACCAGGAAATGAACATCACGGTCCATCTTCTCACCACACTTCCGTTTGTCTATTCCGTTCCCGGCGGCGGTGCGCGGCCCACACCAGACGGCGTCACAACAGACGAAGCGACGTGTCGGCGTTTCAGGGCAGCCGTGCCCGTGCAGTCCCTTCATCCGCTCTGTGTGAGGCGGAGGCGGCACATCGCAGGTCGACTGGGACTATGCCGCACGGGTGGGAACTGCTTTGGCCACTCCTCCATACCACGAGTGGGCGACACTTCACCACCACTCCATACTCCTGCCTAAATTATGACTGCTTCCCGTTCCGTGTCAATTGGGGAAAATACGTAATTTTCACCCCCGGCCGAGCTACGCTTTCCGGCCCCGTCGGTCACGAATGAGTTGGTGCGCTACCACGTCCGAAGCCGTTCGGCAAGCAGACCTCGCGCAGAAAAAGGTCCGAGAATGGCGGGGTGGGGGAATCGGGGAGACTGGATTTGAACCAGCGACCTCTGCGTCCCGAACGCAGCGCTCTGGCCAAGCTGAGCTACTCCCCGTTGGCCGAAAGCGGGAATATACCACGGGTCGAATTGGAATGCAAGGG
Organism: Sedimentisphaerales bacterium; assembly: GCA_016932895.1. Next base: position 3,672 of record JAFGCA010000418.1, on the reverse strand, counting down.
TGCTACAATAAATTTACGGGGTCAATATCGATGGCGATTTTGACGGCCGGACGGATGGGCCGCTCGCTGCGGAGGGCGGCGAAGAGGCGTCGCATCGCGGCGGCGTCGGGCGTCTGGACGATGATCTGGATGCGATGGAATCGCTGAATACGGCTGATCACCGCGGGCATGGGTCCACGGACGCGGGCCGGCACCTGCTGCCGCGCGATGATGCGGTCGAGCCGCTGGCGCATGGCGTTGGCGGCGGCCTCCACGCGGTCGTACTTCGGATCGCGCAGCACGATCATGGCCAGTCGCCACAGCGGCGGCAGGTTGCACGCCTCGCGATGCTTCATCTCCTCGGCCACGAAGCCGTCGAAATCGTGGGCCATGGCGAACTGGATGGCGGGCTGGTCGGCGAAGTAGGTCTGGACGTAGACGATGCCGTGCTTTTCGGAGCGTCCGGCCCGGCCGGCGACCTGCGAGACGAGCTGGAACGTCCGCTCGTTCGAGCGAAAGTCGGGCAGGTAGAGGCACGTGTCGGCGCTGACGACGCCGACGAGCGTGATGTTGGGGAAGTGCAACCCCTTGGCGAGGATCTGCGTGCCGGCGAGGATGTCGATGCGACCCTGGCCGAACTCGCGCAGCAGCCGGTAGTAGTCCTGCGTGGCCATCGAGTCGCTGTCGACGCGAGCGATGCGGGCCTCGGGGAATCGACGCGCCAGCTCCTCTTCGAGCTTCTGCGAGCCGAGCCCGATCATCGTCATCGTCTTGCCGCAGAGCGGGCACTTGCGCCGCACGAGGGTCTGGGCGCCGCAGTGGTGGCAGATGGCGTAGCCGTGCTCGATGTGGCCGCCGGTGACAGTGCTCATCGCCGCGGCCGGGCGACGCTTCTTGTGGAACGTGAGCGTGGCGTCGCAGTTGCGGCATTGCAGCGCGTGGCGGCACGAGGGACAGAAGACGAAGTTGCTGTAGCCCCGGCGGTTCAGCAGGAGGAGCGCCTGTTCTTTGCGGGCCAGCGTTTCGGTGAGACGCTCGACCAGGGGCCGGCTCAGCAGGTCCAGCGCGTGCTGCGTGACACCCCCCTGCCCCATGTCGATCAGCTTCATCGTCGGCATCGGCAGGTCCATCACGCGCTTGGGCAGGCGCACCCGCGTGAAGCTGCGCCGCGTCTCGCAATTGTGCAGCGTCTCCAGCGACGGCGTCGCGGTGCCCAGGATGCAGTGCGCCGAAGCTAATTGGGCGCGCTTGATCGCGACGTCGCGACCGTGATAGCGCGGGACGGTGTCCTGCTTGTAGCTGGGCTCGTGCTCCTCGTCGACGACGACCAGGCCCAGGTTGGGCAGCGGCGCGAAGATGGCCGAGCGGGCTCCGATGACGACGTCGGTTTCGCCGGCGCGGATCTTCTGCCATTGGACGTTGCGCTGGCCGGCGGTCAGGCCCGAGTGCAGCACGGCGATGCGCTCGAAGCGGGCGTTGAAGCGCTGCACCGTCTGGGTGGTCAGCGCGATTTCGGGCAGCAGGACGATAGCCGCCCTGCCCTTTTGCAGGACCTGGCCGATGACGCGGATGTAGAGTTCGGTCTTGCCGCTGTCGGTGACGCCGTGCAGGAGCGTCACGCCGAAGCGGTCGGACTCGATCTGCCCGCTGATGTGGTCGAGAGCCGTTCGCTGGTCGGCGTTCAGAACGACCTCGTGCGGGGCGGTCGCCATGCCTTCCGGGATGACCGGCAGAGCCGAGAGCACCTTCTTCTGGGTGATGCGAACGATTTGCCGGTCGGCGAGGTTCTTCAGCGTGGACGCACGGCAGTCGGCCTCGGCCAGCACCCGGTCGGTCTCGACCGCCGACTCGGCCGTCACAGCCCCCTGCTCGCGCAGCAAGGCGACGAGCTTCTTCTGCTTGGGGCCTTTCAACGCGTCCGTAACGTCCGGCGGCGCGACGAGATAGACCAGCCGCTGCGTGCGCACGCCGGCGGCCCGCTTGACCGCGCCCGGGACCATCGCCGCCAGCACCTGGCCCAGCGGGCAAACGTAGTAGTCGCCGATCCAGCGGGCCAGCTCCATCAGTTGGGCGTCGAGCAGGGGCCGCTCGTCGACGACGCGCGTCACGGCCTTGAACCGGATGCCACGATCTTCGCTGCCGAAGGCGGCCTCGCGGGCGAGGTCCGACTCGACGCAGAACCCTTCCTCGGGTCGGTTGCCCCGGCCGAACGGGACCGCCACCCGCTGGCCGACGGCGACGGGCCAGAGCGTATCGGGCACGAGGTAGTCGAACTCCGTATCGGCCGCCGACGCCAGCGCCACGCGGATGATGTGCGTGCCAACGGGCGGCTGCGGCTCCTCGACGCCGAACAGGCTGGGAGTCTTGTCCTTCTTACTCATGGGCCCAACGACCGCCGGCCCGCCGGCGCTCCGACTTCTCCGAGATCACGGTGTCCTCGCACACATCCAGGCCGATCCGGGCCAGCAGGCTCTTGAGATAGTCCAGGTGCGGGCACGGCGGCGCGTGGAAGTTGTCCTTCGCGATGCAGGAGGATAACTGCACGACGACCTGCTCCTTGCCGATGCCCTCTTTCTTCTTCATCGTCCGCAGCATTTGCGTGAGCTTGCGATGCGCGGCCCGGCCGCAGCAGCCCCCGCACGTCATCGTCAGCAGCCGGTACGATTGGTCCTTCGGATACGGCGCGAAGCCGCCCGCGCGCTCGTGAAACGCCTTCTCGCACAGATAGCCCGGGCAGCGCTCCTTGACGATGTGACACTGCAAAACAACGATGTATTTCTTCTTCCTAAGATCGATCATATCCGACACATCCTTCTTCCGACCGTCGCGGTCCGACGCGACCGTTTCCGCATACCATACTCGCCGGCAACACGCGCGTCAAAGCGATCCTGCGGCGACCTCGCCCGACCGCATTGCGCTTTACTCTGGCGCAGCCGTCGCTTATTTTAGCGGCGGTTATTGTGGGTTCGACGGAATCTCGGTGACAGAGCTGGAGCAGAAGATGAATAGACGGATTTTTCTCAAGACGGCCGGCTGGGCTATGGCGTCGGCGGCGGTGGGCGGCTGCCGGGGCTTGGCCGGCGGTTCGGCCCGCTCGCAGCGCAAGGGCCCGCCGAATATCCTGCTGGTCATGATCGACGATCTGGGCTGGACGGACCTGCACTGCCAGGGCAACGAGGCCCTGGAGACGCCGAACATCGACCGCCTCGCGACGCAGGGCATGCGGTTTACCGACGCCTACAGCGCTGCGCCGGTGTGCTCGCCCACGCGGGCAGCGATCATGACCGGTCAATCCCCGGCGCGCCTGGCCATCACGAATCACATCCCCGACCAGAAGAGATTCGAGCCGGAAGGCGCCTCCCTGCTCTCAGCGGAGATGGTCAATCATCTCACGCTCGACCACGTCACCATCGCCGAGCGTCTCAAGGAGGCCGGCTATGCCAACGCCTTCATCGGCAAGTGGCACCTCTCGGGGACGAGACAGGAGATGGGCACTGTCGAGCCGACGCGACGGCCCGAGTGGCAGGGCTTCGACCTCAACGTGGGCGGTTGCTGTTACGGCGGCCCGCCCAGCTACTTCGCGCCCTACGATATCCCGGGGCTCGATGCCAGGGAAGAAGGCGAGTATCTCACCGACCGTCTGACCGATGAGGCGATCGCGTTCGTGCGGAGCCATCGCGACGAGCCGTTTTT
>JAFGCA010000417.1 GCA_016932895.1 Sedimentisphaerales bacterium | reverse complement strand
TGAGACGGACAGGAAGCAGGAGGCCGCGGAATGATACGTGGCAAATCGGAAATCACAACCCCTCGTCGCGCCGGCGGGCGCCTGGAAGCCGACGGCGATGAAGGCAGCGCCGCTGTGGGACTATGCGAAACAAACCCAATTCGCCCGGGGCCGGGCGAACCCCGGAAATACGAAATCCTAAACTCGAAATCCTAAACAAATCCGAAATGCGAATGATCCAAACCACAGGAAATGCAAAACGAAGCCAATTCGGCCCAGCGGGTGCGCCAAACGAACCCAATCTGTGGCGGTGGCAGGCCCGCCATGGGAGATTGGGGATTGACGATTCGCGGGAGGCGGGGCCGGGCGAACCCCGGAAATACGAAATCCTAAACTCGAAATCCTGAACAAATCCGAAATGCGAATGATCCAAACCACGGAAACGCAAAACAAACCCAATTGGGGCGGCGGGCGCGCCATCGGGGGATTGGAGATTGCCGATTGGGGATTCGCAACGATGGGAGCGTGCAATGTCAAACGAAGCCAATTTGTGCGTTTTCGGGCCAGAAAGGAGGGTCGGGCGAGAAAACAAAGCCAATCTGGCGAGGTGAGATTGCCTGCTCCGGCCTGGAATGAGAGGTCAATGACGACGGTCGGGCGAGGCGGGCGGTCTACGTGATCTGGGCTACGAGATGTTCGAGAATGGGCTTGAGGTTGTCATACGCGCGGTCGCTGAGCTTGCGGTTTACTTCTCTTCCGCCCTCGTTTCGGTACGTGACGACGAAGCAGCCGTTCTTTTCGTAGTGGGTTTTGTCGATTTGTACGATCGCGTCGTAGGGAATTTTCACCTTTCCCGCGACGAGCAGTGCATCGTCATCGGCGACGACTTTCCGTCCCCTGACGGCATAGAAGTAGAGGGCCAACAGCGCCACGCCGCCGAGAAAAAAGGGAGGAGAGATCCGATTGAAGACGAGCGTGCTGTCCGGGTTGCCCTGCTCGTCGGTGTGCTGCTGAATGAACTTCTTGCTCAGGTATCCGTCGTAGCCGAACCAGAGCGCCGCCAAAATACACGCCACAATATAAATCTTGATACTGTTTCGTTTGTACCGGCTCAGCGGCGCCTCAATCGCCATTCGGACTCCTTTCAGAATCACGTCGATCGTCTTTGAGCGATCACCTCCGTAAGCGGCTGCACGAAGTGGCGGACGATCTTCTCGGCCATCAGCTCCTCCGCCAGCCGGCATTGCTCTTCGAAGGCAGCCGACGCATCGAACTTCTCATTCGTGCGAGGATACTGCCGAACGGCCACCGACAGCGTAATCGCCTCGTCGCGGCCAGGCTCCTTCTCTCCCGGCTCGTAGATACTGGTCTTGGAATCGATGCTGATGCGGGCCTGCACGTGCATGTCGTCCGACAATCCCATGACCATCGCAGGAGAGAACACGATCGGCTTGGAGTGCGGCCAATCCGCCATACTGCCGAAGGCGCTCAGGCCAAACAGCGCCTCGGCAATGACTTCGTCATGGTGGCCCGCGCAGTCGAAATCCATCGCGAACGTCAGATCGAGCGAGTCCACGTCGAGCGAGGTTACCCCGAGCATGTAGGGCATCAGTCCCAGAACCAACCGGTCCAGATCATACGCGTCCTGAAAGCTCGCCGGATTGACCATCCCGGAACCGATCCGGTCTCCTTCGAGACTGACCCAGCGGTACTGCCCCGCGCCGTGTTCTTCTTCGAGATAGTACTCGTTCTTGTCGCGTCGATAGAACCGGCCCATCTGCGGAAACTGCTTCTGAATCCGCTCGAAAAACGTCAGGATCGTATCCCGACCCCTGGGAAGCTCAAGTTCCGTATTCACGTGCATATCGACGTAGAAGTCGTCGCACAGGGAGCTATAACTATTGGCAAACATAGGAGGAAAACCTCCTCAGAGACTTCAAAACCATTGAACCGCCCGGTACTGCCCGGTGGAATCCCGCCGGTTCATTACACGCTTATTATACGTCGAACTATGTATTTTCCCATATTTTTTCTCCTGCGCCGAGCCAATTCCGCACCGCAATTTTTCCTCCCGCCGAGAGAGTTCTGCAATTCAAGCGATTGCGGGGCCTTTTTCGACTCCCGGCCGCCGGTGGATTTTTTGCATTTCCGGCGCATTTTTCGCCCGTCAAGGCGATGGTTTGCTGCGCACCAGGCCTGGAAGCGCGCCGAGCGGCGGGCAAGATGACGACGGCGGCGGCCGTCGGGAGTGCAACCGACCTGCGGTTACGACCTGGGTTCGGGCAGGGTCAGCTCGGTCAGGGCCGCACCGGCGACCGAAAGAAGGGAGAAGATGAAAACGCGCCAGACGCCGAGACCGATCAAGGGGGCCTCGACTACGGCACCGGTGCGGGCGATCAGGGCCGAGAGGGCAGTGGCCAACGCCGCGGCCACCAGTCCGGCTATCGCGGCGGCCGCGATGCGTTTGCCCAGCGCAGCGCCGCCACAGCCCAGCGTAACGACCGCCCCGCACAACAGCGGCACGGTTACAACGAGCCACCAGAATTCTCTCAGGGCAGGCAGTTGCCCGACGCGACCGCAATACTGGTAGCCGACGGCGCCAAAGACCGCTGCCGCCGCCAGCGCGCACGGGCCGATGTGCCAGTACCGAGAACGCAACGAGGCGCGCAATTCCGCCCGGCGACGCATCCGCCGGCGAATCGTCAGCGGCCAGTTGTAAAACAGGCTAAAGACCCAGTGCTCCATCAGCGCCCCGCGCTCTCCGAAGACGGGCACGATGTGCACCGCCTCGGTGGCCCAGTGGGCCGCCATGAACCGCGCCAACGCCGGGTAGCGATACGTCATCTGGATGGGAAACGCCAGGTAACCGACGTACTTGAAAAAGCCTAAAAACACGGCGATGTTGTAATCGCGGAAGTTGCGCTCGCGAATGACTAAATACAGCACGTACAGCCCGCGCGTCAGGGAGCCGGGCGACAGCGGCACGACCTGGAAAAACGCCAGGATGCCGGCCACGGCGATGGCTCGTTCGCCCTGGGGCGTCTCCGGATGGGTGAAGTAGTAGTAGGCCGCGACCGCCACCGAAACCACCTGGGTTACCGGCAGCGTGCAGACGTGCACCGCCAGGCTCTTCAAATACTTCTGGATGAACGGCTCGTTCAACTGCGAGACGATCGTGGCGGCGTCCTCATCACTGAGCATGTGTTTCTTCTTGCCTTCGGCCAGCATCTCGCGGAGCCACTGCTCGCGCATCTCGGCGTTGAAGTAGAGACGGACGGGCCGCACGAGCAGATACGCCAGCTTTTCCCGGGCAAAACCCGCGTCGGTCAGGAACCGGTGCAGTCCCGCCGGCAGGATCGAAAAGGGCGCGTGCGCGAGGAACCGCCAGGGCCGATCCGCCAGTCGAAGCGCCCGCTCTGCGTCCATGCGCCCGGCCCGATACCACTGGATCGATTTCTCCGCCACCCTGGCCTTGAAGGCCCGGCCGAAGTAACGCGCGCTGCCGAGCATTCGGACGTAGTGCTTGCGCCAATCGTGTCGCCCCCAGGCCCGCCGCAGGACCTTGCCGAGGAACGGGATGCAGCCGATCAGGAAGAACAGAAAGGTTCGGAAGCGGCTTTTTCCCAGACGTTCGGCGCAGGGCTGCTCGACGAGGTTTCGCACTTTCCAGCCCGTAACGGCGCTGTCGAAAATCATCGCCCACAGCCGGCGGCTGTAGAGCAACCGGACGTGATTGTGGGTGACGTCGGGAATGGAATCGCGATAGACGCGTTCGGATGCCTTGAGCTCCGACAGCGCGTCCTGCATGTCCTCAAACTCGGCGCTGTGGGCCTGGACGAACTCTTCCAGTCGCGAGAGGCTGCCCCGGTCGAACTGCACCAGGGACCCGCGCGCGATCCCCAGGCCGATCAGCTTTATGTCTCCCGGGCTCATCGGCAGCAACGGCAGGAGGGTCAGCCCGGCGCGAAAATCGACGGCGGTCAGCCCCGCGTCCGGGTCTTCATCCTGCCCCTGTCGCTTGAGGCAATTCGGCTGGCTCTTGCAGGTGGACCACTCGTACTGCCGGGCGAATTCATGCGCGCCCATCTCGTGCAGCAGGCTGACGAAGTCGCGCATGAACCGGCGCTTGGCTCGATATTCGGGCGATCCGAGCTGCGACTCGTCCACTGCCCGGCCCTTGCGCCATTGCCTGAGCAGGTCGAGGCGGTCATCGACTTCCAGCAGCCAGGTGCGGCCCTGGACCCACTCGCTCAGCTCACCGCAACTGCCGAGTTGCTCGTCGACGAACGTGCCGTAAATGTCAACGACGGCCTGCTCGCCACCGAACTTGACCTTGGCGCCGCGCCGGATGAGTTTCTGCCACAGAGCCCCGGCCCGGGCCGCCGTCGGATTGACCTGAAGCTGGAACGGGCCCTGAAAGCCGATCCAGTAGAGCAGATTGCGAAACAGGCAGGAAAAGCCCGAAGGCGGAATCAGGATCTTCATCGCGCAGATCGCACCGGCCTCCACCCCGGGCACCGAATCCCCCTCTACCTGCACGATCTTGACCTGGTAGACCTGCCCGGCGAACCCTCCGCCGACGAACCGCTCAATCGCCAGGCGCACGGTCGCTTCGGCGCCGCCGCCCACGCTACGCACCTGATACGTCAACTCGGTCCCGGCCTCGTGCCGCATGATCCGCATCGGCCGATGTACCCCGGCCGCCCGGAACCGCTCTTCAAGCTGCTGGCAAACTTCAACGCTGTACTGGGTCCCCATCCGTTCCTTTCGAGGTCCGACTACCCGGCAATCCACAACCTGATACAAACCCACAGCACGACGGCCGCGTACACACCCGCCAGCAAGTCATCCGCCAGAATGCCCCAGCCGTCGGGGAATTGTTCCAGTTTCTTTATCGGCCAGGGCTTGGTGATATCAAAAGCGCGGAACAAGAAAAATCCGAGCCCCGTGACAAAACAGCACTGCTTCAAAGACAAATCTCCCGGCAGCAAAAGGGGTATAACCAGATACGTCAGGGCCTGGCCGGCGAACTCGTCGGCGACCACCTCGCCCGGGTCGGTCCTGCCCAGAATCGACACCACCGCCGGCGCGCACGTCACGCACGCGACCGCCCCCAGCACGACCAGCACCGCCATCACGCCCACCATCGCGGGCGCGGGCGCGCCGAAATGCAGCAGGATGCCGAATACCAGAACCGGCGGAAGCGACCCCCACGTCCCCGGCGCCGGAGGCAGCCGGCCCAAACCAAAACAAGATGCAATCAGTCGTCTCATAGTGGCAAAACGATAATGGAAACAAGAAGCGCAGTCAAAGATTATCGGCGAGCCGCAGCAAGTGTCTGGGCAATCTTTCGGGCATAATTCTTTTGGGCCCTGGACAGCTCCGGGTGGCAGCGTCAAGTCCGAAGGACTTGGCGATGGCGCAACGCCCGAGGCTCGTATAGCGCCACGCGCAGCAGACAACTCCCCCATCGCCAAGCTGCCGCTTGACGCTGCCACCCGTCGATCCAGAAGTACCCGAAAGCCGGGTCAGCCGAAGATATGCCTGTTTCTCATGTGTTCCGCGACAAAAGAGCTCGCAAGCGATCCTCGAGTTGGGCCAGCTCCGGACAAACGGATAGAAGTCCCCGATAGTTGGCGAGTGTCTCGCGGATCAGACGTTCGCGCCCTCCGCCGGGACTTCGCGCATCGCCGAACTCCGCCAGGAACGGCTCGAAGACATCCTCCTTGAGCCGGCCGTGCTCGCGCACCTGTCCCCAGGAAATGCTCAGTCGGTTTCGGTGGCCGGCCATCAGCCACGCTTCCACCTCAGGCTGCGCTGCGCAGCAAAACAGGTGTATGCCTTGCTCGCCCAGTTCTGTTTCAAGAGGTGTCAAGTCCCCCGCCCGGTCGCCGTCGGGCAGAAACAGCCACAGATCGAGGTGGCTGTAACGGTCGATGAGGTCGCCCCGAATCGCACGGATGGCGTGAGGGTAGCCGTTCAGTTTCGGGTTCGTGAGTATTGTGACGCGAGCGTTGGGTTTGCCGAGCTCGCTCAAAATCCTCTCTGCGAGGGGCTGAAGAATATAGCCGTTATACGTGGGGTCCTCAGGAATGACGAGCACCCGGAAGCTCACAGGGCCGCCTCCATCCAACCCTCGGCAAACAGATCGCTGATCGGCTGCTTGCTGACGATCTCGTTAAAGCGGGGAATCTCGTTTAGCGGGACGATATGCGACTCGCCCGTCTCCTCGTCGCGTTTGCAGTAGAATGTCGTGGCGTACTCCTCGGGCTTGAGCCAGGCCAGCACGAGCGGCGAATGCGTCGTGACAATCACCTGGGTTTTGCCCCCAGCCGTCCGGCTCCGCAGCAACTCCACCAAAAGGCGCAACCGACTGGCGTGAATGCCGTTCTCAATCTCCTCAATCGTGATAATGCCGGGCATATCCGGCTGGAAAAACGCCGCCGCAATCGCCGCAAAGCGCAACGTCCCGTCCGAAAGAACCGCCGCCGGCCATTCCCGATCCCCCTCCTTCATCATCAGCATCGGCTCGCCAAGAGCACCCTTCAACACGCCCACATCATCCACTTCACGGGGTCGCAGTTCGCGCAGCCAACTCAGGTAGGCTTCCTTGGCCCCGGGGTCACTGCAGATCATTCGGATCAAGGCAGCGAAGTTCTCCCCAGACTCCCCCATCCGCTTGATTTCATAAGCCCTCGCGTACTCACGCAAGAGCGCCGGCGAAGGATCAACACACTGCATATCCGCCAACACATGCGCCACCTGTTTGGCGTCCGAGTCACGAAAACTGCGAGCGACCTGTACTAACACCGGACAATCCTGATCGGCAGCAAGGTGTCCTCCCGTCCCTGGGTGGTAGATCACGCGCGGTAACGGCCCCCTCATACGCTCTGCACAGGCCTGATAAATGGTATTCCCGGAGACGGACAAACGCTCCGCGCCAGAGTCTCCCTCCTCGGCCACAAAGGCAAGGGCAAACTCGAAAGGACTGCACGACTCACCCGGGAGCTTCCCGTCCACCTGGAACGATGTAGACTTATTTCCATCCTGAAAGGCGAATCCAATCTCTGCACTACCGCCGCGGATGCCTTCCCAAACTTCGCTGGTAGCGCTCTTTGGTTTGCCGTCGAGGATTTCGTGGAGTGTGAAGCCGTAGCCGATGCCCTGGAGGACGCGTAGGGCGTCGAAGAAGTTGGATTTGCCGCTGGCGTTGGGGCCAATGAAAATGTTCAGAGGCCCCAGCTTGACGGTGACGTCCTTGAAACTCTTGAAGTTCTTGATGCTAATCTGTTCAATCATGCGCAAGCCAGACTCCAAGACGATCTGCTTTCGTTCTCACTCCAACGAGTTTACAGGAGCGAAGGCCACCCTGCAAGCAACTGGTTCGTTCCTTCGGAACCGCGCTTATTCGGTCTAGCGACCCCCGCCGCCCAAGAGCTTGAGGCAGTAGCGGTCGGTCATGCCGGCGATGTAGTCGCAGACGGCGCGTTGGAGGCCGTGCTTTGGGATGAAGTTCCGGAAGTAGGTCGGCATCGACTCGGGCTCGGCGCACAGTCCTTCGAACAGCTCGGTAAGCCAGGAGCGGACCCTGGCGGCCGTCTCGATCAATCTTGGGTGGTGGTAGAAATTCTCGTAGAGAAACGTCTCTAACTCGGCCAGGGCCGTATGGCTGTCGCCGGAGAGTCCGATGAGATTCTCGGGGCGTTCGCAGGCCTGGCGGGCGGTGCGGATGCCGGCCTGGGCGATGTTTTGCCCGCTAGCGTCGATGCAGTCGCTGACGAGCCTGTCGATAATGGCCTTGGCCGTACGCGTCCGGCGGATCGTCCAGTCCTCGATGCGATCGGCACCCACCCGCTCGGCCGCTTCGGCGAAAATGCCGATGTGCTGCATCTGGTCGCTCTCGATCAGCCGAGCCTTCATCCCGTCTTCCAGGTCGTGACAGTTATACGCCACGCGGTCCGCCACGTCGGCCACCTGCCCTTCGAGCGTGCCGTTGGCTTC
>JAFGCA010000416.1 GCA_016932895.1 Sedimentisphaerales bacterium | reverse complement strand
GACGACAAGGCCCTCGAGTTTCCGCTGATTTTCGCTTCCGCTCGCGACGGTTGGGCTTCCGACGCCCCCGAGACTCCCGGGTCGGACCTGCGTCTGATTTTTGACAGCATTGTTCGCCATGTTCCGCCGCCGGCAGCGGATCCGGACGCCCCGCTTCAGATGCTTGTGACCGCTCTGGATTACAGTGATTACGTTGGTCGCATCGCCATCGGCCGGGTCGTGTCCGGCCGTCTCACGCAGGGGCAAAGCGTTACCGTCATAAACCGCGACGGCGAAGCGTCCCGCCAGCGGGCGCTGCAGGTCTTCACCTACGAGGGTCTCGGCCGCAAGCAGGTCGAGGCCGTCTCCGCAGGCGACATCTGTGCCGTCGTAGGCCTCGAATCCGTCGATATCGGCAATACCATCGCCTGTCCGGACGAGCCCGAGGCTTTGCCTGTCATCCGCGTCGACGAGCCCACCCTGGATATGACGTTCCGCGTCAATGACGGCCCCTTCGCCGGCCGGGACGGTTCGTTCGTCACCAGCCGACAGATCAAGGCTCGCCTCGAAAAAGAGCTCCAGTCCAACGTCGCCCTGCGGGTCGCTCCCGGCGAGACACCCGAGGAATTCGTTGTCTCGGGCCGTGGACTCATGCACCTGGGCATCCTTCTTGAGAACATGCGTCGCGAAGGCTACGAGCTCACCGTCGGCAAGCCCCGCGTCATCTTTCGCGACATCGACGGCAAGAAGTGCGAACCCATCGAATCGCTCGCCATCGATTGCCCGCTCGACTGTCAAAACGCCGTCATGGCCCTCTTGGGCGATCGTCGTGCCGAAGTCGTCAAGATGGACGCCAAATCCGGCGCCGCTGACTATCTTCACATGGAGTTCACGATTCCCGCCCGCGGTCTGATCGGCCTGCGACCCCGCCTGCTCAACGCCACCCAAGGCCGGGCCGTCATGCACCACACGTTCTTTCGCTACGAGCCCCTCCGCGGCCCCATTCCCCACCGCACCGCCGGCGTGCTGGTCGCCTCCCAAACCGGCCAGGTTACCGCCTACGCCCTCGACCAGCTCTACGACCGCGGCATCTTTTTTGTCAAGCCCACCGACCAGGTCTACGAAGGCCAGATCGTCGGCGAACACTGCAAGGAAAAGGACATCCCCGTCAACGCCACCCGCGCCAAGCAACTCACCAACATTCGTGCCGCCAACAAGGACGAAAACGTTCAGCTACGCCCCCCACGGATCATGTCCTTGGAAGCCTGCCTCGAATACATCCACGACGATGAGCTCGTGGAAATCACTCCCAAGAACATTCGGCTGCGCAAACGCCTGCTCACGGAGAACGAGCGAAAACGCGCCGCCCGCCGCACCGCCTAGCATTTTCGTCCTCAGCTCCTTGCTGCTGCGATAAACGCCCGGATGTTCTCGCTGGACACGGTTTGTGGCATTCCGCCCCCGCACGAGAGCACCAGCCGTGAACGATCGTCGATCCCAGCCAACGCTTCGCGCACGCTTCGATCGACGTCTTCGGCGTTCCCGTTTGCCAGCACGTCCCGCGGCGGAATATTTCCCAGCAGTCCTACCTGCCCGCCGGTCCAATCTTTCATTTCCGCCAGGCTGTGCTCGAAGGAAAAGTTGAACAGATTCACCCTGATTTCCGGCAGGTGCGGCGCACAGACTTTCCCGGCTGCGTCGTTGTGGAAGAATCGCACCGACGCATCGAAGGCGGCAAAATCCTCCTTCAGGTACGGCAGGGCGAACTCCTTGAAATCCTTCTCTCCGCAGAATCCCACGATGTCGTCGAGCACGAAAATGCCGTCGATTGTGTCGAAGGCTTCCTTCTGTACCCGCAGCCACTCGACGAGGTACTTGTTGATCCGCTTGAGCAGGGCATGAGCCTTGTCGGGCTCGGTCTTGAGCGTGATCAGAAACTCCGTGCTGCCCATCAGGAATGACGCGACGTTCAACGGCCCTCGCGCCACCGCAAACCGGATCGCGTGCCCCGCCGACTCGATTTCGGCTCGGCAGTGTGCCAATCGCGACAACACAAAGGGTCCGAGCCCGTCCCGCCGCGGGTCCGGCTGCACGAGCGAATCGATGTCGGCGGTGCTTTCGATCATCTTGTGCGCATACGGCAGATCCTGCGATTCCCAGCTGCACCGCACGCCGAACGCCGACGGCTCCGTACACATCCCATACTCCGCCCAGAACCCCGGCAGGAACATTGCCTCGGGAAACTCCCGGGCCGCCCGCAGATTCGCCTCAAACCACATCCGTTCGTTTGTGTAATAGTCCAGGGTCGAGATCCCCGCCCATCCCGGCAGCCACGGGCTGTCAATGATAAACCCCACCGGCGCCGCCTCGAGCGCCTTACCCTCCAGTACTGCCAGAAGCACCTCCCATTGCTCGTTCGTCATCGCTCATCGCCTCCGTCTCACGGGCCATTTTTCGGGCCGCCCAGAATGCGGACCCGCCGGCAATTTCTTCCTTGCTTTTCTCTCGACTATTACATAATAATGATCCTCGAACCCCACCGCGAGTGGGAAATATGGACTATTTCATGCACGATACGAACCTATGTACCGATACGTTCGCGTCAGACAGCCCGAGTTCAATGCCCAAGGGCTCCTCCTCGCCTACCAGGGCAAGCTCTACTACCCGATCATCCACCATACCGCCGTGGACCAGGACCGGGCCATCGGGGACCGCCTGACCTTCCGAGAGCACGTCCACGACGTCTACCACCTGAACATCTTCACGGGCGGCAGGGGGGGCTATTCCCGCGACGGCGTCTTTTGCGAGGCCCGGCCCGGCACACTCGCGATCATCTCGCCCGGCCAGCCGCACGACTTTGTCACCCGTCGCGGCGATACCATCTACTCCGAGGTCACGTTCTCCTGCGAAACCGCCGACGGCGAGCACCTCGCCGTCCCCATGGCGGAGCTTCTCTCGCTCTACACCGGCGTGCCGCTGACCCTCTCGGATCAGCCGCAATTGGCCAAGCACCTCGTCCGCGAGTTTGTTGCCAACATCGTCCAGCTCAGCGACTATGTCCAACGCCAGAGCCCGCTCTCCGGCTTCCACGCGCATCGCACCCTCGCTCGGTTGTTGGACATGCTCGTCACGGACTGTTGTGTATCCGACGATGACCAGGCCGCTTTGACCAATCGCATCTATGCCGTCAAGGACTACCTTGACCGCCACTACATGGAACAGCTGAGCATCGACGAACTCGCACAGATCGCCCAGCTTTCCAAGGGTTATCTGTTCCGCGCCTTCAAGAAGACGTTCCAGGTTCCCCCGCTCGCCTACCAGCAGACGCTCCGCCTCGAAGCCGCCAAGACTCTTTTGAAGTCCACCGAGCTTCGCTGCAACGAGATCGCCCGCCGCGTCGGCTACGACAATCCCTGCTTCTTCCATCGCCTCTTCAAGCAGCGTATCGGCGTTCCGCCCAACCAGTATCGGCGCAGCAGTCCAGGCGGCGTCGACCTGCCTGACAGCGACGACGAGTAGCCTTACTCTTCGCTCATGTCTGCCGGTGCTTCCTTCGGCGAGTTCGAATCGCTTGTTGTCTGCTCCGTACGCTCGGATCGCCTGTCATGCGCATCTGCCGCTTCTGGTTATGCTGCTCGTAACGGTGGGGGAGGGGGCGTTCATTATCGGACCATATGCCCCCCTTCTTTTCCTGCCGTCGAGCAGGCTCTCCTTTTGCCTTCCGCCCATTTGAATCGTATGTCACATGCTGGAAGCGCGACCCGGCGAGTTCCAGCCAGGGTATTCTGAAACACGCGTGTGTGTGTCTGCATACGATGGTTGCGGAGGCAGCATGAACCGAGGCCGTATCCTCATTCCTCCTGGTTGTGGGGCAACCCTTCTGTCGGCCTGGCCTGCGCAAGGATCGCTGGGCTTGGCGCGTCTCATTGGAAATCTCACGCGTATTGGCGATACCGGGCCCGGCTCGGTTCCCACAGTACTGTTCGGCGCAGCGTGCATGTTCGTCATGCCGCGCCGGAATCGTCGTAGCGCATAGCCGTTATGGCGATAATGTCGCGGGCGGTGGAATCCGCACCGCTTCCACGTGCAGGCCTTTGCCACCGGGGGCCTGCATTTCTTATACGCCAAGCTCCGGCGGGGGGCTCATGGACGCCCGTTTTCTTTTCTCACGATAGCAGTTTTCAGCCCAGCCGCAACGAATAGCTCACCTGCGCAGTCACGTCGAAATCGTTGACGTATTCGACGCCTGGGGGTAGACTTGCGGGCCGGTACTCCGCATCCTGCTCCGTCTGGCATCGCACCACGATAGTACTTCGGCGTTCGCATAGATTCCCCGGCAGCGCGGGGAGGAACCATTGCCGGGCTGCAAGCTTTGTTCACGACGTCAAGGAGGTTGTCATGACTACTACTCGTCGAATCAGGTTCTGGCTTGTTGGCTGCCTTGCCCCGCTTTGCTGTGGAGTGACTCCTGCAGCAAGCCAAACAGAATCGCCCGATCCGTATGTCAATGTTCGCTCATTCGGCGCCGTCGGCGACGGCCAGACCGATGACACGCAGGCATTTCAGCGAGCCCTGGACGCAGCCGCGAAGAGCGAATCGCAGACCGTTTACGCCCCGACGGGCAACTACCGTTTCGAAGGCCATCTGCGCGTGCCGGACGGCGTGTCGCTGATCGGCGTGTGGCAGTCTGTACCCGCTCACAACGGCCTGCGAGATGCTGGATTGCCCAAACCCACTGACGATGGCACTACGCTCATGCCCACGGAAAGCGCCGGCAGCGAGGATGGTCCGGCCTTTATAACGCTCAACACGAACAGCACCCTCAAGGGCGTCGTTCTCTATTATCCCCTGCAGAAGCATGATGACGTGCCCGAGGCCTATCCATGGGCGATTGCGATGCGTGGCAAGAACCCGGCCGTTCTGGCAGTCGAGTTGCTCAACCCGTACAACGGTATTGACGCCACGCAGAACGAACGGCACCTGATCCGCGATGTGCACGGCCAGCCGTTGCGACGCGGCATCATGGTCGATGCGATCTATGACATTGGAAGGATCGAGAACGTGCACTTCAATCCGTGGTGGAGCATGGCCCCGAAGCTGTTCCAATGGCAGATGGCCAACGGCGAGGCCTTCATCTTCGGGCGCAGCGATTGGCAATACGTCCTCAATACGTTCTGTTTCGGCTACAAAGTCGGCTACAGATTCATCGCAACGTCAGCCGGCGTGTGCAACGGGAACTTTCTTGGCATCGGCGCCGACGACTGTTGGACGGCTCTTTCGGTGGAGCAGGCGGCGCCGATGGGGCTGCTCATCACCAACGGCGAGTTCGTTTCCTTTCACGGACCGGACCCGACGATGATCGCGGTAGGGCCCGGGCACACCGGATCGGTGCGGTTCGTCAACTGTTCGTTCTGGGGACCTGCGAATCAGATCGCTCAGATCCACGGCAAAGGCGCCGTGGGCTTCAGCGATTGCACTTTCGTGCAGTGGGGCGGGTCCGGGGGCGATCGGTATGCGCTGCAGGCAGGCAGCGGGACCCTTCTGGTCAACAGCTGCGAGTTTCGCCAGTCCCGTCCGCACGTCAGCCTCGGCCCCGACGTCAAGCGAGCCGTGATTACCGGCAATGTATTCCGTGGCGAGCCGCAAATCGACAACCAGTCGAAGGGCAATGTGGTGGTGGGGCTCAACAGCCACGACTGAACGGCGCCGGGCATGAAGGATCCGCTCGGTTACATCTCGGGATTCTTCAAGAGGTCAGGATAATCCCGGTGCACCTTGACGATGAGTTCGCCGAAAAGCGTATTGGCCCAGGCAAACCAGCTTCGAGAGAAGTTTTCCGGATTGTCCTTGTTGAAGGACTCGTGCATGAATCCCGTCCCGGCATGCGTCGCCTTGAGCATGTGCAGGCACTGAGCGATCTCCTGCTTGTCGTTGCTGGTCAGTGCCCGCAGGATAATCCCCATCGGCCAGATGGACTCCTTGCCCGTATGCGGACTGCCATAGCCCTCGGCGGCTCTTCCCTTGAAATACCACGGATTGGCGTCACTGACGAGGTATTCCCGCGTACGTCGATACATCGCATCCTCGGGTTTGTGGATGCCCAGATAGCTCAGTGACATCAGGCTGGGCACGTTGGCGTCGTCCATGAACAGGCGATTGCCGAATCCATCCGCTTCGTAGGCGTAAATCCTGCCAAAGGTCAGGTGCTCCGCCGTGCCCCATTCCATAATGGCTTGTTCAACCTCATCAGCCAGGGCGGTGCATTCGTCGGCAAAAGCCGGATCATTCAGCTCTGCCTTGTAGATCGCGGCCAACTGCCGCAGGGACTGAGCGGCGAAAAGATTGGACGGGATCAGGAACGGCAGGACCGTCGCATCGTCCGACGGCCGGAACATGGAGCAGATCATCCCCACCGGGCATATGGGGCGCCCGGTTCCCTCGTAGACGGGCGCGTCCGTCATCCGCGACGTCGAACGGATAAACCGATAGGGCGTCCTGCCGTCCTTGCGCTGCTCGGTCTTGAAAGTCTTAAAAATCAATCGCATCGCCTCGTCCCACTGGCTGTCGAAGACGGAGGTGTCCCCGGTGATCCGGTAGTACTCATTCGCCAGCCGGACAACATAACAAAGCGAGTCGATCTCCCATTTTCGTTCGTGGACTCCCGGCTTGATTTTCGGACGGTCCGAATTCCACTCCGAGACACGCGTCAAATCCTTATAAAAGGCATTGGCATACGGATCCAGCAACACGCATTTCACCTGGCGGTTGATCAGCCCCTTGATCATGTCGCACAGTTTGGGGTCTTTGTCGATCAATGGCATGTACGGCCAGACCTGGCAGGTCGAATCGCGAAGCCACATGGCGTCGATGTCGCCGGTGATGATGAACGTATCCGGCTTGCCGTCGATCACTTCGTAGTCCACCGTCGTATCCAGCGTATTCGGGTAACAGTTTGCAAACATCCAGGCCAGTTCCGGATCCCTGATAAAGGCCCCGATCTCTTCAATTTGTCTGTCCACCGCTTCGCTGACAAAAGTCCGCTTGTCCGCCGGTGGACGTTTGGATTCGTACACACCGGCCGCCCGAGTCTGCGGCGCTCCGGCCGCCAGTGCAACTGACATCACACCGAATAGGAACACCCGTGTTTTCGTCTGCATGGCATCTCTCCTGGAGGCAATAAATTCGTTTGTCTGTTATGCGCGATCCAACTGATTCAGCGCGAAGGCATAGGCGCCCACCGCGACGGCATGGCTGGTATCCAGCACAGCCGGCCCAATGCCGATTCGCTTCATGGAATCGTACCTCACCGTCTTCTGCGTGCCCGGCACCGACAGTTCCATAACCTCACCCTCGATGAACCGCTTCCTGGCCGCTTCATTCTCCAGGTCAAAGCATTTCTGGACGATGCGCGGGAGCTTTTCGCCCGCATAACTCTCAATCGTCCCGTTCATCTCCTGAAGAACCGCCCCGATGAACAAAGGATACGCCGCCGCCAATCCGCCCCCGATGACTACCAGGCCGTCCAGCAGGGTCATGGCGTTGGCCAGCGCATCACCGATGACCTCGCCCATCTCGGCGAATGCCTGTACGGCCGCTTCGCGATTGCCTTTTTTCTTTCCGATGCCGATCTCGAAGATATCCTTGGGCGTCGGCGCATCGGCCACGTCGATCCCCGCCGCCCGGGCATAGGAGCCACGCACCGCTCGAATGCTGACACCTTCTTCGGCAAAGCACTTCGGGCGCCGCTTGTTCCGCGTAATCCAGATTTCCCCGGCCGCGGAATTGTCGCCGATATACAACCGCCCATCCGCCACCAGCCCGCCGCCGAAGCCGGTCCCCAGGGTGATCCCGAAGAGCTTATTGTATTGCTTCGGTGAACCGCCGTCTTTGAGCATCTTGTTGACTTTGGGCAGGAACCCGCCGATAGCCTCGCCATAGACAAACAGGTCTCCGTCGTTGTTCACAAAGACAGGAAGCTTGAACCGCTCTTCCAGGAACGGCCCCAGGGCCACGTTGGCGTACGCCCGCAGATTGCCCATATTGCTGATGATGCCGTTGGGATAATCCGCGGGGCCGGGAAAGGCAAAACTGATCGCCACCGGCTTGGCGTCCAGTTGATCGATCACCTGCGAGAATCCCTGCGTCATCGAGCCAAGACTCTTCTCCAAATCATCGCCATGCGCCGGCAATCGAACCGGCGTGGCTACCTCCTTCATGCCCTGCATCGCCGAAAACACAAAGTTGGTGCCGCCGGCATCCAGCGTCAATACAATTCGATCGCCATGCGTGCTGTTCACGGTTCAATGTCCTCTGTTTTTAAGGGCTGGGGATGGATTCAGTAACCGGAGCTTCTTTGGCCTTGCTGCCGCTTTGCAGAGAGAGAATCAGCAGATACGCAAAGCAGACGACCGGCACAACAAACGCCCCGGCTGTCATGCCGGAATCGACCAGTTTACCCATCAGCAGCGGAACAAGGGCTCCGCCCGAGATGGCCATGCACATCAAGCCGCTCAATTCGCTGCTCCGTGCGGGGTCCTCTTCGACGGTGATGGAAAAGAGCATCGGCCAGATATTCGCAAAGCCCAACCCCGCTGCCAGTACGCCCACGACGGCCAGCGACGACTGGCCCAGCATCAAAACCACCGCGCCGGCCAGCCCCAGGGCAGCCGAGATCCGGAAGAAAGTACGCGGCGTCATCAGATGCAGAACCGCGCCGCCAAGCAACCGGCCCACCGTCAATATCAAGAAGAAGAACGCCGGGCCGAACGTGGTCGCCCTGGCCTCCGACACCCCCATGGCCTTCATGAGCGGCAGCAGGAACCGCCCCATGCATACTTCGGCGCCGACATAAAGAAAGATCCCCAGCACCGCCATCGCGAACACCGGCTTCTTAAGAAGTCCCACACTCGAACCGATACTCGGCGGCACATCCGCTTTGGTTTCTTCCACCTTCAACGTCGCCACCCACACAAAGGCCACGGCCATCAGAACGAAGAAAACCGGAAAGACACCCCGCCACCCCAGGCTCTGGAACAACGCCAAGCCGGCAATGGCCGTCACCAGATAGGAAGAAGCCGTACTTCCAATGCCCTTGAAGCCCTGGGCGAAACTGAGGTTCCGTCCGTAGTTTCCTTCCGCGCTGACGTCGCGCATGATCGGATTGCCCGCCACCTGCAGGAACGTCGTTCCTACGCCCAGAACGAAAATACACCCCAGAAGCAATTTGAATCCCGGATCCATCACGCAGGGAATCAGCATCGCCACCGCGTTCAACCCGAGTCCCAGCAGCAACAGCTTCTTCTTGCCAATCCGTGCCGCCAGCAATCCACCGGGCACGCTGAATACCGCAAAGGCGATAAACACGAAGAACGACAGCAGGGTGGCCACCACCGTGCTCACGGCATAGTTCTCCTGCACTGCATCCGACATCGGTCCCATGGCATCGGCAACGCCCATCACAAAGAATGCCAACAGAATGGCCCACGTACTTGTTTTCATCTTGCCTTCTCTTTCATGAATTGACGGTTATCAGCTTCCCAAAAAACCAAGGCCCTGTCTGTCAGGTGGATGATCCCTGCTTCAATTCAATTCTTGCGACATGGAGTAGGGAGCGTCCTGCGGCGAGGCGCCCCACGCTTTGTTCGGTTCACTGCCCATTTCAAATCGGAGAATCCCGCCCTGGAGAATCTCCTCGTGACGCACATAGGTTCGAGTGTGGTCGCGGCCGTTCAGTTGTGCCGACTGAATGTAACGAGCCTCGTTGGAATTGTCCGGCGCCTGGATCACGAAGGTCTTGCCGTTCTGCAGGTGGAGCGTTGCTTCCTTGAACAACGGAGCCCCGATCACGTATTCGCCCGATCCGGGACACACCGGATAAAATCCCAGCGCCGAAAAAACGTACCAGGCCGACGTCTGGCCGTTGTCTTCATCGCCGCACAGGCCGTCCGGAGTCGGCGTGTAGAGCTTTTCCATCGCCTCGCGCACCCATTGCTGCGCCTTCCACGGCGCACCGGCATAGTTGTAAAGATAAATCATGTGCTGGATCGGCTGGTTGCCGTGGGCGTACTGGCCCATATCCATTACCGCCATCTCGATGATCTCGTGGATGGGACGGCCGTAGTAGGAACAGTCGTACTTCGGCGGCGTCGTGAAAACCGCATCCAGCTTGTCAACGAATGCTCCCCGGCCGCCCATCAGGTCGATCAGCCCCTGGGGATCCTGAAAGACGGACCACGTGTAGTGCCAGGAACACCCTTCCGTAAAATCGCCGCCCCACTTCTCCGGGACAAACGGACTGGACCAACTCCCATCCTGGTTCTTGCCCCGCATGAAATTCGTCGAGGCATCGAACACGTTCCGGTAGTACTGCGCCCGTTCGTGAAAGCGATCGATCTCTTCCTGCGGGCGATTCAGTGCTTGCGCCAGTTTCCATATGGTGAAGTCGTCGTAGCTGTACTCCAACGTCCGTGCCACGTTTTCATTGATCTTCACATCACACGGCACGTACCCCAGGCGGTTATAATACTCCACGCCCAGCCGCCCGACCGACCGCAGCGGACCGGCATTCTCCGAGTTCTTCAAGATGCCCTCATACAACGCCTCGATATCATACCCGCGAATGCCTTTCAGATAGGAATCGGCGATAATGGCGGCCGAGTTGGAGCCGATCATGCAGTCGCGGTGCCCGGGGCTGGCCCATTCCGGCAGCCAGCCGCTCTCCTTGAACGTGTTCGCAAGCCCTTCCATCATCAGGGCGTTCTGGGCGGGATACATCAGCGCG
>JAFGCA010000415.1 GCA_016932895.1 Sedimentisphaerales bacterium | reverse complement strand
GTCCTTGCCGATGCCCACCGCGATGGTGCGGGCCCGGCCGAAACCGGTGTCCTGGGTTTCCGTTCGGATCTTGCGGGTCGCGAAAAGCACCGCGTCAGACCACTCAGTCAGCATCGCCCCGGCGTGCTTGTGCAGCCGCGGGCTGTAGCGGTCGTAGGGCGCCGACTCGGGGTCCTCGAACTTCTCCACCTTGGCGTGGGCGATCATGATGATGACCATCCCGCGGGCCCGGAGCCGGTCCAGACCGTCCACCACCTTGCGCCAGTAGCCGAGCGCGTGGGTGTAGCCCCGCTGGTAGCCGCCGTCGGCCTTTTCGATGGATTCGACCCCATACTCCCGGCAGACAGCGTCCCAGATCAGTCGTTCCAACCAGTCCAAGGAATCGAGCACGACAGAAGAGAAGCCGTGCTCCTCCGTGACCAGGCTATCGAGCGCCGCCAGGACGTCATCCACCGACTTGGCCAGCGGGAACCGGCTGCAGGCGATCTCCGCCAGGCCGTCCTCCGTCTGGATGAAGATGGGCTTGGGCGCGTTGGCCGCCAGCGTGGACTTGCCCACCCCCTCCGTCCCGTAGACCAGCAGCCGCGGCGGCAGCGACTGCTTCCCCGTTTGGATCTGCTGCATGAGACTCACAACTTCCTCCTTTCACGATGCCTGGGTTTGTGCTTCGGAGGCCAGGACACCATTGCCTGGTTCGCGAGGCACCTGTCCGTCGAACATGCGATGGCATTCCCGGCAGAGCCACCGAACGTTCAGCCAGTTCTCGGGGGCATAGCCAGCATGGTGATGTGCTTCGGTCTTGCGTTCTTGCCCGCAGTGACTGCAGAGAGCCGATGGGGCCAGGGTTCCCGCCTTGATCGCCCGGCTCACCGCCGAACGCGCTAGCTCTTTGTCCGGATGGCACCGACGGTATTTCTGCATCTTGGCGCGACGCCATGCTCGGCCGCGCGACGTGGCTTCGAACCGAGCCCGACTTCGGCGGTGGACCTCGCGCCCCCGATCCGTTGCCCGGTAAGCTCTCCCGCGATCCGCGACGCACTCACGGCAAAGCGACCGACGGCCCAACAGGCCCTGGGCGTGTCTGCCGAAAGCCGCCAGCGGCTTCACCTGACCGCAACCCGTGCAGGTCTTAGATTGCGTCAAACACGAGGGGGTGTTCATATCCCGTCTCCCAAACATCCACGGCCACGCAGCGCTTCAGGCGCTCGATGGCCGCCTCGTTCTCCTTGCGGGCGTAAGCGATGGCCTGGTCGTCGATCCGCCAGATGCCGCAGCGGAAGGGCTCCTGCTTCTCGATGGCGATGAACCAGGCCGGGAGCTTCTCCCCGACCACCACGTGGAACATGGCGGCGTAGAAGGCCAGCTGGTGCAGGTATCCGTACCGCCGGGCGTCGGCCACGAAGTAGTCCAAGTTGTCAGCGGTCTTGAGGTCGATGATGCCGCAGTCGACGTTGAGCCAGTCGAGCCTGGACTGGGCGCGGACGCCGCAGTACTCGCCCCGAACCACGCCCTCGGCCACACCTTCGGCCAAGAGCTCGCAGGCCACCTTGTGGGCCTTCACCCCGTCGGCCATCTGGCTGATCAGCTCGTACTGCTCGGTGGTGAGCACCGGCTTGCCCTGCACAGCGGCCCACTCGGCCCAGGCCTGGGTGTTGGCCCCATAGGGCTTGCCGGTCCTCTTGTTGATGGGCCCGCCGACCGCAAACTCCTCACTGAAAGCGGCCTGGCCCTCCAGGATCAGCTTATGGGTCGCCCGGCCCACCACGAACGCCGGCCGGTCCTCGTCAGGAATCAGCCCCTGCTTCTTCTTCCAGTAGAGCAGCGGGCACTTGCGGAAGTCGGCCAGCGCGTGGCTGGTCAGGTTCGTCTTGGCCTTCTCCAGGTAGCCCGCAAAGGGTTCTTGGATAACGACTTCCATCGGGCTTCTCAATGTGGCGATCATGGCGGGGCCTTTCTCTTCTCCAGGGCCTTTGTCTCTTCGCGCGGAGCTCTCCGCGTCCACCCCATTCTTCCCCGCAGGCCCCCGGAGTTTGCCGGGCCATCCATCCGCAGGCGACACTCACATGCGCAACATGTGAGCGTCGTCGCGCAGGTCTTACCCCATGTACTTGGCACTGGCCTTCGGGGAAGAATGAAGTAGGAGACCGCAGCGGCCTGCGGCAGTGAAGAGGAGGTCAGACGTGAAGATCTGCGACTACGGCAAGGAAGTGGACCCGAATCTGGTGAAGCTCATCGTCAGGCGCGCCACCCAGCGCAAGTTCCCGAAGGCGGATATGGACGACATCGTTCAACAGATACTGCTTGCCCTCCTGGACTTCAGGTTCGATCCCGCCAAGTCCAACGGCTGCCAGAAGAGCACGTTGCTGATAGCCGTCATTGACCGGCGGCTCGATAAGATCCGCCGCACCGAGGCCCGCTACAGATCGAGGCAGGCGCTCGTCGAGATCCGTGAAGGATGGGAGACGGACACCGCCGAGCAGATGAAGGTGGAGGTCCGCGAGGCCGTCTCAAGGCTTTCCCCGCTGCAGCAGCGAATCTGCGCGGCCCTCGGCAGAGGGGACTCATCGAGAAGGATCGCCAGCGACCTCAATTCCAGCTGGCACGCCGTAGAGCGCAACATCGCCCACATCCGCAGCCGGTTCCGCACGCTTGGCCTGGACCACTGGTTCGGCGCCTGAGGAGAACAGCCATGAACACCAACCCACCGACAGCCACTGGCAAGGTGATCCGTAGCCTGGCCGAGATGCCGCCCGGAACGATCCTCGACGAAACCGCCTTGGCCGCCGCACTGGGCTGCTCCAAGCGGACGTTGAGGCGCATGGTCGGCCGGTTCGAGGTGCCCCCGGCCATCCGCCTGGCCAGCCGGGCATCCTGGCAGGCCGGCCGTGTGCTCGCATGGATCGCCGCCCGCGCCGAGCGCGTCGAGCGCGAGGCCGAAAGGGCCGCCGCCAGATTCATGCGGAAAGAGCCTTCCCTTCCTGGCTAAGACTGCTTACTGTGACCATGCTGACCGAGCCGAAGGGAAAAATGCACATTGATCGGTCCGCAAGGCAACGGAGGTGAACCATGCCCTACGTCTGGCGAACCAAGGGGAAAGACGGCAAGCCGCACCCGCGGTGGCACTACGAGATCAGAAGCTGGGAGGGTCGCCGGGTCAAAGGCACCGGCACCACCTCCAAGGCCGAGACGCTGAAGCTGGCCCTCAGGGAGCAGGCCCTCCAGGATGAGATCCGCAAAGGCCTCCGGCCCATGCCTAAGGTCAGCGATGTCGCCAGGCGATTCGTGGACGTCGCCAAGGAATACTGCGAATGGGGAGAGGCTCAGGGCGGGCACCACGGATACCCCTGGGGCAAGGATCACGCCTGGAAACGCCGCACGCAGCTATCGTGGTGGCGGGAGACGCTGAAGTTCGAGACTCTCTCGGACCTGGAGGGCATCCTCCCACGGGTGGAACAGATTCTGCGGCAGATGGTCAAGGCCGGCAAGGCCGGCAAGACCGTCACCAGCTACGGCGAAACCCTTTCCGCGTTCTGCAAGTGGTGCGTGGACCGCGGCTACTTGGATGACAATCCGCTCAGAAGGCTGGGCAAGTTCGACATCTCCCCAAGAGACACCCGGCGCCCGATGACCGTCGAAGAGGTGTCACGGTTGCTCAAGGTCGCACCGCCGCATCGCCGGCTCCTTTACGAGACCGCCCTGGCCTCCGGCCTTCGCGCCGGTGAACTCAGGAGCCTGACCGTTGCCCACCTGGACCTGGCCCGGGGCGGCCTCTACCTCGAGGCCAGATGGACCAAGAACCGCCAAGCCGGCTTCCAGCCGCTCCCGGCTGACCTCGTGGCTCGGCTTCAGAAGGCATCCAAGGGCAAAGCATCCACCGAGCCGCTCCTCGACGTTCCGAGATTCGCCTATCGGGCTATCTACCTGGATCTCGACGCCGCCGGCATCCCGCGGCGATTGCCCGGACTGGGCAAGATTGACTTTCACGCCCTGCGCGTCACATTCGCAACGCTCCTCATGGAAAGCGGCGCCTCGGCCAAGGAGTGCCAGACGCTCATGCGCCACGGCACCCTCCAGATGACCCTTGACCGCTACGTCAAGGCGCGGCCGGAACGGCTCCAGGCCGCGGCGGAGACGGTGTGGCGGACGATGAAGGCGCCGCCGGCGAAGCCGACGCGGTCGGCAGAGCCAAGGCAGAAGACGGCATAGCCCGATAGCGACGCAGCTTGTTCAGGACCACCCAACCGCCGATGTGATACTACCGTGGTGACTGCTTTGTCCAGACCGGCACATCCCCGCCACCGTTGACTTGTTTATCCGAATGGGGTAACATAGTAGTACAGGCGCCGGAGAGCATGGAATGCCCGAACTGATCCTATGCCAGCAGTGTGGCCGGAGGGTGGTGCGGCAGGCACTACAGACTGTTGGCAAGCTCCGTGTGTGTCCAGCTTGTGTGACCGCTGCCACACAGGCATATGAGAAAGAGAGGCTTGCCGCGAAGAAGGAAGCCGAGGATCGAAAGGCTAGGGAGCAACCGACAAGGTTCCGATGTGGAACATGTGATAGGTTCTTTCCTCAAGATCGGTTGCGAGTCCCCCCAGAAGGGGGGACGCTTGTCTGCGACAATTGCCTAGCGAAGATGCACGATGACCCAAGACCACGACGGGTCCTCTGGACCTTTGTCGGTATTGCTGGAGCGTGCTTTGTACTGACCATGGCGGTCCTGATGGCAATCCGGAGTCCTAAGGCCGGCCAACGACCCGAGACTACCCCCCAACTCGAAGAGGCAAAACGTTTGGCAGCGGTGGCCGAGGCAAGAGCGGCGGCAGCCGAGGCAAGAATGGATGAGGCGAAGAAGTTGCTGGAGGAGGCGAAGACCAGATCGGTCTTGGAGCACAAACAGCCAGCTCCACTTCCCCTCCCACCTCCAGAAGATGTATACGCTAAGTGCTCCGGCAGCGTCCTTGTCGTTCGGTGGGGGAGCCAGGAGTACGGGGCCGCCGGGTCCGGGTTCATCCTAAGCGAAGGTCTTGTCATAACCAATGCCCACGTCATAAAGGGTGCGTCCTCGGTCACATTGCGCTCGAAGAATGGCCAAGTTGCCTGTGTATCTACCGCACGTGCCATCGACGAATTTAGAGACATTGCGGTATTGCCATTGCCGGACGGGTTTCACTTGCTTCCTGGACTAGCATTGGCAGCGGCCGAACCAAAGGTTGGCGAAGCAGTCTATGCCCTTGGCGCGCCAAGGTCGTTAGAGTACACCTTCTCGCGCGGCGTCGTTTCCCAGTTGAGGAAACTAGACGGGTCTCCGCTATTCGTCCAAACCGATGCCCCCGTGAGCTCAGGCTCTAGTGGAGGGCCATTGCTCAACGCCAAGGGTGAAGTCGTTGGCATCGTTACCTGTAGCCTCGTAGCCATTGCGGATGCGAATGATTTGAATTTCGCTGTTGCGTGTACGGAATTGGCCGCAGTACTCCAGGGAGCCGGCAAGTTCAAGCCTTTGGTTGAATACCCTAGCTATCTGACCTCCTTGGCCGAGCGCAAGAAGGGCGAGAAGGACAAGCAAGCAAGAGAGACGGCTTTGGCAAAGGCGCGCGAGGCTCAGGCAAGGGCCAAGGCAGAAGCAGAATATGCCGCATTCGCCAGAGAACTGGAGCGCCGCACAGAAGAAGCAAGGCTACGCCAAGCAGAAGAGGATAGGGCACGCGCCATCGAAGCTGCGCGCATACGGCAGCAACAGGAGGCAGAAGCCAGGGCACGGTACGTTGAGGTTATGCGCCCCCGTTGGAGGCTTCTGGTGAGGGGCATCAAGACAGGACAAGTAAGACAGTTGCTGGGGGAACCACTGAGAATATCCAATGTTGGGGGCTATCAGGCATGGTCGTACCCGCTTGGGGGAGTTGTCATATTTCAGCCTGACTTGCAGCCAACCGGCCGCGGCTGGTCCTACCCCACTGGGGATGGCAATGTAAGCAGTTGGACTGAGCCAGTGTGGTAACGGGGTTCTTCTCTCCCTCCACCATGACAATACCCCACGGGAAGCCAAGGGTCAATAATGTGGTCGACAACTCGGCCTCGCCCTTGCGCCTCCTCCGGGAGCGGGGTAAGCTCGTGGCGGAGGAATCATATGCCGGACGTTGGTGACCGGCCCCCCAGTCCCCGCCGCACCTGGGTTCCGATGACTCTCTGGGCCAGCAGCATCCTGCTGGCCCTCGGGCTGGCCTGGTTCGTCGGGGCGGTGGTGGTGCCGGTGTGGCGGGTGCGGCGGTGCGTCACGGCATATGCTCAGCACGGCTTTCCGCGGGGGACTTCCTATGGCGGGGCATC
>JAFGCA010000414.1 GCA_016932895.1 Sedimentisphaerales bacterium | reverse complement strand
GGCCGTCTTGCCCACGCCCGCCTCACCCGTAAGAATCGGGTTGTTCTGCCGCCGGCGCATCAGGATGTCCACGATCTTGCGAATCTCGGCGTCCCGGCCCACGATCGGGTCCATCTCCCCGCTGCGCGCCTTCTCGGTGAGATCCACGGAGTACTTTTGCAGCGCCTCTTGCTTGCCCATCGCCGCCGGCGCCAGGCCGCCGTCACCGGGGCCGGCCTGGGCTTCACGGGCGACGGAGCTCCCGTCGGTCGCCGGCAGGGACTCCTCCGGCGAGCCCGCGACAATCCTGGCGAAATCGTCGCTGAGCTGCTCCAGCTTGATTTTGCCGAACTCCTTCGAGAGGCCGGGCAGAACCGTCTTGAGACCACTGGTCTTGAGCAAGCCCACGATCAGGTGACCCGTACGAACCTGCGATTCCCCGAACAGCAGGCTCCCGTACACCCATCCGCGTTCCACCGCCTCCTCAAGGTGGGGCGACAGGTCCGAAATGGACGTGGCCCCCCGCGGCAGCCGGTCGAGCTCGGCGGTCATATCCGCCGCCAGGCGAGACGGATCCACGTTGAAATGTTTGATGATGCGATGCAGATCCGAATCGGGCAGCTTGAGAATCTGGTGCAGCCAATGCACCAGTTCCACGTACGGGTTGCCTCTGAGCTTGCAGAAAATGGTGGCGCTTTCCATGGATTTGTAGCCCAGAGAGTTGAGCTTGCCGAACAGAGAAGCCCGATTTATCTCAGCCATAGTCCGTTCCTCACAGGTATTCGCGTTGTGGACGTGGATATACGTAGACAGTCTTCATCACCGGGGGTGTTCCGGAGAAATAAGTAACAGTGCCCAGGGTACATATCGAGCCCTCTCTGGCGAACACCATAGAGTCATGATTCACCCAGCAGCCATTACTGCTGCCTGCCGCATATACCACACGCATAGAATTTCCGCTGACCTTTCTTATATAGCCAATCACGTGTCCGTGTCAATGTTGTTCCCATCCGGGGGGAAGAAGAAACCACGAAACAACGGCGGATTTGGCCCGCAAACGGGACACCGTCATGAGGATTCGGGACCTGGGCCTTCCACGACATCATCGGCGGCACGGAGAAATCCGGACTGCATCAGCTTACGCACGACAGCGAGACAATCGGCCGTGATTGTCTCGGCGTCGGTCTGCATGCGGCCGGCGACCTCAAGAACGAGCTCGCGAAGCCTCCGCCGGCCGTCACAGCCGGCCAGCAGAGAGGCGATGAAGCTATCCACATTCCCGGCGAACGGCAATCCCACGGACGCCGAAAGCCGTTGGCTGCAGATGCCCCAGCGACCGCCCTCAACCTTCAGTTGCTGCTGGAGAACATGGTCCTGGTCAAGAACGAGGCGTTGCTCCAGCAGCGCCGCATCGTCGAGAGTCGGCAGCAGGTCCTCGGTGGCGAAAATGCGCTCGATCTGCGCGCCGCAAAAACCCGTATAGCTGCCCGCGCCGATGGCGTGGGACCGGAACCAGCGGGCCGACCCGCTGCGCCTGCGCATGATGATGGCGCCGGCGCTGATCCGCTCGATCCCCATGTCCTCGTAATACGCCATCCATTCGTCGAGATGCCGTCCGTAGTCGGGGCAATCCCGCCCCACCGTGGTCCTCAGCCAGTCCGCAGCATACACCAGGGGATCCGTAGACTTGAAACGCACCACCAGGGCATCACAGCCGGTATCGCGAACCCAGCTTCGCGGGCGCGAATCCCAGTCCCCGTCGTCCCGGTGGTGCCAGTTGAACAGGACACAGGCAAAGCCGCCTTCGGTAAGCCTCGCGCCGGCGCCGGCGATCACCTGCTGCGAGATGGCGTCGCCCGCCATGGTACTGTCACGAAAGACAAAGCGGGACTCCGGCGAAATGACGAACGGAGGATTGGCCACAATCAGGTCAAACTGCTCGCCGTCGACGGGCTCATAGAGGCTGCCCTGGCGCCATTCGACGCGGTCGATCGCGTTGACCCGGGCGTTGAAGGCGGCGAAATTCAATGCCCGCGCATTCGTGTCGGTCCCCACGACGCGGCGGGCATGGCGCGCGGCCAGGAAGGCCTGTATGCCGGCGCCGCAGCCGAGATCGAGAGCGCTGCCCACCTCCCGGCGAACGGTCAGGTTGGCCAGAGTCACCGAGGCGGCGCCCACGCCCAGGACGTGGTCGGCCGCCAGTGGGCCCTTGATCTCCGGGCCGAAGTCGCTGGCCAGAAGCAACTCGTAATATGGCGCCAGGATGACGTGAGAGCGGAGCAGCCCGTCGCGACGTTCCAGCAGCCCCGCTGCCTCCAGGCCCGGGACGTCAAGGCCCGGCAGCGTCTTGCGAACGGTCGATTCCGATACGGTTCGCCCCAGCCAGAACAGCCGAACCAGCACGTGGTACGGGCTCTCGGCCCGGACGCGCCGATAGACCACCTCCGGGTCCTGCCGTTCGCTCGGAGAAGAGATCCCCAAAGTCTCAGCCAACGCCGTCTGCGAATAACCAGCGTCCTCCAGTGTCTTTTTCAGGGCCTTGGCGTCAAAAGGATGATCCGGTTCAAACACGATTGCCCCTTCCATTTTCGGTACGCCTTTGTGATCCGCCGCCCCGGAGACCGTCGCGGCAGCACACCCGCGCGCAGCCTCTCACTTCGGGTGTGTCACCAGAGCATAGCCGTGGTAGAAATCAAACCATCCACTGTCCGCGTTAACGTGATACTCCCAGAAACTGTCCGTTCTGACGTACTGCACACCGTTCCACGGATCCAGAATGACGAGGCGATTCCCCGCGCGCGTCGGTCCGACGCAGACCGTCCAGTGCCCCCCCTGGGTAGTGTCGCCCCAGAGCCCCCAGTACCAGCCGATGATGCCGGGATTGTTATTCGAGCATTTCAACAATTCGCGACGCACAAAATCGGCGTCGCCTCCAAGCCGACGTACATCTCGCACACCGTAGGAGTACAGAACCGAGACCAGACTCCCGATGACGGAGCCCACGTTGTGCCAGTCGTGGTTGGATTGGGTGATCCCCTGGTGCGCGACGCCTCGTTCGAGAAGACCCACGTCGTCGCGGATCTGCTTCTCGGTCCTCTGCTTGACGTGTGTGTACTGGCTGAGAACGGTCCGAACACACGTGGGCCCGCACGAGTTACCTCGTCTCTGCAATTCGAAGCGGTACCAGCGCCCGTCCACGTCTTTCCGGCGGACTTCCTTGCCGGGGGCATAGTGCTGGTCGGTCAATCCCACCCCATATTTGTTGTGGGCGTCAACATACGTATGGAGCGTGGGGAAGCGCTTGTGAAGCAGGGCAAACGCGCGTTTGTACTTCTCGACCTTGCCGGCCGGGAGCTTCACGATCTCGGCCGCAACGCATGGAAACATGATCGGGGGGCTGCCGAGAACCGTGATCAACGGCCCCAGAGAGGTCCGTTTGATGAAGTTGAAGTGCCAGTTGTCGCGTTTCGCCTGCGCGATGAATTCCTCTTTCAAAGTCATGGCAGTCTAAGCTCCTCGTGTACTTGGGAACGGGGGAGATTGGGCCTTGCCCGGTTCAACGTCGACTCACCGGCCGCTGTCGCGACATTGCTCC
Organism: Sedimentisphaerales bacterium; assembly: GCA_016932895.1. The sequence continues at coordinate 18,048 of JAFGCA010000414.1, read as the reverse complement.
CCTTTCCTTTGGCCTCGTGGGCGGTTTCTACGCCAATGTCAGATAACGTTGCGGCTCCCAGATGAAGTACTGGAAACCACCGCCATGGAAGTATTTCTCGGGCAGGATCTCTTGCTCGATCTCCTCGATGTTGCGGCGGACCCAGGTAAACGCGTCGGAGGCCCGGCTCTTGAGGCACGGGGCCGGCACCTGGACCACATAGACTCTCACCAGGTCCTGTTCGCCCGGCAGCGCGAGTCGCTCCTGCCGGGCCGACGGGTCCGTGAACCAGTTGCCTCTGGGTCTCTGCGATTTGGGCTCATTCCGCGGCCGGAAGCACTTGAAGCGCCGGTTGTGCTGCGCCACCAAACGCTCGACCGGCCCTCGGAAGTCGATGGCCTGCATCAGTTCCGAGAGCTTGATCACGTCCCCGCGCGGCAGCGACCACGGACTGGGACGCGCGACCTTCTGCATGAGAATCGGACGCGGGATGCAGTCCTGGTAGAAATCCAGCGCCGTCGTCATGGCGGTGCGGGACGCTCCCGGCGTCACCTCCCAGCCGGTGAACGCCAGGAATTCGTCGAGCGTGATGCGTCTGTGAATCGGTAGCGGCCTTCGCTGAGCCATAGCCCGGACTCCCCTGCCAAGTTACTACGAACGATTCCTGTTACACCGTACGATCTTGCGTTCCCATCGCGGAAGGCCGGCAAGACCGTACCGGAATTTTCGCTACCCGGGGCCGATCTGCGAGACGGTCGCCAACTGGACAACGGCCCGCAGAACGCCCTCGTTGCGTTCGGCGCGCCTGACGTCCAGGGCCTTGACGCCCCCGGCCCGGCCGAGAGACTCCAACCGGCCCAGAAACTCCACGAGCTGAGCCAGCGTGATCCGGTCCAAACGAATCTCGACCACCGTTTCTTCGTATTCCTCATCCATGGTCACCGTCGTGGGCTTCAGGGACAGCACGTTCTCCGACAGTCCCGACGCCTCCCCGATCCGCTCGATGGCCGAGAGCATCGTTCGACTCTCCTGCTGTCGGGAAATCATGGAACGCAGCGTTTCGACCTCTTCCGTCAACGTCTCGTACTCCCGGCTCCCGGCCTGCAAATCAGTCAAGACCGCGCGCTTGTCGGCGACCACGCGCCGAAGCATCGAGATTCGTTCGGTCGCCGGACGGACGATGAGCTGGAGGATAACGAGCAACACCAGGAAGCTCGCACCCGCGATGACGACCGTTTGTTCTCTTTTTGTCAACTGCATCGTATCAACCGATTCTCACCGAGATCAGGAGCCGAAAGGCAGGACGATCACTGCCCTGGCTCAAAGCGACGTCTTCCAACTCCACCGAGGCAAATTCAGGGACCTGGCGCAACTCCTGCAGAAACTGCTCCACCGACTCGAAGGAACGACCCGTCCCCGCAAGCTGGACCGTCGCGTCCTTGATAGAAAAAGAAGAGATACCGATTCCCTTCTCCGCCGTCATTCGTTCGCTCAGCACGTGCAGGATGCGCAACGGGCGCACGCGCTGCCCGACGGCGGCCGCCAGAGTGTCACGTTCCTTTCGCAGCGATTTCAGATGCTCCGTCATCTGCGCCAGCTCGTTGACGATCTTCTTCTCGTCGGGAAACGCGTCGGTGAACACCGTGCGAATCTCGTCCTCAAGCCGCGTGTCTTCGGCTTTCAGCGTACGCAGGTCCCCAAACAACTTGGCGCCGAACAAAGCCAGGATGGCCGCCAGGAGAACGACGGACACGGCCGCAGCGTGCTTTGCCTTGGATTTGGCCGTGCGATCCGCCTGCGAGACATCCGCCCCCAGGAAATTCGGAGCCTCGTTTCCCAGCCCCAGACCGATCAACGCATACCCCAGAGCCACATCGTACTGGCCGCCGAGCTCGGGGGCTTGCGACGATTCCACCTGGGGCCAGAGGTCGGCACGCCGGATTTCGCAACCCGTCGCTGAGGCCAGCGGCTCCGACAGCTCCGCGACTGATTCCTCCGACCCACTCAAGAAAATCCCAATGGGCTCAACACCTTGCCGGCTGAAGACCGCGCGCCGGGCCAGCTCAACCTCGCGGGCCAGTGTCGCAGCCCCGGGTTCGGCGCAGGCCACGTGCCGAGCGTAGACGACACCGTTATCCTGCACGGCCCCCAGAATCATCCGGTGACCGTCGGCGTGGAGGATCATCAGGGGGCCGCTTTCGTAGGGACAGGCTACCTGCACAACGGCCTGAAGCGCACAGACGTCGGTCGACAACACGGCGCACTTTCGTCCCGTCTCGCGTAACTCGTGCAGGCACGCATCCATCTCCCTGCGGCTGACGGCGGCGATCAGATACTCACTCTCGCGCTCGTTCACGGTCCGGTCACCACAGATATCGATCACCAGATCATCGAACGGCACGGGGAAATCGTCCTCAAGCTCGAATTTGAGCAAGCGACGCACGTCCTCCTGCTTTGCCAGATCCGTCCGGAAGCTGGAGAAAAAGACCTTGTCGTACGGCAAGCCGACCACGACAGGCACGTTTGCCTCAATGCCGGCTTCCCGGAGGGCCTCGGCCAGAAGCGAACCGGCCGGCGCATTTTCAGCCGCCGGCTCCTGTGGCCCGGCTCGCTTCGTATACGTCCGGGGCACAAACAGCCGCTCGTGTTTGCGCGAGATCTGCACGATCCTCACGCTGCGGCCCGTAATGTCGATTCCTACACAACCACGCATATTCGCCTGCCAACCGTCACGAGATCGCCGTGTCCGCCTTACAACTCCCAGCGAACCAAAGGCACGCACCGGCCTTTCCGCCGATCCCTCTTCACAACCACCCGCAAAGTCCGAACGCACTGGCCCGCTACGCCGCGGGCGGTCACCGTATAATACTCGCCGCCTGCCTGCACGCCGGCGAGTTCCTGTATCTCTTCCAATACATCCGGGGTCATACCCGGGACTTCACTGAGCTCTCGTACATTCTTGTAGGGACGATGTTGCACGACGCTCTCGGCCAGAGCGCGGGTCATCCGCTCCGAGAACGTCTGCAGCACAGTCACCGAGACTTCATTGATGTTCAGTTTACCATCGCCGTAGACGGTTAGGAACTGTTTCATGCCCGCCATCCGAGGCGTTTTGCCCGCCGCCGGGGCGCCGTGGAAGATTTCTCTGCTCATACCCTTGACGAGCGTCAACTCGCCCAGGAGTTCCAGCGGCCTGTTCTTGCAGCGATACGGCTTCGTGAGCGTCTGATAGTAGTCGCTCTCGGCGCCCGCATTCTCTCCCCTGACAAAGGGCAATATTGTAACTTCATCGTCGGCGTCGATCCAATCGATGATGGCCGGAACGAGGCTGTAACGCAAGGGATTCCTTTCGTCATGCTGTGAATTGAGCACGTCGATCAATCGCAGCATTTGGTCGATGCGCGGGCGAACGAGCTGCCCTTCAGGCGTTTTGAGTCCATTAACGTTGATCTTGCCCGTCTCGGCGGCGACGGATACGGTGAAGTAGTCCTCGCCCAGGGGCACCGGCACCGTGCCCGAGAGAACCTTGAGGATCTCCCCGTCGGGCGTCGCCGCGTCGACCTGGCTCAGTGCGGCCGTCGCCGTGGCCAGGCCCGCCTCGGCACAGTGCAGCGCCTGGTAGCTGGCCCGCAGGTTGTCGGCCAACTGATATCGTACGCGCGAATCATAATTGAATTCAAAGATAACCGCCGCGATCAGGGCGATGACCAGCAAGACCGCCACCAGTGCAAAACCGCGTCTATGCGGAAGCGTGTCGTGCCTGGTATCCATACGCTTGCTCTCCTGGCTACGTGCCGGCTTCTTTGTTGGCATCGGGACTTCTCGTGACTCGGGCTTTGGACTCGGGCCGCGCATAACACAGGATGGGAGCGGCCGTGGTGAAAGAGACAACGCCCCGCTCCGGCGATTCCAGGTCCACCCGTACCCGCACGGCTCGGGGAGGACCGCCGGAAACCTCCGAATCCCATTTGGACTGCCAATCGACCCCGTCGAAATATTCAAACTCGATTTCAACAACCTCTTCCAGAATCACCTTCCAGTCTTCTTCTTCGCCTTCGTCACGTCGCCCGTAGACCCGTTCGTTGGTCAGCAACACGCGCCGCTTCTCGTCCAGCTTGTACGACACAACGATCAGACACTCGGAATCCAGGTTCCAGGCCATGGCGCCGCCCGAGGTGACAAATTGCAGCAAAACGTCACTGGCCGCGCTGCGACCGCTCTGAAACAAAGAGGGACGCTTCTCCGAAGCGCGCGAATCTTGCTCGTTCTGCTGGCGCGTAGTCGGGCTCGACGCCTTCGGACGGCCGCCGTAACAACATCGGATCTGCCTGCCCAGTTGCTGCAGGAAGAACCTGCCTCTCTGGTCGAGGGCCATCCGGGGCTGCAGGCCGACAATCGAACTGCTCACCGCCCGGTAGCTGCCGTACACGGCGCTCATGATGATGCCGAGCACGCCCAGCGCAACCAGGATCTCCAGCAACGTGAAACCGGCGAGGGCGCGCCGACGCCGCTTGCGCGGCGCCCACCACCGGCCCGGGAGCGGGGCCCGATCAGCGAGCCGAACCGGGAAGATTCGTCTTCTTCTTGCTACTGTCGTCATCCTGTTTTTCCGCAATCTCGATCTTTCTGTCCGGAGCAACGTGAACCAGGGTCTCGAGCGAGACGGCTGCGTCCCGGTCTCCCTTTTGCCAGAATACGTCCAAATGCACGCGTCTCATGTCGGACCAGGCCTCCGCCGTCAGTTCGGACGGCCGCGCCTCGGTCACCGCCGATTTCCAGTAGAATACCACACCCTGGTGCGCCTCGTCGAAGCGACCCTCCGCCTTGCCGAACGCCGGTTCTTTCTGCGCGACAATCTCTGCCAGTTTGGCGTTCGCCAGAAGCGTCGCCCTGGCCATCAGCATGCCGGCATCGATCTGGCGAATACTGAGAACGTGCATGCGAATCAAGGGCACCAGTGCGATCAGAACCACGCACAACGCCACCAGAATCTCGATAAGGGTAAAACCCGGGGGACCGCCCCTGCCGGAGGAGAGGCGCCGCATTGCGGCACGCGCGCGTGACATACCTATCTGCCCCCCTCTGCGCCGACAAGCTCCACTTCGCCCAGCCGGTCGCCGAATACGACTTCCACCGTCTCTGCGTCCGACGAGGTCATCTTCACAACGAAGGGATCATTCCACCCGTCGGGGCGAAACTCGACGACCAGAACATCGGCCGCCACTCGATCCTCCCCGCGCCATCGGAGGCCGGTGATTTCGACGTCATCGGCCAACCGGCCCCTGAGGTCCCGACCCCAGGGACTCTCGCCTGCTCCTTCCCGCATGGCCCGATCCGCCGCCCAATAGTTGCCTGTTTCCGTATCGATGTGCAGTGAAACGGCAGACTCCGTCGTCACCGCCCACTCGTGCGCGTACCGGGCCACGCGGACCAGCTTCCTGGCGCTTTGCCACGGCTCGGGCTCCTTCAACAGGAAGTCCCCCAGCCTCGGAAACACAACGGAGGCCGAGACTCCCAGCACCACGAGCACGACGATGAGCTCGATGAAGGTGAAGCCGCGCGAGACCGCCTCCCGGCCCGTCCTATTTCTGGTCCAGGTTCCAGCTTTCGATGTCCGCATAGTCGTCCGCCCCGCCGTCCTCCCCGTCCTTGCCGTAGGACTCCAGATCGTAATCGTCGTGCATGCCGGGGCAGATGTAGATATACGGAGTGCCCCAGGGGTCCAGCGGGACCCTGCCGCCTTCCATATAGCCGCCGCGCTTCCAGCCTTCCAGGCCCGGGTCGTTCACGAGCGCCTCCAGGCCTTCCGAGGTGGTGGGAAAACGCCCCGTGTCGGTCTTGAAAAACGCCAGTGCGGATTGCAGGTTTCGTATCTGGACCTTGGCTTTCATCCGGCGCGCCTGTTCGGGGCGATCCAGGATTTTGGGCATCATGATCGTGGCGAGGATGCCCAGGATCACCACCACAACCATCAGCTCTATCAGGGTAAAGCCCCGCGACCGGCCGCGTTTCTGCATCGAATGTGATACGTACACCAGCGTAGCCTCCTAACTAAGCCTAATCGCCATTTTGCAAAACCCATCCTTGCTAAGCGATTGCCTGATTGATGTCGAAAATGGGCAACAGCATGGCCAGCACAATGAACCCGACCAGCGCCCCGAGCACGAGAATCATAATGGGCTCGAGCAACGACGTGACGGTGCCCAGCCGGGCCTCCACCTCGCTGTCCAGCAGGTCGGCCAATCGTGCCAGTCCGTCCTCGACGGTCCCGCTCTGCTCTCCGGCGGCGATCATATTGACGACCACGGGCGGAAAGACGCCGCTGCGGCCCAGGGAATTGGCGATGGTGTCGCCGTGACTGACCCTGTCTCTGGCGTCGGCGGCGGCCCGCGCGATGACCGTATTGCCCGCCACGCGTTCGGCCAGCGTCAGCGCCTCGACGATCGTGACCCCGCTTTTGAGCAAGGCGCCGAGCGTGCGACAGAACCGCGACACCGCGACCTTACGCGCGATCGAGCCCAGAAGCGGACATCTCAGCTTGAACCGGTCCCAGAGCGCCCGTCCCGCGCTGGTTCGGGTCCAGTAGACAAAGGCCGCCCCCAGGCCGACCAGCAGGACCGCCAGGGCCCAGAAATAACGCGAGATGATATCGCTCGTCTCGATCAGAACGACCGTCGGCCAGGGCAGCCGCATTTTCATTTCGAGGAACAGCTTCGTGATGCTCGGCAGGACGAAGCTCAGCACGAATACGACCACCGAGAAACCGACGACCAGCATGAACAACGGATAGGCCAGCGCCGCCTTCACCTTGCCCGTCAGCCTGGCGCGTCTCTCGTACAGATCCGCCAACTGAGCGAGCACCTCTTCCAGCGTACCCGCCGCCTCGCTCGCCTCGACCATGTTCACGTAGGTCCCGGGAAACACCGACGGATGGTCCGCCAGGGCTCTGCCCAAAGCGACCCCCTCGTTGACGCTGTCGCGCACCCGGGCGAAGACCCTTCCGAGACGGCTGTCGCCCAACTGTTCGGCCAGCGTAGACAGGGCCGTAACCAGCGGCATCCCGGCCTGCATCAGGACCGAGAGCTGGCGCGTGGCCGCCGACAGCTCGCGCGTTCCGATCCGACGCAGCCGGCGCCGGTCGGACGCGGTTTTCGGCTCGGCGTCCGCCTGCCTCCGGGCGATCTCGATCACGTGGTAGCCGGCCGAGCGCAGGCGCCTGCGAGCCTCCTCCAGCGACGCGGCGTCCACGAGACCCTCCGATTCCTGCCCCGTCTGATTCACATGTGTGTACTCGAACAGTGCCATCGCCGCAGGCCCCTACCCCTCGCTGTCCGCATCGTCTTGTGTGACTCTCAATACCTCCTCGGTCGTCGTGACCCCTCGGGAGACTTTGCTCAAGCCGTCTTCGCGCAGTGTCCGCATTCCCTTCTTCAACGCGGCCTGCTTGATCGTATGGGCCCTGGCGTCGGCGAGAACCAGCTCCCTGATTTCATCGTCCAGCGCCAAGAGCTCGAAGATGCCGCTGCGGCCCCGGTAGCCCGTGCCGCTACAGTACGAGCACGCGTCCTCCTCGGCGTGCACGTCCAGCTCGCCCTCGGTGCCTGTCCCTCGCGTGGGAGACAAACTTCCCGCGTTGCGGCACTGCGGGCAGACCCTGCGGACCAGCCTCTGGGCCATGATACCGAGCACGGACGAACAGACGAGATAGGGCTCGATGCCCATGTCGACCAGCCGCGTAACGGCGCTGGCCGCATCGTTGGTGTGAAGGGTGCTCAGGACGAGGTGGCCCGTCAGGGCGGCCTGAATCGCGATGCGAGCCGTCTCCAGGTCGCGGATCTCACCGACCATGATCACGTCCGGGTCCTGCCTGAGAATGTGGCGCAGACACGCCGCAAACGTCAACCCGATCTTGGGCATGACCTGGGTCTGGCTCACACCGCCCAGGCGGTACTCGATCGGATCCTCGACCGTCATGATGTTCCGGTCGTCACAGTTCAGCTCCGAAATGGCTCCGTAGAGCGTGGTCGTCTTACCGCTTCCGGTGGGCCCGGTCAGAAGAATGATGCCGTGGGATTTATGGATGAGCCGGCTAAACCGCTTCTCCGTCTCCGGCTCAAATCCCAACTGCTCGAGGCCGAAGCGGGCGCCCGATTCATCGAGCAGGCGCAGGACGATGCGCTCGCCCCACGCGGTGGGGATCGTCGAGACGCGGGTGTCGAGCTCCTGCTCGCCGATCTTGATCCGGCTGCGTCCGTCCTGGGGCAGCCGGCGTTCGGCGATGTTGAGCTTGGCCATGATCTTCAGCCGCGACGCGACCGCCGCGAAGTACTGCCGGGGAAACGTCGAGCGGGTATACAGGACGCCGTCGATCCGAAACCGCACCTTGGCCTCGTTCTCGTAGGGCTCGATATGGATATCGCTGGCCCGGGACTGGCTCGCCTGAAAGAGAAAGGCATTGACGAGCTTGATGATCGGCGCCCCGCCGGACAGGTCCAGAAGGTCCTCGGTATCGGTCTGGGCCGTCAGATCGTGCAAGCGTTCGTCGGCCTTCAATTCGCTGTCGCTGGCCGCGTCCCCGTTGCGATAGTAGTACTGGCTCAGCCCCGCCTCGATCGCCGAGCGTGCGGCCAGAACGCGATCGCACGAGCCCCCGATGGCATTGATCACCGAGTCGATGGCCATGGTATCCAGCGGATCGGCCACGGCGACGCCGGGAGCACCCGCTTCGTTGACAAACGGGAGAATCCCATGCTTCTGCAAGAATTCGAGCGGCAGGCCCCGGGGTATTTCTCCGCCAATGGATGCAGCGGGAATCTCCGTCCAGTACGGAACGTCCCACTGCTCGGCCAGAGCCGCGCCCACCTCCCCTTCGCCCACGTGCCCCCTCTCGATGAGAATCTGCCCGATCCTCTTCTCGGGCGCCTCCTGTTCCTGGAAGGACAGGGCGGCATCCAGATCACCGGCCGAAAGTGAGGTGCGACGAACCAGGATTTGACCAATCAGTGAAATCATGAAACTGCGTGATTCTGCGGCGAATGCCGCGTCTGCGTCCGTTCCCGCCGAAATCAGGGTTCTGCGTCGGCACTACCGTGACTGTTCTGTTCGCGTTTCTTGCGTTCGGTCATCGCGTCGAGACTGTCGCGGTCGGTCAGGACGTGGGGCGTGATGAAAAGCAGGAGGTTCGTCTTCTCGAGACGCTCGGCGTTGGACCGAAACAGCACCCCCACAAGCGGCAAGTCGCCCAGCAGGGGGACCTTCTTTTCCACCACTTCCTTGTCGTCCCGCATCAAGCCGCCGATGACCACCGTGCTGCCACTCATGATCGAGATGGTCGTGGTCGCTTTTCGTTCCGCGGTCGTGGGGGTCTCACTGCCCAGGCCGGTAGTGCCCTCGATGAGCTTGCTGAAACTGGCGTCGATTTCCAGGCGCACCATGTCGGCGCCGCTGACGTGGGGCCGAACCGTGAGCTCCACCCCCACGTCCTTGAAATCGAAGGTCCGAATCGCCGTCGGGGTCGCCGGATCGAACTCCGTTACCCGCGACTGGCTCACGTAGGGCACGTTCTCGCCCACGACGATCTTGGCTTCCTGGTGGTTCGACGTCAGCACGTGAGGCGTGGAGAGAATGTTGACCGCGGAATTTCTCTCCAGGGCCTTGAGAATGGCGCCGATCGCGGGCTCGCCATCCACGTCCTTCCAGAGACCGATCCCCACGCCCTCTAAATCTCCGGAAACCGCTTCCACCCTCGGTCCCAGATTGGTGTAGCCAAAACCGCGCACGCTGTCGGCGACCGCCTCATCGAGGGTCGCCCAGTCAAAACCCAGCTCCTTGAGCAGATTGTTGCTGGCCTCGACGATCTGGAACTCCACGAGCACCTGTTCCCGGGGGATATCCAGTTTGGTGACCATGTCTTCGACCAGCCGGTAGTCCTGCGGCGCGGCCACCACGATCAGCGAATTCGTGCTCTCGTCCGAGGTGATCTGGAAGGGCTCCTGGTTGCCGGCGCCGGGGGCACCGGGGGCGCCGGTAATGCGGTCCAGAACCGTCGAGACCGCTGTCTCGATCACCTTCGCTTCCGCATGCTCCAGATAGATCACGTGAATGTTGCCGGCCTCCAGGGGACGCTCCACATCGAGCCGGGCAATAATCTCTTTCACCATCTCCATTTCCACGGGGTCGGCCACGATGACCACGGAGTTGATTCGGTCGTCGGGGAGGATCTTTAAGGAGCTACCCGGCGTCTGCGCGGGCGTCGGGGCGCGACGGAGCCGGGCCTGGGGCTGCCCCCGTTGCATAATCTGCGTGACCTGTTCGCTGATGCGGCTGGCCGAGGCGTACCGAAGCTGCACCACCTCCATGATCTCCTGCGGCCTCTCGACGTCCAGCTCCCGCACGATGCGGGCGGCCCGGTGAACCGTCGAGGAGGTGTCGGTTACGATAATGGTATTGGTTTCCGGAAAAGTCACGACCTGCCCCCCGGCCCCTACCACCGACGACATGGCCGCGCTGACCTGGGCCACGTCGGCATGCCGCAAACGGATGATCTGGGTTACGAGGCTGTCGTCGACCGGTATGGAGTTCGGATCGCTTCCGGCGCGAATGGACAGGTTGGTCCGCACGCCTTCGGCGCGGGGCACGATCTTTACCAGGCTGCCCGCCGGCACAGCGGCGTAGCCCTTCGTTTGCAGGACGGATTCGAGCACGCGGTAGACTTCGCCGACCCGAATCTTGCTGGGCGAGATCAGCGTGACCGCGCCCGAAACGCCGTCGTCGACGAGGAAGTTGACACCGGTCAACTGGCCTACGGTCTTGATGAAAACGCGAATGTCCACCTGGTTCAGATCGAGAGAGATCAACCGATTCGCCGCGACCGGCTCGCTGAGAAACGGCATGGCCACCGACGATTCCGAATACGCCGGAGAGCGCTGCCCGGCGCGAGCCGCCACCCAAGAACAGACGGCCAGCAGCGCCAGCGCGAAGGTCATCGCCCCAAAACCTGCTGCGCAGCGCGAGCCGCCGAGGGCGGGTCTGCCCGTCCCTGCTCTGCCGACCGGACCATCAGAAATCGAACCGCTTTTCATAGAAAAGAACCTTCCGAGTAGTCACGAACGAAGGCTCGACCGATACCGCTACCAAGCCCCCGCATGGAAAGCCAGTGATTTCTGCTGCCGGCCGCGCAGGAGCTGCAGTTCTGCCGAGCCCAGTTGGCGGGCCTTCTTCAAGACCTGCGTCGCTTTCCTTCGATTGGGAACCGAATGCCCGTTGACCGACTGAATCACGTCGCCGTCTCGCAACCCCACCAGGGCCGCCATGGTCGAGTCTCCCAGACCGGAAATACGCAGCCCGACAGCTTGTCCGTCCGCGGTATGCGGCGACAGCTTCATCTTGCTCAGGAACGAGCGAGCCACCCGCCCCACATTCGAAGCCGATGCACGCGTGTTGATCTCGCGGTCCCCGCTGGCCGCGACCCGTACAACGCTCTCAGGCCTGGCCGGCTCCACCGGCGCCACCTCTTTTCGCACCGCTTTGCTCGGTTTCGCCGCCGAGCCCGTCATGACCAGATCGAGCACCTGGCGAACGCCCATGCTCACAACCACGACGCGGTTCTGCTCGATGCGGTCAATGGTGGCGTCCCCGATGGCGTCCCCGACGCGGTAGAGGTCCTGCGTCTTGGTTCCGAGATCCTCCAGCACCGCGAAGGAAGCTCCTTCGTCGGAGGCCACGGTGCCGAGAAGCCGGAAGGGAAGCTCCCGGTCGGCCGCCTCCCGGGCCCGGGCCGCCTTCTCCGCTTCGGCCTGCCGTGATAACGCCTGCTGCTGGCCCTGTCCCGTGCCAAAAATGTCTCGTGCGAGAATGAGCTTCGAGTCTTCCGGACCCTTGTCCCGCCGGCCCGCGCCGGCCGCGGCCGCGCTTCCGGCGTTCGGTGTGGCCGTGCCGCTCACCTCGCGCGGAGACGGCCCCGAAGCCATGTAGACAACGGCTACGAGGACGAGCACAACCGCCAGGGCAACGTTCACCACCCATAACAGCTTATACAGTCGTTTAATGTATCGCATCCCGGAGTTTTCCTGCCACGTACAACCGATGCGAAGACTCAGAGCAGGCGCTGGACCATCAGGGCGTACCCCACGTTGGCGGCCCCGTGCAACAGAACCGGCCCAATCACTGACTTACTCCTAACAAAAAGCCAGGCAAAAATCAAGCCCGGAAAGAACGTCAGCACGGAAACGGCGTTCCGAAACACAATCACGTGTGAAAGGGCAAAAACCCCCGCCGACAGGGCCACACCGACAGCCTCGACCGCCGGCGAATCCGCCTCGCGGGTCGTCCCGAGCACGCGCATCACCTGGCTCAGGAAGAAACCCCGGAAAAACAGCTCTTCGGGCAATGCCACGTAGGCAAACTGAAACATCGCCCACCAGATCCATTTCTCTTTCGGGATTGAGACGCGCAATGCAGACTCGCCCGGCATGCACCGCAGCAGCGCGACACCGGCGAGCCCTATGGCCAGCAGCACGAGGCCGCTGACCGCGAACAGCCGGCCCGACTGCCGGGTCTGTCCCATTCGCAGACCCAGCTCGCCCGCACTGCGACCGCCCACGAGCGTCGGGGCCAAGGCCCCGAGCACCAGGACGGTCGGTCCCAAGAACCACAGACGCGCGCCGCCGGCGCCGCGGAGGACCGCAAGCAGTCCGATCACCGCGACCGTAACGGCGCATATCATCATCAGCAGACGGACACGCGGCTCCGCTTTCATAGACACCACCATCGCGCAGCAGGCAGCGCGTATCTGCCTTCTTGCTCGAGCCGACCGCGTCGAGCTTTCTTACAAGTATCGCCGGCTCCTTACGCCCGGTTTCCCGAACGGCGCCGACGCAAGTCAACCACAGTAACGACCGACAGGATCGCGACAAACAGGACGAACGGCAGCATGAACTCGGCCGGGCCGGCATCGCCCCACGGAGCCAGGGCACATCCGCCCCCACCGCCACCACCACCACCGGCAGGCAGGTCGGTGCCGCCGCTCCCGTAGACGCTGAAGTGCGTCACATCGACCTCGAGATACGTCCCGCCTCCCAATACTTCGGCGGGATTGAGAATCCCGTCCTCGCTCCACGGAGCGTACGGGCTCGTCACGTCATTCGGATCGTACCGGTAGACATTGTAAACATCGTACACAGGAGCATTCGGATCGAGCGGGATCCGAATGGTCACGGGATTGTTGGGATCAAACACCGTACCGTTGGGCCCGAAGTCATAGGTCAGGCCAAAGCCGCCCAGAGACGACGGCACCTGCGGCCCATTGGAAATCTCGGAAATCGTGATATCTTCCGGCTCGACACCCGCGGGCAGCGCGCCCACGGGAATCCGGACGGCCAAGGGGCTGGTGGCGTCTGCCCCCGCGGGTACGACGACCTGATCGTTACTGTCCGGAATGGGAAGCACCTGCGTCTGGACCGGCACCAGAGCCGTCGCGCCGGCGTAGTAGATATCATCGTTGCCCCTTCTGCGATCGACCCAAACCATATACGGATTGCCGTCGGCGTCGAGGCCGATGGCGGGCTTGGTCTGCGGGCTGGTTCCGATATCGTCGTTGACGAGGATATTCGTGCCGAAGGGCGAGCCGCTTTCGGCGAAGTAGATATCCGTGTCGCTGTTGCCGTCGACGTTCCGCCCGTCTTCCCAGCAGGCAAACGCGGCATCTCTCTCGCCGGCGCCGGAAACGACCAATGCCGGCATCCGTTGCACGGCGTTCGGCTCCGTTGCATCGCCGATGCTCGTGCCGAACAGAGGCATGCCGCCGCCGTCGTTGGCGTACATGACCTCGCCAAAGCCGTTGACATCAGTCACCCAGGCTGCGTGCAGGATTTCCGAGGTCGCGATCACCGGACCGTATTGATCTCCGGGCGCCTCCACCACTTCACACGGGTCCCACGGTCCCACGTCGGAACCGGCGCCCCAGATGTCCGTGCCGGTGGTCCCCGCGTTCCGCGCGTCGGTCCAGAGCACGTAGGCAACGCGGTTCTCATCGACGGCCACGACGGGATACGTCTGATCGGCGGAATTATCCGTTATCTGCAGCGTGTCCCAGGTGCTGCCGCCGGTGGAGGTGCCGAGCCAGATATCCTGGTGGCCGGCCTCGTTGCTTTGCCAGGCAGCGTACATCCGATTGGGAACGGCACTGGTGGTATCGATGGCCAGCGCCGGCGCCGTCTGATCCGTCAGGTTGCACGGATCGCCGGCGTTGAGTTTTATGGGAGTCGACCACGTCGTCCCGTCGCTCGAAGAGGACAGGTAAATGTCCCAATGACCGTTCGGGTCGTCCTGCTGCCAGGCGACGTAGGCCACGCCGTCGGCATCGACCGCGATGGTCGGGTCCTGCTCGTTGTCGTTGCTGTCGGCCACGGCTACGCTCGCGGCGAAGCCGGGCGCCCCGGCAGCCAGCTTGCCGACATAGACACCTCTGTGGCCGGTGCCGCTGGCCCTCTGATCCCAGACGACCCAGATGTTCCCGGCGGCATCGGACGCCGTGGCGGGGTTGTCCTGCACCAGCGTGCCGGTGTCACTGTTGACCTTGGCGTTGGGGCCGAACGATCGGAGTTCGGTCCAGTAAGAGTAACTCAGGTCCGCGGCGTTGCCGGCCTCGTCGGTCGCTTCCACAACAACATCCACTTGCTGCTCATAGCGGAAGGTAGTCGAGGGCACGAACGTGAACGTGTACGCCGTGGCGCCTTCCTCGGTGGGCGTGCGTCGGCAAATACCCCGGACTTCCTGGTCGCTGCTACGGGAATCGTATTGCCCGACCAGCGACTCGGCGGCGCCGTTGTAAACGAGATCGCCCTCGATACGGATTGTCACAGTGCTGCCGGCATAATCGACACCACTGGCGTCCGTGATGACCAGCTTCACGATGCTGTTCGGATCCACCTCTTCGTCGTCGGGCTCCGGGACGAGCGGAGTGATCACGGGAGCCTGCGTATCGTTCACCGTGAGGGTCAGCGGATCGGCCGACACGGGATCGGTCTCATCGCAGTCGATGGTGAGGCTGCTGTTGGTCACGGTCCCGCCGTCACTGAGGCTCTCGGCGATGCTGGCGGTGAAACTGACCTCCAGGGCCGTTGTCGTCTCGGCGGGAATATCGGCGAGAGTCCACGTGATGGTTCCGGCATCGTGGACGCCGCCGCTGTCGGCACTGACGAATTCCAGATCGGTCGGCAGCGTTTCGACGATTACCACATTCGTGGCATCGGCCAGTCCGGCGTTGGTGTACTCGATGGTGAACACCACCTCGTCGCCGGCATCCGCCTCTTCGACACCGGCACCCTTCTCGATTGCCAGAGCCGGCTCGGCCGTGATGTTGAAGGGGGCACTGTTGCCCGAGGTGAATCCCGGAGCGGCCGCGGTCAATACGTAGCCATCCGCGGCACGATTGAGCGTCAGATCGTCGAAGGTGGCCACACCGCTGATGGCGCTAACCGTCGTTGTACCGCCCAGCGTTGCGCCCGTATCTCCGCCCGAGACGGAAACCGTGATGGCGTCATCGACGTCTGTCCGCGTATTGCCGTAGAGGTCTTGCACCGTCACGACCGGATTGGGCGTCAGAATCCCCATAGCGGCTGTCTCTTCGGGGGAGGTGGTGAAGACGAGTTGCGGGTCGGCCGAGGCCGGAACAATCGTGAAGGCATTGCTCGTGGCCGAAGTCAAACCGGTGGCCGTGGCGGTCAGCGTGTAGCCTTCTCCCGCCTTGTTAATGCTCAGATCGTCGAACGTCGCCACTCCATCGACGGCGTTAACACTGGTGTCCCCGGAAAGCGTGCCACCGCCCGGGTTGGTTCCGATGGAGATCGTGATTTCCGCCGAGCTGGAGGTCACCGTATTGCCCAGGGCGTCCTGCACCTCCACCTCCGGAATCGCGTTGATGGTCGCGCCGGCGCCATAGGGGCCCTCGGGCTGGGCCGTGAAGACCAGCTTCGTCGCGTCGCCGCTGACGAACTCGATCGTCACGAGGTCGGCGTACGTCTGGCCGTACAGCGAAACGCTGACGTCCACGGACGCATGAGCTTCCGTGCTGGAAATCGTGGCCGTCGTCTGGCCGCTGGCATCGGTTGCCGTCATGGGGGGGGTGATGAGGAGCCCGTCCCCGGGGGCCGTGACCTCGAACACTCCGCCAGGAATACCCTCTACGGGGTTGCCGGAGGCGTCCTTTACAGTGATCGTAATTTCGATCTCACTGAGGCCGTTGGCGGCCACATACGTGGGAGCGGCGGTGGCTGTGACCACGTTTTGCCCGGTACCGGTGACGACTGTAATCCCTTCCCAGCCGCCCGTGTTTTCTACCCCGACGGCGCCGTAGTACTCCATCTCGTCGAAGGCGCGGGCGAGAATCACATTCTCTCCCACCGTCACAAACACCCCGTCCGGCAAGCCCTCAATGTAGGTGGGAACGTAGTAGTCGTCGAAAACCACGCCCTGGACGGCCATACCGTTCGGGTCCTTGATGCTGTCGATGAGGACCTCGCCAATGGCCAGGACCAGATAGTAGTCGTAGGTGCCGGCAAACGCCATGGTTTGGCCGGCGGATCGACCCAGACGCGTGCTTCCGGGAGGATCGCCCCTCATATCCTCATACAAAAGCCAGTCCTCGACCTCTGACGCGGCAGCGGCATCGAAACCCCATACTTCATAGCCTTGCGGTATCCACATCTCCTGCGTCATATCAGGCAGGACTCCGCCGAGCGTGGGATCGTCGCCGAGTCCGTGTCCGAAGGTGCCGGGTATCGGGTAATTGTTCGGGTCGAACTGCGGCAGCATATCGCGCGGGTCCACCGTGCCGGCAAAGATGGGGTTCAGGTTGAAACGCAAATTGGTTACATCGGTTGCGCTGGGACCAGCGACGGTCATGTTGTCCTGTTCGAGCGAAACCCAACCGCTGCTGCCCCATCCTTGATACGAGAACGTCGCATTGTTGATATTATTGCCGCTCAGGGTGCCCCTGAAGGTGCCCCAGAACCAGATCCCCGCGCCCGGGTCCCCGTACTCGAAGTCGATTTCGAGCAGGTCATTATCATGGATTCCCCCCCAGTCGCCCTCCCACACAACGGGGGGGCCGCTCGGACCAACAGTGGGATTGAACGCCGTGAGCTCGGCCCGGGCGATCTCAAAACCGGTGACGTCGTAGGTGATGGTCAGCGGCCCGGTGGCGGTTCCGTCTTGCCAGACCGCGTACGTTCTCGTCGTCAGCCACGGGTAGGTTACCGCATTACCCGTTTGCAGCGACGTTTTCAGAGCCAGAAGCCTGCTCTCCAGTATGCTGAGGGGCCCGGTGGCGTTGGGATCGATGTAGATCAAATCATCCATCTGCGGATCGATCTCGGACTCGATGTAGCTCACGACGGCGAGATAGTCATCGATCCCGGCTATCACCGCCGTTTTCGCCTGCGCCAGGCTCGCGGTCCCGGTGGTCGGCACGACCCTCAACAGATCGGGGTAGGCACTGAGAACTCCGTTGAACTGATAGAATATATCGCATATCTTGCCGCTGAAGGGCGAGGTGTAGGGATTGATGAGAAAATTGTACGCCGGATCGGCCAAGCCCAGCAGACCCGCTTTGGCGCCTTCCAGTAAGCCCTTCAGGGCGAGGACTTCGGCATAGTCCACCTCCACGGCGCTCTGCGAACCGGTCTCCTCGGGCTGGAGGTAAAACCGGAAACGCGTGGGCGAATCCGCGATGGAGTCCAACTCCGATATAATGCTCTCGATCTCGGGGATAATAACGGTCTCGATGGCGGTCGCCGTCGCTTCCAGTGTACTCTCGTCGAGCCCCGATGGGATGAGGTAGCAGTTCGGATCGCCCGGATCGACGGGGAGAGTCACCTGGAACGCGTTGGATCCGGGAGGCGGGTCCGATGGCATGAACTCAAAGTAGTTGGGGTCGTTCGGATCGGTGTGTACGAAGAAATGGTTTCCCGTAACCGTCACGCCGTACGGCTCGCCCAGCTCGAGAAGGCTGGTACTGACCGTAATGTCATTCGTATCGAAGATGAGCAAGCCCACTCTGGCCAGCGCATG
>JAFGCA010000413.1 GCA_016932895.1 Sedimentisphaerales bacterium | reverse complement strand
GCCGTCGGCGAAACTGAAGATCTCGAACTGCTCGCGCGGGTCTCGGCCGGGTTTGGCCAGCTCCTGCATGATATCGTTGAGCGTGGGCAATCCCACGGTGTCGGTGACGTAGTCGTGCAGCCGCACTCTTGCCCGCAGCGCGTCATTCTTCATCAGGTCCGCCACCGAGCAGTTCAGGTCCGAAGCCATCGCGTCCACGACGCCGTAGCTTTCCGGGTGAACGGCGCTGGCGTCGAGCGGGTTGGCGGCGCCGCGCACCCGCAGGAAGCCGGCCGCCTGCTCGAAGGCCTTGGCGCCGAGGCGGGGCACCTTCTTCAACGCTGCTCGCGATTTGAACGCGCCGTTTTCGTTGCGGTAATCCACGATGTTCTGGGCCAATTGCGCGCCCAGTCCCGAGACATACTGGAGCAACTGCTTGCTGGCGGTGTTGACCTCGACGCCGACGTTGTTGACGCAACTGATAACGATGTCGTCGAGCCCTTGCTTGAGCAGCGGCTGATCGACGTCGTGCTGGTATTGCCCGACGCCGATGGACTTCGGATCGATCTTCACCAGCTCGGCCAGCGGGTCCATCAGCCGGCGTCCGATCGAGACCGCGCCGCGCACCGTCACGTCCTCGTTCGGGAACTCCTCGCGTGCGACGTCCGAGGCTGAGTAGATCGAGGCGCCGCTCTCGTTGACCATGACCACAGTGACATTGCCGGGAAGCTTCGCGTCGCGAACGAATGCTTCCGTTTCGCGGCTGGCGGTGCCGTTGCCGATCGCGATCACCTCGATCTGGAACGTCTCGCACAGGGCTTTCAGCTTGGTCACCTCACCTGCCGCGCGGTTGGCGCCGTGGTGCGGGTAGATTACGTCGTTGTGCTTGAGTTGGCCTTGGGCGTCGAGGCAGACGACCTTGCAGCCCGTGCGGAAGCCGGGATCGATGGCGAGGACGTTTTTGCCCCCCAAAGGCGCCGCCAGCAGCAGTTGTCGCAGATTGTCGGCGAAGACGCGAATGGCCTCGCGATCGGCCCGCATCTTGGCCGCGGCGAGGATCTCCGTTTCCATCGATGGCGCCAGCAGCCTCTTGTAGCCGTCAGCGATAGCTTGTTGGACCAATCGTGATGAAGCGGAATAGCCTTCGACGAAGAGCCCTTCGAGCATCCGCAGGGCTTGGTCTTCATCGACGACGACCTGCAACCGCAGGAAGCCCTCGCGCCGCCCGCGTCGCATGGCCAGAATCCGATGCGACGGCGCCTTGGCGACGGGTTCTTCCCACTCGAAGTAATCTTCGTATTTGCGTCCCTCTTCCTCCTTGCCCGGCACGACCTGTGATCGCAGCATGCCTCTCTCGCCGAAGAGTTCGCGCATCTTCGCCCGCGTGGCCTGGTCCTCGTTGACCCACTCGGCGATGATATCGCTTGCCCCGGCCAGCGCCGCCTCGACCGATTCCACGCCTTTCTCTGCGTCGATAAACGCCTCCGCCTCCGCGACCGGGTCCAGCGCCGGGTCCTGGGCGTAGATCAGCTCGGCCAGTGGTTCGAGCCCCTTCTCGCGGGCGATCGTGGCGCGTGTGCGCCGCTTGGGCTTGAACGGCAGGTAGATATCCTCCAAGACGGTCAGACTCTCGGCCGCGACGATGTCCTTTTTGAGGTCCTCACTCAGCAGGCCGCGTTCTTCCAGCGATTTGAGAATGGCCTCCCGGCGGGCATCCAGGTCCTTGAGTTGGCCCAAGCGGTCGCGAATGGCGGTGACCGCCACCTCGTCGAGACTGCCCGTAGCCTCCTTGCGGTACCGCGAAATGAAGGGCACGGTTGCCCCTTCGCCCAACAAAGCGGCGGTGGCTCCCACCTGCCCCGGCCGCAACGACAATTCCGACGCAATTTTCGCTACATACGTTTCGTTCAACGGTCAATCCCTCAACCATGCAGTTGCCTGTAGGGGCGAACAATCATTCGCCCAAACGCCCACCCCGGGCGCCCCGCAGAATATAGCGACAGGACCCCACTCTTTCAAGTCCGCCCCCATGTAGCCCAGCCGCCCCCGGCTGGGAAACGCCGAGAATTGCCCTTGCGACGGCTTAACTCAGGACTACGCGTGAAAGTGCCACCAAAGCGCCCACCCCGCCCAGCACGAAGCAAATCGCACAGACTATCGCGATGACAATTAGCAAGACCCTTTATCAGAGACGGAACAGGCCTTCCGTAGAGGGAGCGATAGCGACGCAGAATAACCAGGATTGTCGCTGCAAGCGTCCCCAGCACTACCATGCCGAAAATGGACCCGACCAGCGACTTGAGCACCTCGCTGTCCAGCACGACCTTTCTGAGGTAAATGCATTGAAACAGTAACGAGAACAAAACCGTGGCCCCGAGGCAGACTGCCAAGGGTTCTCCTATGACTTTCCAGCCCCGATGAAAACGGTGCCTGTTCATTCGTTCCTCCAGTCTCCCGGTCTCCTTGTACGACAGGCAGCGAGTCACGCCGCACCGTGATTCCAGTTTCCCGCCTGCTCGGGTGCCAACGGTGACGACCGTGTACTGGGCCTGTCGCACCTTGAGTTACACGTCGTCCCAACAACCAGACGTTTGGCGCCGATCGATTATAGGTAACATTCGGACGATTTCCTCAGAAAAAAAACGCGCGATTTGTGATGGGGCGCCGGTGCCGGGGAGGGGCAAAACCGAATCATTTAGGCAACACTTTATTTTCAAAAACGTTTGTCACTGCAACTTTTTTATTTCACTGTAAGACAAACAGTTGCGGCGCGCATTTCAATTTTACCCACCCCGAAAACCGAATCAAACACGCAACACCCTCCTTTTGTGGAGGCAGGCGTTAACGCGAGCCTGCCAGTTGCCAGCGACGGCGGGCTGAGGCCTGCCGGGACAATCGCGGTGAGGCCAGCGGGCCCGCCTACAAAATGAGGATGAGTGGATATGGGATTTGAGCTTGATGTGTTCAGTGACACACGGATTGACGCGGACTTCCTGGAATGGCTCGTGGATGTCCATTCCGTCAACATCAACAAACACTTCTCCAAGCTGTGGGACTACTACGCCAATCCGATCATCGAGGTCACGGGTGGCACCGCGGCTGAACGCAAGATCGGTGAATCGGGTCGCTGCTATGTCCAGGCGCAGGAGGCCGGC
>JAFGCA010000412.1 GCA_016932895.1 Sedimentisphaerales bacterium | reverse complement strand
GGATTGCGCTCGTCGGCGATCTGCGTGCTGCCGGCGTGGGGCGGGAGACGGTGCGTGCTCCAGGCCACGAGATAGAAGTCCTCCGACAGCGGATAGGGATTGGCGTAGTATGTGTCGTCCCACGCTTCGGTCTCGGGGAAGGGCACTTCCGGCGTCAGTCGCGTCAGCGGAACCAGGCCTTCGTTGCCCTTGCTGGTATCGAGCAGCGCCAGCGAGCCTCCGGTGATCGAGTGATGGGCGGCGGCGGTGAAGAGGATCTTGCCGGAGCCGGGCACCGAGCGCGCTTCGAGCGTGGCTTGCGGCTTCGTGGTGTAGTTGCCGTAGACCAGTTGCGGATTCGTCCCGTCCTGGTTGGCGGACCAGAGGCTGAAGAAGTGCCCGTTGAAGCGGTCGATGTAGTCCCAGCGGGTGTAGAGAATGCGTCCGTCGTCGGCGACCGACGGGGTGTACTCGAACGTCTCAAAGGCCGAGATGGGGCGCATGTTGCGGCCGTCCGCGTCCATGACGTGCAGCGTGTAGACGGCGCAGGGACGCTTGTTGTCGCCGCCGCAGCGGACGTAGCTGTCGGGCAGGGTCTGGGCCAGGGTCGTGGCGGTATTGGCCTGGGTGCACTGCACAAACGTCCCCTTGCGGGTCGAGAGAAAAACGATGTCGCCATCGGGAAGATAGCGCGCGTCGAAATCGTCGTATCGCCCGTGCGTGAGCTGACGCAGGCCCGAGCCGTCGAGGTTCATCTCGTAGACCTGGTAGAAGGCATCTTCGGGCAGTTTGGCCTTGTCCACCTTCTCCATTCCCGAGACGCGGGAGTAGTAACGACAGAAGGCAAACAGCACCTTCGTCCCGTCGTAGGAAAGGTCGGGGCGCAGGAAGCTCCCTTCGGGCCAGCCGTCCGTGAGGCAGCGTAAGCGGGGAGAGGAGCTTTTGAAATCTTCGAGAATGTAAATGCCGCCGCCCGGCCGGGACCACCACCCGTAATACTGATCCGAAATGTGCGGCAGCGTTGCCGGGGCACGCTTGACAAAAAGCAGGTCGTCAAAGTCCAGCAGCGGATTGGCCAGGGCCATCCTGCGCACGGTTTTGCGGGCACGCAGGTACAGGTCTTGACGTTGCGCCTTGCTGCTGCTCCCGGCCTGTTGCCCGATGTCGCGCAGCTCGGCCGCCTGCGCGCGAGTATCGATGCTCATTTGTTGCAGACGATGGGCAAGCTGGAATCCGCGTTCGACCACGCTTTGCACCGGCATCGCCGCCGATTGCGTCGAAGCGTGCGTGCGGGACCACTGGCTCACCGAGCTTTGCGTGCAAGGCTTGTTCAGAGCGACGTTGCGCTCGACGCCTACGACGTAAATCTCGACTTCATCGAGGTGGAAGTAATCTCTCGATGGAAGTTGCAGGCGAACGAAGCGAGCAGGGGCGCCATGCAGCGGGACGCGGAGCGGCTTGCCATCACTCTGTCCGAGGAACGCGCTGCCGTTGTGCTGGTAGACCTCTCGGAAATTCCGGCCGTCATTGGAGACCGACACGATCAGGCGGGCGGCGCGAGCCGCAAAGTCGGTCCGGTTGTAGAGCAGCACGTAATCCAGATCGGCCGGCTCGCCCAGATCGATCTGCCACCACGGATGGTCCTCATGCTGTGTATGAAAGCCCCATTGCCCGTCCTTGACACCGTCGCACGCGCCGGCGGCGTCCAGTTCCGGCGTGACGCTGGATTCCCGGCCGCGCAGCTCGTCCTGGCGCAGCCAGTCGGTCAGAAGCTGGCGGTCGGACATCGCGGCCGGGACAACGGCCTGCGCATGCGCGATGGCGGCCCAGAACACAGTCAGCAGAGCCATCCGCAGTATGCTACTGAACGAGTTGCATTTCATCGTCGCTGTCCTCGCGTGGCCAGTTCCCCTTCGCTCTTACCTCGCGGCCGCCTTGAGCTTGTCGGCATACGGCAGCGTATCGGGCACGACGCGAATCTCGGTACTGCAGCGGTAGGGCACCGGCGTTCCCGAATCGAAGTGCAGCTCGACGAAATAGGCGGTCCAGCCTTTCTCCGGGGCGGGCACGCGCGCGTCGTACGTTCCGTTGCCGCTTGGCGTCAGTGTCGTGCTCATCCAGGCCTTGCCGATGGTTTCCAGGCGGAAGTCGCGGGCCTTTGCGTTCGTCGCCGTCCACAAAGTGACTTGCCTGGGCTTCGTCTGCGTCCGCACGGCGACGTGCCCCTCGGCGGGAATGTCCCACGAGAATTTCGGCCGGTCGCGGCCGGTCAGGACCGAGCCATACCACGCCAGCAGCGCCTTCTCGGCGCCGGAACCGTCGAGCCCGTGGTCCGTGTTGGCGCAATAGAGCAGGTGCTTCTCGCCGGGCAGATCGTCGTAGTAGAACTGCGCCGAATCGGGCAGGAAGAACTGATCGCCGGACGAGTTGATCAGAAACTTGGGCATGGTGTAGCGGTCGCGGTACGTATAGGGGTCCACGAAGTTGCGGATCTCGGCGCCGCCGTCGGAGTCGAGGCGATTGAGGACCTTCATTTGCTCGTAGTCGCCGATGGCCTGGGAGTAGAATCCGTAGGCGGCGAAGTGGTGCTGCATCTGCGGTCCCATGTTGAGCACGTCGATGACGATCGGGGCGATCGCGCGGACGCGCTTGTCCACGGCGGCGGTCAGCCACGTCGTCCAGCCGCGCTTGGAGCCGCCGGAGACGACGAAGTGGTTGATCTTGAGCTTGCCGTCGGTGGCCTCGGCCACGTGGCTCTGGACGGTGTCCATGGCGCGGACGGCGCTCTTGACCATCGGCAGCAGCAGGGGCCAGGTCGGGTCCTCGGTCTTCAGGAACTTGTCGAAGGTGTAGGCGATGATCGCATCCTCGTGACGCCGGTTGCCGGGATCATCGGTAAAGACGAGCGGCTGGTTGGGCACCATCTTGAGGTCGGCGACGACCGTCTTGCTCTGCAACGCGATTTCGACGAGCATGCCCTCGGGCCCGGAGGGAGCCGAACGGCTGTTGCTGCCGCCGTTGATCCAGAGCAGGGCGGTGTCGAAGGCGACGTTGTTGGGGACCACGACGGTCAGCCAGTGCTGCCAGAGCGTGCGGTCGACCTCCTTTTCGCTGCGCCAGGTCTGGGACTTCATGTCGATGATGTAGACCTTGCCGAGCGGGTGATCGATGGTGCGGACGAGACTGTAGGTGTAGCTTGCGTCCGGTTTGGCGATGTAATCATCGAGCGGCGTGGCGAGACAGACGCCGGCCAGGACCAACACAGCGATGAGAACTGACAAGATGTGCAGGGTCTTCATGGTCGAACCTTCCTTTCTCCGGTCAGTGGTTCCGTGTCACGTTAGGAAACGGTGCGCGGGAATATGGTCCGCAGGTACTCGGCGTCGTAGCGACAGCTTTCCTCGAGACCCAGCGGCATCTTGGTGCCCTCCATCACCAGCCAGCCGCGATAGCCGATCTCGTCCATCGCCTCGCGGACGCGCGGGAAGTCAATCGAGCCCTTCCCGTAGAGGTCCTTGTAGTCCTTGGCGTGGAACTGGCAAATCTGCTTGCCGAGCGTGCGGATCTCCTGGTAGATGTCGTAGCCCATTTTGTGGGAGTTGGCGACGTCGTAGTAGACCTTCACCGCCGGCGAACCGACGCGCTCGATGATGTCGAGGTGCTCGGCGGCGCTGAGCCACGACTCGACGCCCAGCGTGACGCGGGCCTTCTCGGCCTTGGCCGCGACGTTCTTCAGGCGGCTCACGACGGCGCGGGTGCCTTCCGTGTCGTTTTTCAGGTCGCCTTTGCCGAAGAAGGCCAGCAGGATGATGCGCTGTCGCATCGCCTGCGCCACGTCGATGGCCTGGTCGACCCAGCGCTCGGCGCGCGGATCGCTCTTGTAGGGGATGTCGTTCAGCGTGCCCATCGCCAGCGAGGCGATGCGCAGCTTCTGCTCCTGCGCGGCTTCCAGGCAGCGCTTCTGCACGTCCTTCTCGAACAGCGGCAGGTTATCGTCGCCACTGCCGAAATCGACCTGGACACCGTCGAGGCCGATCTTCTTTGCCATCTCGAAGGCGGCCGGGTCGGTCCGCTTGCCGATGGTCCAGTCGCAGACGCCGAGGCGAAAGCCCCGGGGTCTTCTCGATCTTCGGCCCTCCTGCGCGAGAGCGGGACAACAGGCGGCCAGGGTCAGGCCCGCTGCGGTCCGCGCCGTTGCAGCCAGCATCTGACGCCGGTGGATTCTTTTGCTGTTCACGATTTCTTCTCCCTTCTGCATGCGGCACTCAGGCCTTGAGGCCCTTGAGGCCGGCGTCCAGTTTTTCTTTGTTGTTGAGCAGCTCGGTCCAGGTGACTGTCCGTTTTTCGTAGGCGGCGATGCGGCCGAGAATCGTGATGAGGTTGCTGCGCACGCTGCACTCCACGGTCGGGTTGTCGAATGTGCCGGCGGCGATGCTGTCGTAGAAGGCCTTGATGTTCGCCACGGCGCCGTCTTTGTAGATAGCGGGGGACTTGCCGCCCCGGTAGAAGTGCTTGCCCCGGACGAGGACCTGGCCGCCGTATTCGGTTTCGAGGATGCCCTCGCTTCCGAACATGCGGTTGCGAATGCCCTCGGGCTGGGTGCCGTGCCCCTCGGACTGGCGGCTGCTAAAGGTCACGCCGACGTCGTTGGGATATTGAAAGAGCAGGCTGAACGTGTCGTAGCAGGTCCCGACGGGGCGGAACTTGCGGCCGCCGGTGCCGACGGCCCACAGCGGTGCCTCGCCCATGATCCAGTTCATCACGTCCAGCGTGTGAATGTTCTGCTCGGTGATGATGTCACCGGAGAG
>JAFGCA010000045.1 GCA_016932895.1 Sedimentisphaerales bacterium | reverse complement strand
TGCCGCCCCCTGGACCCCCGGCTAGCCTTTCTCCGTTCCGGTGATGTTATGTAAATGAAAAAACCGAAAATCGGGCCTTGACTCAATAGCGGTTATGGGTGTCCCCTTTGTTTTTCCTGATGCCCCCCTTTGCCACAGCCGAAAATCAGCGCCACACCGACATAAAACGCGAACCAAGAGAAAGTTGGATGGGACAAACGTAGCGAAGTCCCGCCAAAGCCGCAATAGAGCATGGTGGGACTGCGCTGCGCTTGTCCCACCCTGCGCAGCTACTGTCAGTGGATATCATTGGCCTGAGCGGTAACCTTTCACGTCGCCCTTGTCGGTTGCCAGCACAACCAAGGGTCCTGCCGGCGTCTGAAGCGTCGCGATCCGCCACGGTCGACCGCTTACCCGGCCGCCCCGCACAACTGCCCCTTGTCCGTCCAGAGCGACCACGCTGCCGTCGGTGCATCCAACTACGACCCGCAGCGGAGTCGCACTCTGCGAATCTACGCAGCGAAGCGACAACGGCGCGGCGGGCAGGCGGGTTGACCAGAGCTTGCCACACTCACAGTTCAGGGCCACAACCAGGCCCTCGCTAAGCCCGACGACAATCTCTTTGCGGCCGTCGTCATCCAGGTCGGCGATGTCCATGTCGCAGAGGCGTGCCCGTGGGGTGTTGTTGGGGCCGGGACCGAATTGGGCGTTGTACAGGGGCCTGCCTTTTTCCGAGTAGACCGTGACGCGATTCCAGGTCCCGTTGACCGCGGTCGCCACTTCCTTACTGCCATCGCCGTCGAGGTCTTCGAAGAACAGCCCGGTACGGTTCTGCGCCGTCCACCCACCCACGTACGAATGTCCCGACGGGACGTCCTTGTAGCCGTGCCCGGTGACTCGCAAGGTTTTGCTGTTGACGATGGCCAGTTTATCGTAGCCGTTGGGCCATCGGGCGATCAGCAGGTTGCGGGTGTTCTGCGGTCCGGTCACAACCAGGAACCGGCGACCCGGTCCCCAGAAGACCGGCGTGCGTTTGACCAACTGCCCGTTCTGGTCCAGAATTTCCAGCGTACACGCACTGCCGACGAAGCATCGGCCCTTTCCGCCGTCGAAGCGGTCCGTATACAGCCCGTGGATTCCTTCGTGGCCCGGGGCGCTCTTGAACCAATAGGTCTTGGCGGCCCCGTACACGGCCGTGTCCATCTGGGAGGTGAAGACCCATTTGCGCCGGCCGTCACGGTCGAAGGCAATTACCTTCTCGTCTACGCAACCGACCAAGAACAGATCGCACTCCTCCCACCACCGCAGCACGCGGATCTTCCCGTCGGTCCGCAGCCGGCGAGTCTCTTCGCCTTGAAGCGTCAGAACATGGATCGCGTTGCCCTCCGCGACGGCAAGCTGAGTTTCCTCGCCCGAGCCGATCGGGATCATGTCCACCACTTCTCCGCCGACGTGAGCGCTGAGCGCGACCGGGAGTTCGGCGACGTTGGGCCTGGTTGATGGTCCCGTGGCGTCCGACTCCTGGGGGCGTTTCTTCCGTCCCGCCGCCAGCAGGTCTTCCAAGGCGTGTAGCATTTCCGAGCGGCTGTTCGGGTCGAGCAGCGCGCCGGTGATGACGTGACGTCCTTCGGACAGTTGGATTTGGGAGACTCCCGGTACGGATTGGACCTCCACCGGTGAGTCATCCATGCACAGCTTCTCCGATGCCGCCAGACTCAGCCGCAGTTGTGTTGGTTGTTTGGCGACGACGTGAACCATGCCGCTGTCGAAGTCCCAATCGATGTCGATGGCCCCGTCGCTGGAAACAATCGCGCCGCCGATCCCCGCGCTGAGAAGTCCATGTCCGTAGAGGTGGTTCTCGGCCAGCACGGCCAATTCGGCGTTCGTCTTCCCGTGCTTCCCGACGACGGCCAGGGCCGGCTGGGGCAGCGTCATGGCGGCGGCATTCTCGGCCACCCGGGTACAAGCCAACGCGCCGGGCAACTTGGGATCTGTCTGTCCGATCAGATAAAAGGCCAGTCGCCGGTCGCCCTGGTTGACGGCGCCGTGCCATCTCATGGTGGACGTGCTGTCGGTTCTGCTGACCTCTTGGAGGTCACAGCAGCGCAACTCGACGGCGGCTGTCGCCGGGGCGGCCGGCGGCAGGCGGATTGCCCCTCGCCGCTGGTCCCACGAGCCGCCAGGCACTTGCCAGGTGGTTGTTACCGTCATGTTGCGGCTGTCGGTGCGAAAAGCGAGGTCGTCCACAACCAGCGCATAGCGGCCGGTTCGCTGGACGATTGTGCGACGCCATTTGCAGAACGCCGCCCTGGGCACCTCGCCCACGGCCGTGGCGGTGGGGCCTGTCACGTCAGCGTAGACCAAGGCGGCGTCCATGGCGACACGAGGCTCCACCATGCCGTCGGCACTGGCGAGAACCTGGTTGTGGTAGCCGTCGAGCACGGTGTGGCCGGCCAGCCGCAACTGCAGGATGTCGAACGTGTGATAGGGATTGCGGGCAGCGCCGTTGAAGCCGTCCAAGAGGATGAAGTCGCCTGAGGCATCCGGCGCACTGCGAAAGCTGGCGAAGTAGAAGGACTGGCCGAGAGGCAGGCCGTTGCCGCGAGCCCGCCAAGCGGGCTTGGGCAGGTCGAGCGTGGTCCATTTGCCCACCAGGTCGGCCGGCGCTTTGGGCTGGATCGTCTCGTCGGGCCAGAAGGACTGCCCGAGTCGGAAGATGTTGGTGTCCACGCCGGTACGCTCGCGGTAGGTGATCCAGCGGCCGTCCCCTGTCACGTGCGCCGCCTTGTTCAGCAGACCCAGCGACGCCGAGTTCAATGCCCAGTCACGATCGCGCCCGGAAATCAGCGCCTCCTGCCCGCGCAAGAGTTTCTCGATCACCCCGTTGTGCAACGGCTGGCGATCGCCGGTAAGCACCATGTACGTGAAGATGGGAGCGATGGCGGTGTTGTACCAGAACAGGTTGTCGCTCTCGCCGGCGACCCAGGCGTGCTGATGCAACGATCCGAAGGCCAGTTCACCGCTTCTGACGCATTGGGCCCAAATCGGATCGGGGTAGTACTTGTTGAAGTACCGCCCCAAGCAGTACAGCGAGATCGCCGACCATTGCCCGTGCCGGGTACCGACGCAACGAGGTGGCTGCGTGAGACCGTAGACGCCTTCGCCCTTGCGGCGGTTGAGCTGCCGTGAGAAGGCGTTGGTGATCTGCAGCCGTTGCTGATCCGTGAACAGGGGGCTCTCCTCGATCAGATCCCAGAACAGGATCGCCATGTGGGCATTGTAGTGGTAGAACCCGGCCAAGGGGTCCCGCTTGTTCTCAATCCGCTCGCCGTCGATCGCTTCGATGTCCCGGATCGCTTGCTTGTCGGGGAACGACAGACGCAGGACTTCGCGCGCGCTCCGTTCGTCTCCCGTCATGTAGTACATCGCCATCCGCTTGCTGATACTGCACCAGCCGAAGTAGCCGGACGATCCGTAGCCCCGCGAGGCCTCCCAGGTCTCGAACTCCCGGATGTCGGTCGGCGCCTTCAGCCCCTTGCCAAGCTTCGTCTCCATGGTCCAGCCGATTGACAGCTTCCCCCTTTCGACGGGGCACTTCGACAAGACGCCGGCCAGCACCCGGGCGCCTGCGTCGACGCCCGCCGAATCGCTGCCCCCCACGACCACGACGCTGTGGCCGTCGCCGAACGGGTTGTGAACGGTCCGGATGACGTATCCTTCCGGCCCCGGGTACTTCAGATCCACAAGACAGTAGTACAAATCGTAGAGGGCGCTCATCGTTCTGTTCGTGGAGCGATTGCCCAGCACGATGAGATTGCCCTTGACGGGGACGCTGGCTTCCGGGCAGTCGTCGGTAAAAATCGGCACTTGGACTCCGGTTCGCTCCTGGATGGCCTGCTGGATGGCGGTGGCCGCGGCCGCGTAGACGCCCGAGGCCGCGGCCACGATGGCCACCCTCGGCCTGCCCGCGTCGACCAAGGGGATGTCAAGATGCAGGTCTTTCAACTTGCTGTACCGGGGAGGAACCGGCGCCGGCGGAGGTGGAGGCAACGATGACAAGCCGCCTACGATCTGCACGTCGGTGACCAGGACCTGCGGGGTCGGGGCTCTGTGAGTGTACAGGTAGATGACGCCGCTGGTAGTATCCGGCGGCGCCGTGCCCTTGACCGAGATTTCCGAGAACTCTTCGACGGACTCGGCATTCAGGTCTGTCTGGACCAGTTGGTTCGAAGGCAGGAATCGCAATTGCACGTAGGCGCCCGCCGCCGAAACGCCCTTTACGGCTCGGACCTTCACGGTGACCCGGTAGGTCTCGCCGCCTTTCAAGTCGATGCCTTGAGACACGCCGGTCTCTGCCGAGGGATCTCCATCGGCAATCAAAAGCGCCTTGCGGCCCTCGGGGTCGTTTACGACGCGAATCTCCTGGTTCTTGCCTCCACCGCCATACTTCGACCAGCCCAGCGGAACGCCGTTGTTTTCCACGCCGCCGTCGAAGGACGGATTCGCGAGAGCCGCCTTGTGCGGCTTATCGCCGGCTGCCGGCGTGATTGCCAAGAGCGCTATGGCGACGGTCAGTGCGCCGCGGACGCAGTTTTTATGTCGTTGTTTTTTCACGGGGTTACACTGTTCTCCGAATAGCCCGAAGGGCTTTCATAAGGCAACCCTGATTTAATTAGTTACTGTTGCGGAAAGCTCCAAATCCGTAGGATGCGTGCTTGCACGCACCTTATTTCGCGGCAAAACCAAGCTGGTGCGTGCAAGC
>JAFGCA010000411.1 GCA_016932895.1 Sedimentisphaerales bacterium | reverse complement strand
TCCGGCCCGGAGGCTGCATCAAGTGCCCCTTGGGTCGAAATATCGCCGATGGGGTAGGCAAGAAAGCCGTTTCTTTCACCTTGATCCTCCTTAACTTAGTGCCATTATATGGTGTCCACGGATTTCCGCCCGGATTTCCCCCTTATCCACTGTGTTATTGGCGTCGCTCTCGGCGCCGGTCCACCACTTTCGACGGATGTTCCTGTTCGCGCCGGCGCAGGTCCTGGACGATTCGCTTCAGATCGTGCTCATGCTGCTCGACGTAGGCCTCGCGGTTGCGCCACACCTCGGCAATAATCTCATCCTTATACATCAGACGATTCCTCCGAAAGCAACTCCAGCGGCGTACAAATTTCCGGGCAGGTGTAGCCTGCGACCGCACAAATTGAACGGATGACGGGCTTTGTCGCAGCATTGTCGATGTGCCGACAGTTCCACGTCAGCAGGTAGTCCACTTCGTGGATGGCCGCAATGGCAATGTGAAGCGCATCACCCTCCGCACCGACAGGCACGCCACCGTCCTGTATGAGTTTCGCTGCGAAATGCTCAGCTTCATCGCTCGCGGTCAGTTCGGGCAAATCCGCCAGGACCTGCAGCCGCCTTTCTGCCGCCTCAGGATTGCCCTGCGACGCCTCGGCAACGGCCAAAGCCGATGTGATCAGGTCGTACTTGATCCGCTCCTGCTGCCACCATTGCATGGTAATTTGTTGCCATGCGGCCGCACGCAGGTCCCTGCTCGGTTGGGCCGTCAGATAGCTGATAACCGACGTTTCGATGTAAACGCTCTTACCCATGGTGTCCAGCTTACTCGATTTTCGCCCCCGGAACAAGAAACAAGCACCGCGCTGTCTGTCAGCCCCGCGTCGCCTCCTCGACCCCCACAGTGCCGATCTCATTTCCCGTCATTCTCCGCGCCTCCGCGTCTCCGCGCGATAACCGCGTGAATCGAGCCAAGTAGGATGGGCAACTCGTTGCCCATGCGGGTGCGTAACCGCGGAGGACGCCGAGGAACGCAGAGGAAACCCGGTTTTTGCCACAGAGCTCTCAGAGAACACCGAGCAAATGATCAATTATCAACCATCCTTGATCAATGCAGAAGACACGGATGGACACCGGATTCACACGGATTCCGCAACGCGCGAAACGTAGGATGGGCTTCAGCCCATGCGGATTCTCTCCTCGACCACAACCGTGCCGATCTCCTTTTCCGTCATCCTCTGCGCCTCCGCGTCTCTGTGCGATATCGTTTGTTTTCACATGCATTTTCTCACGCAGAGGCGCAGGGACGCAGAGGGGTTGAAGATTCTTTTCAAGGTGTGCTACTATCATTCCCAACGCCTCTGCGTCTCCGCGCGAGATCGAATCCTCTCTGCCGGCGTGACTTGCATCACCATCCCGAGATGATCTGGAGAGACTTTCCAGTTGTTGAGACTTGGAAGTGCAGAACACCCTCGAAAAGAGTACCTGACACCTTCAGTTCGCCCCAGATGAACGCGGATAAACGCTGATGAACGCCAAGCGAAGTAGGATGGGCAACTCGTTGCCCGTGCGGGTACTATTTCTGTTTTTTGTTTATGTCGGCCTGCTTTTTGGTCGATATCCCAAGCAGCGGATTCTTGCACCTTTGATGAGACGACCAGTACGTTGAGTTTCGAGAACTGACCATTGGCGAAGACGGAATGGTACCTCGTCCACAAGAGTCGTACCCGGCCCCAACTGCTTGGCCTGTGTTGGGCATCCACGCGCGTCGAACCGTTATGTCCAGTTTTCTATGCAGGAGAAGCACCATGACAGAGAAAGAAACTCACCATGTCTGCGTATGCGCCACACGTGGGCCTTTCACCTATGTCGCGCATTGTTTGGAACTCGATCTCGTTGGCGAGGGAAGGACCAAGCGCGAGGCCATATCGCGGTTGCACGAGGTCGTGAGAATTCAGCACCAAATATGTCAAGGCAGGGGCCTGAACTCCTGGGCCAGTGATTTCGTTCACTCTGAGTGGAGAAGGTTGCACCAATCGCTTCTCGGGCGTCCGCCCGAGCGAACTGAATGGCCCATGGAGGAATATGACAGATGCGCAGGACCGGAGACGGTCACGCTCGCTGTTGAGATTCGCAAGAGCCATTCCTTCCTGCGCAACGGAAAACCGTGGCCTTCTGAATATCCCTTGATCGACTTGGTTGAAATCCTGAGGCCACAGGGCATCTCCTGGGAGAAGCGCTCAAGCGATCACAGTTGCTTTTTCGGCCACTTCCCAGGGTATCCAGACGCTCCTGTGTTGTCGTATCCCCTGTATACTCCGCCAGAGACACCCGTAAGGTGGTACCATCTCAGGAGTATTGCCTGCCGTTATGGCGTAGACGGTCTCCTTTCTGACTCCGGTTCTCGCGCGGGCAACAAGAGCACGTAGAAGTCGGATGGATCAAATCGGACGATAGGAGAATGAAAATGAGCGAGAAGGAATGCTCCGTTGAAGAGATGATCGGGGGGGCTGCTCATCGTGTCTTGCATCGTGTCGGCGAAAAGGGCATGGTGGCTACAGATGGTGAGGGAATTCCGGGGACACCTTGCTCGTTTCGGTTCTGAATTAAGCATGGTGTCTTCAGATATCGGCGAGACTGCGGAAGAACCTCCAGTGGAGGCTACAGAAAAATGCGTGCTTCATCCACATTGCCGTGTGTTGTTCCTGACGCTGCGCTTCGCGACCCCGATTACAGCTGGCAGATACGTGCTATCACTTGCTGGGAAAATGCAGGCCGAAGGGGAATCATCGAAGCCGTGACGGGGTCCGGAAAAACACACGTGGCCATTGAAGCCTTGGCGAGGCTTTCTCACCAAGACCCGGCGCTTAGCAGTCTTATAGTTGTGCCAACCATACCCCTGATGGAGCAATGGTATGAAAAGCTACGAGAACGCTTTCCGGAAAGGCGGGTTGGCAGGATCGGCGGTCGCTATCGCGACGAATTCAAAATCCTACCGTTGGCATATGTCGCGACCATCCAGTCTGCTCTACGGCGCGCCGCAGACCTCTGGCGGAATTGCTGGGAACCTCGCTGCGGAGACAAATGGAAGAGCTTATTGATTGCGGATGAGTGTCACCACTACATCGACGCGGCTGTTTGGAGGCAAATCGTTGGTCCTTCGTACAAATGGTCTTATCGTATGGGCCTAACCGCGACGATAGGCCCGTACAAAGCGGAGGGTCTGGGCCAAATCGTCACGACCTACAGCTTCCGGGAGGCTTACCGTGACGGCTTGATTCCTTCCTTCGATCTCCGTAACGTGCGCGTACATCTGACACCCTCTGAGAACGACAGATACTTTGAACTCTCCGACAGAATCAGCGACCAGTTTCGCAAAGTGTTCCGAGCGTATGCACATGAACTGCGCAACGTGCCCGACCACTGGCTTTTCAAGCGGCTCCAGCAGCTCATGGGCACGCTGGGTTCAGGCAGGGGACCCGAGATTGAGAAGCTTTTTCTGCTCCTGTTTCGCCGTGCCGAAGTTTATTACATGGCTGCCGAGAAGATGAATCTGGCGGAAATACTGACGAGACGATTCGTCGCCAGGGGGCGGAAGATCCTCGTGTTCTTCGAGCGTATCGCAGCCGCTGAACAAGTCAATGACCGTATTGCATTGCATGCGGCCAGACGCCTGCAAAAGCGTTTGACACGTGGCTCGGCAATGTGGTGCAAGACTTTCCACAGTCAGATGAACCGTGATGAACGCACCAGAGTCCTGCAGCGGTTCAGGGATCAGAAGGCGGCAGCCCTAATCGTGTGCCGCAGCCTCGACGAAGGAGTTGACATCCCGGATGTTGACGGCGCTATTCTCGCCGCTTCTACGCGGTCTGCACGTCAGCGGGTGCAGCGCATCGGCCGGACGCTTCGCAGGGGAGATGGTACGAAGCGGCCCGTCATAGTCACTCTATTTGCCGGGGGTACTGGGGACGAGGGTGTGACCGAAAACGACCGAGTGGAGTTCCAAGGCATTGCTGATATTTGCGATGCGGACATAAGGGATGGCACTGGCGCTCTGACCTCTATACTCGACAGAAAACGGTCACGTCCGCCAGACGTCGAGATGCAGACGCGAGAGTGGATATGTGTAGCCGAGGCAGACCCGATAGAACCTTGCGCGATTTCGCGCCTCATGAGCCATATACGAGACGGCGAGCTGATCAAGCTGGAATATGCCGACGGCACAACAAGGACCGGGCGTTACCGCTACTGCATGTCGCACGTGATCTGGTTTCACGGTGGAAGCGCAACGACGGACGGTTTGATCAGAATACAGAAAGAAACTGTGTAGAAGTGCGCGGTCCTCTTTGGGGATTTCGAGGGCCGTCTTCCTGCCAGGGGTTGGCTCGGCGGCAGTCCTCTTGGCATGATTGGTTGTGTGATGATAGGACGGAGACGTGGTGGAAGCACGAGAATCCCGTGCCAGCACTTACGCTGCGGATTGAACCAGAAATGGGTTTAATTCCCGGGACGCCTTACCTCTTTCTGTTCCGAATTGAGTATGGTGTCCGCAGATATCCCGAGCTGATCTTGGGACTCCTCGAACGACTACGCCTCGTTTCGGCCCTGCGGGGGTGGAAATCCCTCGAATGCCACGGTCGACAAGTCAGCGTCCTTCATGTACAAGAAATCCCCAAGTATCTGATTCATGTCGTCGGCAAGCTTCGCCCCCATTCTCCAGTGCATGATCCGACAAAGCTCTCGCGCAAGTTTCTGGATCGCCTCGATGATGTCGGTGGCGGGCTTCGATCCCAGGAGGCTCTCGAACTCCAAAGTGGGATCACTCTGTGACCGATTTGCCTTGACCAATGCGTTCAGGTCATGATATCGCCCTTGCCTGCCATACTCAGAGAAGATGTCCAGCAGGTTGCTTAACACCCCCTCTGGGGATTCGAGAAAGTGAAGGTCCT
Organism: Sedimentisphaerales bacterium; assembly: GCA_016932895.1. The sequence continues at coordinate 14,319 of JAFGCA010000411.1, read as the reverse complement.
TCGATGCTTCTTCTCTAACTTCCTCGTCTTTCTGCTTCTCGACAATCTTCACGACGTCGCGCAGCAGCGAGCGCAGATCGTGTGTCTTGCACTTCAACGTCTTTTCGTATTCGTCGAGTTCCGGAAAACGTCGGTTCTCGGCAAAGAAGTCCAGCAGAATGATCAACTTAAGCATTCTCTCCAGCCCATTCGACAGCACCGCAAGTTGGGCATGTTCGACATTTTCCATTCGTTGGACCATGAAAAGTCCAACCTTCACGAGGGCAATGGCTGCGCAGGTTTCTTGCGTTAGAGACATGTCCTCGTCGCGTGTGATTGGCGTCTTCATACATTTCCTCTCCCGGCGTCAGGTCGCCAGTTTTGTGGCGGAGTCTACAGTTCCCAGCCTTTGCGGTAGTCGCGGTAGAGGTATTTGTTGGCTTCGGGGGCGTTGGTGATTTTTGTGTTCTGGCTGTCGAATCGCACCTTCGTGCCGGCGCGGAGGGCGACCGTGCCGAGGTTGACGGTGTCGGTAATGCCGGCGGCGTTGAGGAAGCTGCCGGGTGAGGGCTCGCCTCCCCGGCAGGCGCTCAGCCATGGGTTGTGGCGCTGGCCGCGTCCGGCCTGCGGCGACGCCTCGTCCAGGGACAGCGCCTTGTTCTGTCCCTTGGCGAAGAGGCGCGGGTCCTGGCCGTGGAAGCCGGCCATGATCGCACCCTTGCTGCCGACGAACAGGATGCCCTCCCTGTCCATCGCGACGTCGTGCGCTTCGATCTCCCGGGGCAGGCGCGGCTTCATGCCGCCGTCATACCAGAACAGATCCAGTGCCGGCGTGTCTCCTTTGGCCGCGAAGTGGAAACGCAACGCGCAGGCGGTGGGATACGAGAAATCATTCTTCATGGGCCGGCTGACGTTGTCGGCGATAGCGCAGGTATGCGTCGCCCAGGCCTGGGCGCTGGCGGGCGCGTCGAGGTTCAACGCCGTGAACACGGGCCAAAGGCTGTAGATGCCCATGTCCGCCATGGAGCCGCCGCCGAAATCGTACCAGCCGCGGAAGACCGTGTGCGTGTAGTGCGGATGGTAGGCGCGGTGCCGGGCGGGCCCGAGCCAGAGGTCCCAATCCAAGCCGTCCGGGATCGGCGGGCGATCCGTCGGGATCTCGGTGTACTGCGGCCAGACCGGGCGGTTGGTCCAGTTGTGAATTTCCTGCAGCCGCCCGATGACTCCCTGCTTGATCCGCTCTGCAATCCGGCCGTTGCCGGTGCCGCTGCCGTAGGCCAGCAGGTGCGTGGCCGCCTTCGTCCGGTGCGCGGTCTTGAGAACCAGACGGCCCTCATACAGGCGGTTGGCTATGGGTTTGTGCATCAGCACGTGCTTGCCCTTCTTCATGGCCGCGATCGAGATCGTGGCGTGCAGGTGGTCGGGCGTCATGATCTTGACCGCATCCAGGTCCTTCTCCTTCTCCAGCAGCTCGCGGAAATCGGCATACGCGGCGCAGCCTTTGAAGCCCTTCGCGCGCCCGTGGTTGGCGTAGTAAGTGTCCACGACGTGCCGGCCCACCTCCCGGCCCCCGGGACAACCGCTATCGTTCTCCCGCCAGGAGGAATCGCCCAGGTACGTCCGTATCCGGTTTCGGATGCCGTTCTTGCCCCACTCCACGTAGTCGTTGCTGTCTTTGTTCGGGTCGCACACCGCGACGATCTGGATCTGCGGTTCTTCGAGCAGGCCGCCCAGCTCATTGAATCCCTGCGTGCCCATGCCGATATGGGCCAGGACGGTCTTGCTGCTGGGAGCGACGTACCCGCTTCCGCCGAGAACGTGTCGCGGCACGATCGTGAACGCGCCCGAGGCCAGCGTGGAACCCAAGAATCGACGACGGTTGATCTTTGCAGTCATGACAGCACTCCTCAATCAAACGAAATACCCGGACCCGCAATGATTGCCGCTTCCATCTTACGCCGCAGCTTCGGCGCGCACAAGCACAATGTTGCTCGCTCCGGGACGACCGGAGTGATAGGCTACTTGTCCCCGGACAGGTCCGTCCGGAGACGAATGTCCTGCGATGCGGAGAAGGGGCCGGAGGGCGTGAGGGAACCTGTCACCGTGACGTGTGATATGACGGCCTCGGCTTTACGCGCGGTGTTGTGCGAGCTGACGGTCAGGCCGATGTAGAGCGTCTCATCCATGGGGATCTCGACCGAAGCGGGTTCGTGGGAATTCGGGTTCGCGACGAAGCTGTTCCAGGTGACGCCATCGGGGGAGTGCTGCGCGGCGAAGAGGTTGCCCCGACGGGTAAGTCTCAGCCAGTGCGGCTGCTGAACTTCATCGGCAGCATACCGGCTCAGTGCAGCTCCGAGTTCAACGGTGCGGTATTGAAAAGCGACGTCTCCGAGCGGTGTGATGACAACGGCAGCATGGGGCGAAGTGGGGTCGAGCGTGCTGCGGACCATCACACCGGCCTGGATGCTGTAATGGTTCGGGTCGATGCCCTCGATCTTCGCGGTAATCGAGCCGTCGCCGACGAGCGTCTTGTGCGCGAAATGCAGGTCATCGCAGACCTGCCACATCTCCGAGCTGGGCTCGGGCAAGCTGAAGTTAAGCTCCTTTTCGATGGCCCACGAAGGGAACGCAGAGGCGGTCAGGGTGTAGGCATCCCTCGCAGAATCATGGCGAATGCTTGCCGGTCTTGCACGGGTGTATCGGGATGCGGCAGCTTGCTCGGCGCGGGCCGTCTCCAGCACGTTGAACCATTTCCTCGCTTCCCGAGGTCTGCCCCAGCCTGCGTACAGAGCGATGAGGTCCTTCACGGTACCCAACGTATGCCAGTGGTTTTCCACGAGCAGGTGACGCTGGATGTTGAGCACTTCCAGATGCAGTCGTTCGGCCTCGGCGTATTTCCCTTGCCTCTGATACAATGCCGCCAGCTCGTGCAGGGCGGCGGCCGTTGCCACGCTTTCGTCTGTGAAATACTCTCGTGCGAAGTCCACTGCCCTGCGGAGTAGTTCCTCAGCGTCATCATGCCGTTCCTGTTGTCGATAGACCATCCCCAACACGATCGTGTTGAGAAAGGTGATTGGATGCTGCTGGCCATAGCGAGCAAGACCGGCACTGTGTGACTTCTTGACCGAGTCTTCAGCGTCGCCGTACCGTCTCTGCCACAGGTAGAAGAAGGCGGGATAGGGCAGGGTCTGGACTGCGATCTCCGAATCCGATCCCTCCGGCGATTCTCCCCTGCGCACGGCTTCGAGCAGCAGGTTCTCGGCTTTGGCAACCTGACCCTGACGGGCGTAGTTCTCCGCGAGCGCCGCTACATTGTGGAAGGTCCCGCCGTTGTGCTCGCCCCACGCCTCCCGTGAAATCGCCAGCGCGTTGCCGAGGAGGTTTTCCGCCTCCACATACCGGCCCTGGCGGCTGTACAGGCGCCCCAGGAGAGCGCTGGGGTACGCCACGAGCGGATGGGTGGGGCTCAGCGCCTCTGCCGATAGTTCCAGCGCGCGCGTCAAGGTCTCCTCCGCCTCGTCATTTCGACCGCAAGACAAGAGAGCACAGCCATGAAAGAACATGGACTGTATCGTCTCCGGGTGGCTCTCCCCAAGTATTCGCCGGGTGCTCTCATAGCTCTCGGCCAGCGACTGTTCTGCTTTTTTCGTATATCCCTGGGCATAATACGTCCAGCCCAGCCATCTTCCGGTTCCTATTGTGTCCGGATGCTCCGGACCGCGAACAGAGCTTCTGGCCTCCAGCGCCTCGCACAGGAATTCTTCGGCCTCTCGATACCGCCACCACCCCCAGTACAGACGCCCGAGCCCATCGAGGACCTCGATGGTGCGCGGATCTTCTCGGCCCAGCTCGCGCCGGAATGTCTCCAGCGACCACCGCAAATGGTCCTCCCCTTTCTTGAAGCAGGCCACGTTTGCATAGAGCCCTCCCAGCTCTTTTCGGATGGACGCTTCCACCAGGGGTGAGTCGCCAAACTGGCTTGACACTTCCTGTGAAGCAATATCAAGAGCCTCCTTGATGTTGACCCGTAGACCGCCGCGCTCCGAGGCATCCATCGCGCGAAAGACGTAGTTCTGCAAGAAGTCGGTTACGGCGGCTGCATCCCTGCCGGCACGTTGCGCTTTGACCGCAAATGCCAATGACACAATGGCGCCGCCGATCAGAACGGTCAGGACGGCGGCCAGACCTGTGACCAGGGCGCGATTGCGACGCATGAATTTACGAGCCTTGTACGTCAGGCTGGGCCGCCCGGCACTGACGGGTTCGTGGTTCAAGTGCCGCAGAATGTCGGCGGCAAATTCACCGGCAGAGGCGTAACGACGGGTGCGATCTTTCTCCATCGCCTTGAGCGTGATCCAGTCGAGGTCGCCCCGCAGAGTGCGCTGCAACTGCCGCGGGCTGGTTCTCCTTTTCTGCGCGGACTCCGTCGATTCCTCCATAGACGTTCGGCTCAACTTCGTGCTTGGTGTTTGTGGGTCTTGTTCGCAGATGACCTTGCGCGCGCCGTCAATGCCGTGTTCGCGCAGGGTGTCAGGGTCAAAGGGCAATACCCCTGCGATGAGCTCGTACAGAACGACGCCAAGAGAGTAAACGTCCGTCCGCGTGTCGATGTCCCCATTGCTTGCATCCGCCTGTTCGGGGCTCATGTACTCCGGGGTACCCACAAGCTGGCCCTGCTCGGTATGAAGCGTGCGTTCGGTCAGCGGTTGACTGATGGCGCGGGCGACGCCGAAGTCGATCACCTTGGGAACCGCCTTTTCATTCTCGGCCGTCACGAGGATGTTCGAAGGCTTGAGGTCACGGTGGATGACGCCCTTCTGATGCGCATGTTGGACGGCCTCGCAAACGTGCAGGAACAGTCGCAAGCGTTCCTCGACGGTCAGCCGGTGCTTGTCACAGTACTCGGTGACGGGAACGCCTTGAACGTATTCCATCACGAAGTACGGTCTTGCCCCCGGGGTCACACCGGCGTCGTAAACACGAGCTACGTGGGGGTGCTCCATCAGGGCCAGCGCCTGCTGCTCGGCCTCGAAGCGAGCGAGCACCCGTTTCGAGTCCATGCCGGGCTTGATTACCTTCAGCGCGACCTGCCTTCGCACCGGCCGCTGTTGCTCGGCCAGGTAAACGACGCCCATACCTCCCTCGCCGAGGACGCTGAGCAGCTTGTACCGGCCGATACGCCCGCCGGGTTGCTCCAGGAGGATCTGGGCGGCGAGCGTCGGTTGATCTTGTCGGTTCGTTTCGGGATTTTGCCATGCCTCGAAGACCAACCGGTCGAGACCTTCGGGTGTCGCGCCGAATATCGAATCCTTGTCTTCCATCGGTCCTTGGGAAAAGCCAATTGAGGTTCCGGCGCGCCATGACCAACCCGGCGCGCTGCAATTACATGCATATCCGTAAGGAAAGCCTACGGCCTGCTTTCTTTCTTCAAGAATCGGAACATGTCACCGAGTTCCTCCTCCGCCGCCTCGCCGGAGAGGACGGTCTGACGGACGTGTCGGGTCAGGATGCTCTGGAACTGCCTCTTGACGGTACCCAACATGTTGGAGGCCTTGGTTTCGTTCTCGATCCCGTACTGCTGGCACAATTGGGCCAGCGAAGGGGCCTCAAGCCCCTCCAGGCTGGGGTGCAGCAGGCGGTCGCGAAAGAGCTCCCAATGTATGTCCATCCCACGTCCGACGTACCACTGTTTCAATTCGGAGAGAGCCCGCTCCAGCAACTCCGCTTTCCAGGCATAATCAAAACATTGCTCCGGGCCAAGTTCACTGACCTTCTGCGGCAGCATGGGCGGTTGCCCCGCGTCCAGGGAAACCAGCTTGGCCTGCGGGATGCGTTTTTGCGCCGTCTCCCGGCGTCGTTCGTCGAGCAGATACTGGTTCAGAGCGTGCAGCAGGAAGGTGCGAAAACGTCCCTTCGCCGGGTCCGCGCGTTCGATGAGCGAACGCCCAAGCACCACCTCGTGAAAGAAGCCTTGCGTCAGGTCCTTGGCCTGTTCGTTGTCATGGCCTTTGCGCCGCACATAACAGTAGACCGGCTTCCAGTACCGCTCCAGCAGCAGTCCGATCAGGGCCCGGTCACGGTCCTGGTGCTCTTTGGCGTCCTCAATCAGAGACCAATGGGTGGTCAAGAAGTGCTCTCGTTCTCCTCCCATATCTGTGCGATCACGGTACACCATCTTGTCGGCGCCTCCGGGGCGATGCATCGGATGTCAAACCGCAGCCAGTCCCTTTCCATCATATCGTCTGCGCCGGTGTGTCGGCAAGGAAGCAATCGTTTTCTCCAGGTTGATGCCCGCACCGATTGTGCATCCCGAACTCGGATTTCTGCGGGTCTTTTTGAAATCCATGCAGGATTCGCCGTTTCCTTACGGAAGTAGGGACAAGTTCACATACGACAACTCTTTGGAAAGGGAAATGAAATGAAGACGCCGACATGGGAGAATCACGCCAGAGGAAGCCTGAGCATCACGTTTCTGACCCTCGCCCTGATCTCACCGAGTGTGGCCGTCGGGGAGGTTTGGACAACGAAGGCGGATATGCCAACCGCAAGGATGTTGCTGGGTACGTGCGCAGTAGATGGGAGGATTTACGCCATCGGAGGCGGTCCAGCGCCGCATATGGCCTCTTCAGCCATGGAGGAATACGATCCGGGAACCGACACCTGGACGAGGAAGGCCGATATGCCGACACCAAGAGCGGGTCTGGGCGTCAGCGTAGTAAACGGTAAGATTTATGCGATTGGAGGCGCGCCACTGGGCGGCCGGACTGTGGAAGAATACGATCCTGCGACGGACACCTGGACGAGGAAAGCCGATATGCCGACGGCAAGGTTCTTACTTAGTACATGCGAGGTGGAAGGGAGAATATACGCCATTGGAGGCGCGACGGACACGAGCGGCCCTGGTTTCACTACCGTGGAGGTATACGACCCGGCGACGGACAGCTGGACGCGGAAGGCCAGCCTGCCTGAACCAAGGTATCTCCACACCGCCGGCGTGGTGGACGGCAAGATATACATCATCGCTGGCTCATGGCAGGCGTACACGGCGAGTCCGGCGGTCTTTGCATATGACCCGGCGAGTGACACATGGGAAAGGAGGGCCGATGCGCCAACCGCAAGATCCTGGCTATCTGCCACCGCCGGTGTCGTGGATGGGAGGATGTATGTCATTGGTGGAGATGCCGGACCTCCGGATGCAGAGGTAGAGGAGTATGACCCCGCGACGGACACCTGGACGGCAAGAGCGGACATGCCGACCCCGAGAGGTGCCCTGTCTATCACGGCACTGAACGGCAGGATTTATGTCATTGGAGGAACAGTAACGCTTTTTAATGATGTGCTTTCGACTGTGGAAGAATACTACCCCAATCCGCTCGTCGTGGACTTCAACGGCGACGGGATGGTCGATATCAAGGACCTCCTGCGGATGATCGAGTCCTGGGGCCAGTATGATCCCGATCTGGATATCGGGCCGACGGTCTTCGGGGACGGCATCGTCGACGCGGCCGATCTGGAGATCCTGATGAGTCACTGGGGCCAGGAGATCCCGAATCCTTACTTGATCGCCCATTGGAAGCTGGATGAAGCCGAGGGCCTGATTGCCGAGGACAGTGCGGGGCACAATGACGCGACCGTGATCGGCACGCCAACATGGCGATCTGCCGGCGGTGCCGTGGACGGCGCGCTGGAGCTCGATGGGGCGACGTTTGTCGTCGCAGATTTCCTCTTGAATCCCCAGGAAGGTCCGTTCAGTGTTTTCGCCTGGGTTAACGGCGGTGCGCCGGGCCAAGTGATCGTCTCACAGGAGGCAGGCGCGAATTGGCTTTCGTCCGATGCAGCTACCGGCGCGCTGATGACCGAGTTGCGCAGCGGCGACCGGTTGAGCAAGGCGTTGTCTTGCGAGGCAGCCATCACAGATGGCACCTGGCATCGCGTGGGTTTCACCTGGGATGGTTCCAACCGTCGGCTCTATGTAGACGACATTCTTGTCGCCGAGGACACTGATGTTGCCCTGGGCGCGTGCAACGGTGGCCTGAACATCGGCTGCGGGAAGGTCATGGCACCCGGCAGCTTGTTCACCGGCCTGATCGACGACGTGCGCATCTACAACCGCGTGGTCAAGCCGTAGAACATCACATCGACTTGTCAGATCGACCCGGGCCGGCGGGAAATGCAACCGCCGGCCTTTCGTTTGCGCTTCGCAGGATCGCACTTGTTCGCACGCTCCCCACACTCCTGGACCAGCGGCCGGCCGAATCGACCCCACCGGCTCGATTTGAGGCGGACGGAGGCGTATAATCGAAAAGAAATTTCGGGTTTCGCGCCCATTTGCTGGGCGGGGGGCGTCTTGTCGGTGGAAACAGGGTAGTTGGATATGTCGGAATCTTTGGAAAGTCGGGAATTGCAGGAACGTCAGCCTGACAGCGTGTTGGTCGAGCGGGCCGTAGGCGGCGACGGGGACAGCTTCACAGAGCTGTGCCGGCGTCACTACGGTGCGATGGTGGCCATAGGCCATTCGATCCTGGGGGATCGGCATCTGGCCGAAGATGCGGCCCAGCAGGCGTTTGCGAAGGCCGCCCTGAATCTGCCCAAGCTTCACAAGAGCGAGCAGTTCGGCTCGTGGGTGGCCGCGATCAGCCGAAACGCCGCCCGGGACTTGCTGCGGAAGGCGCGACGAACGCGTATCGCCGATGAGAGGGCCGAGTTGGCCCCGGCGTCGGAGCCGGACGGCTCGGGCGAACTGGTCAAGAGCGCCCTGGGCAAGCTGCCGCCCGGCGACAAAGAGGTGATCTACCTGCGGTTCTACGATGGCTTGTCCTACGAGCAGATCTCGGCGGCTCTGGGGATCTCGATTCAAGCAATCAACGGCCGGCTGCGACGCGCGAAGAAGAAACTCGCCGAACACTTGCGTCGCGACGGCTTTGGTGAGGTGCAACTATGAGCGAACGCAAAGACGAAAAATGGCTTGATGGCGAACTGCGGCGTGTCATTGACGGTGCAACGCCCGAGTTCGACGCCGAGGCCTGGAAGCGGAAGTATCCGGCGGAATATCAGGCTGTGCTTGCCCGGGCAGCGAAAGGCCGCAAGGCCGGCCGGCCCCGTATCGTGCGACTGCTGCTGGGGCATCCGGGCGCCGGAGTTGCCGTCGCGGCGGCGATTGTTATCGTGGCGGCCCTCCTGCTGCGCGGCCCGGCCGCCCGCGAGCCGCAAGGGCCCGTCCCTGGCGGCCAGACCGTCGCTCAATCGCCGGCCAAAATGGTGACGATGATGTCACTGACGCTGGCCTATCGACGCGGAGGGACCGAAGCGCTGGATCAACAACTGGACGAAGCTGTAGGAATACTGAGACCGCGGTCAGCTACCATGCCGATGCATGAGCTGTTTGATGATTTGGAAAGTTAGGAAGCGGAAAGGACGAACGATGTATATTGGCGGAAAAAAACAGGCGTTGCTGATGGTCTGTCTGGTGGGTGTGGTCGCGGGCCCGGCGTCCGTGACGCAGGCATACCCCCCCGATCCGGACAACGCGGCGCTGTTGTACTACCAGGGGTTCTTGAGTGTCCCCGACTTCAATGAAGTGGCGCGAACGTTGATCAGCGACGTGGCCCGGGGCAAGGTCGCGCCAAATGACGCGGTGCGCAAACACATCGAGGATTGCAGCGGGGCCATCGGGATGGCCGAGGCGGCGGCGGAGGTCCCGGAATGCAACTGGGGCTTCCGGTTCTCGCAGGGGTTCGAGGCGTTGATGCCGCACTTGTCACAGGCGCGGTTTCTGACTTTCATCCTGGTCGCCGACGCCCGTGTCCGGGCCGCCGACGGAGATTACCGCGGCGCCCTGGAACGCTGTCTGGTGATCCGGACGTTCTCTCGTCACATGGGCGACGACACGTTGATCTCGTATCTGGTCTCGCTGGCTCTGCGGACGTTGGGATACAACTGCATGCAGGACGTGATGGGACAGGTCGACGATGCGGAACTGCTGCGCTGGCTCCAAAGCGAGCTGGCCACCGACGCGAGTAAGGGGCTTTCTCCCGTTCGGCCGCTGAAGTACGAGATGGAGATCGTGCTGGAAGTGATGCAGATGAAGAACCTCGATAGGTTGGCGCGGGTCCTGGCGGATACGAACGAGGCGAAAATGCAGGAGATTGTTAAAAAGGCCGACGAGGAGATTCTGGCGCGGGCGCGGCAGGCGTACGCCGAGCGTGCCACGGCGGCAATGAAAGCCTACGATATGCCCCTGCCGTATGAGCAGGTGCACCCCCGGTTGAAGCGGTGGGTCAGCGATTTCGATCCGAACGATCCGGTGATGGCGGCGGTCAGCGCGTTCATGCCGGCCATGACCCGGATCTACACGCTCGATACCAAGGCCAAGGCCCATGCCAACGCGGTCAAGGCCGGCCTCGAGATCTGCCTGCTGCGGGCGAAATCCGGGAAGTTGCCCGGGGCGCTGCCCGAAGGATTGCCCAAGGACGCCTTTAGCGGCGAGGATTTCGAGTACAAGCGGACGGACGACGGCTTCGTGCTTCGCTGTCGCAAGCCGGACCTCGACAAGAACGAAACCTATGAATATGCGTTCACCGTGAAGTGATTCTGTCGTTTCTGCGAGACAATCGAGCCGCGCCCGTCTTGGGGCTCGGCTCTTCTTCTATACCGGGGCGGGGGCTTTTCCTTTCGATTGACGCCGGTTCGGCTCTGCGGTATGTTGGTTGGGCCTGATCGGCGGTCCTTTGTTCGGGCCGGCGATTTGTCGCGACAACGTGTACCCGATAGGGAGATCTTTTGGGAGGGCAGCAGTCATGGATTGTCCGGCTTGTGGAAATCAGTTACGGGAGATGACCGCCGGCGACATTGCGGTGGACGTTTGCGACGGCGGTTGCGGCGGCATCTGGTTCGACAATTACGAGCTGAAGAAGTTCGACGAGCCGCACGAGGAGGCGGGGCTGGACCTTCTCGACGTCGAGCGAAACGAGAACGCTTCCGTGGATCACAGCGAGCGGCGCAAGTGTCCCAAGTGCGGCGACGTGGTGATGATGCGCCACTTCTTCAGTGTCAAGCGCGAGGTGGAGCTGGATGAGTGCCCGGGTTGCGGCGGCATGTGGCTCGACGCGGGCGAGCTGGGTAAGATCCGCAGCCTGTACGGGTCGGAGGAGGAACGCCGGCAAGCGGCCAAGGAGTACTTCGACGACGTCTTCGCCGAGAAGCTCGAGGCGATGAGCTCTGAGACCGAGAAAAGCAGGGTCGGCCGGGTCGCCAACGTGCTCAAGTTCCTCAGTCCCAGCTACTACTTCCAGGGCAGCAAGTGGTAGGGAGCCGCGCCCGGTGGAGTTCCCATTGGGGTAAGATGGGAGAATCGGATGCTTACGCTGGAGAGTAAGGAAGACGTGCAGCCGGTCTGTCCGCATTGCCAGGCGGAGCTGCAAACGATTTGGATGCGGGAGTTGCGCGGCGTGCTCGGCCGGCGCTACGTGTACTTCTGTTCCCACTGCCGCAAGGTGCTGGGCCTGTCGCACCGCAAAGGGTTCTGGATGGGCTGACGGGCGGACGGCTTCGGAGGGATGTCATGACTGAGAACGCGCAGGGTATGGAATCGTCTGCCGGGGAACCGGAGCCGATGTCGGCGCCGAGCGAAGCGGCGCCCGGCGGACCCTGGGGGTTCTGGCCCACTGTCGGTTTGTCCCTGGTCATTACGATCGGGTACACGCTGGCGCAGATGGCTGTGGTGGTCGCTTTCACCATCCCGGCCGTGACGCAAAACAGGGGGCTGGACGTCGAGGCGTTCGCCGAGGGGTTGATGCACAACGGTTTGTTCTGGTCGCTGGCGATCTGCGTCGCCGCACCGGTCACCATCATCCTGACGCTGGTCTGCGCGGCCGCACGCAAAGGCATTGCCGTTCGCGATTACCTGGCCTTGCGGTGGCCGGGAGGACGCAGCCTCGCGATATGGTGCCTTATCCAGTTGGCGTTCATCGGATGCGCCGATGGACTCACCTACCTGATCCGCGGTCGCATCGTGCCGGCGTTCATGATCGATGTGTATCAGACGGCGCAGCTCCTGCCCCTGTTGTGGTTTGCTTTCGTTCTCGTCGCCCCGGTCACGGAAGAGCTGTTCATCCGGGGATTCCTTTTTCGGGGGATCGAGGGGTCTGCCGCTGGTCCGGCCGGCGCGATCGTCTTGTCCTCGCTGGCCTGGGCTGCAATGCACATGCAGTACGATCTCTACGGCATCGCCGTCATATGCCTCGGCGGTCTGCTCCTGGGCTACGCCCGGTGGCGAAGCCGTTCGGTGTATCCCGCCATCGCCATGCACCTCGCGCACAACCTCGTTGCCACCATCGAGGTGGCCATCTATCTGGCCGTGGCGCAGCCATCCGGGTGAAAGGCCGCCGCCACAAAGAGACGCACAATTCCTTTACGACTCCGTACATGAGTCAGTGTTATCATTGACAAGTCCGGGTTGGCTCGCTACACATCTGTCGGATTGTCCTGCCCCATTTGAGGGGTGGGGGGTGTTTTGGAGACGTAACGTGAAGATCGCCATCGTCTATAATCGCGACTCGCGCAACGTGATCAATCTGTTCGGGCTGCCCAATCGCGAGCGGATCGGCCTCAAAACGATCCGGCGGATTGCCGACGCGCTCAAATCCCACAAGCATCGGGTAGAGGCCTTCGAGGGTGACAAGGATCTGATCGACCGGCTGGAGGAGTTCATGCCCCGCGTGGTGAAAGGGGAACGGCCCGGTCTGGCGTTCAACCTCTCCTACGGCATCCAGGGCCAGGCGCGCTATACACACGTCCCGAGTATCCTGGAGATGGTGGGCATCCCCTACGTGGGTTCCGGGCCTCTGGCGCACGCCCTGGCCCTCGATAAAGTCGTCGCCAAGATGATCTTCCAGCAGCAGGGTCTGCCCACGCCGGACTTTCGCGTTCTCAATCCCTGGCAGTCCGATCTCTCGATCGATCTGCCTTACCCGCTGATCGTCAAGCCCAAGAATGAAGCCGTCTCCTTCGGCGTGAAGATCGTGGAAAACGACGCGGATCTCCGTGACGCGGTGAAGGTCATCTTCGACGCGTTCCAGCAGCCTGCGGTCGTGGAGTCCTTTATCGAGGGACGCGAGATCAACGTCGGCCTCATCGGCAACAATCCGCCGGAGACCTTCGCCCCGGTCGAGCTCCTGTTCGGCGCCGGCGGCCCTCCCATCTACACCTACGAAGACAAGACCGGCAGGGTAGAGCGCCGCGTGGGTTTCCAGTGTCCCGCCGACATCGGCGCCGAGGCCACCGGCAGGGCCCAGGAGCTGGCTCGTAGCGCCTTCGAGGCCCTGGGCTGCTACGATTGCGCCCGGGTGGACATGCGGCTCGATGCCGAGGGTCGGTTCTACCTGCTCGAAGTCAACAGTCTGCCCAGTTTAGGCGAGCATGGCTCGTATACCGTCGGCGCCGAGCGCGCCGGGCTCGACTATCCCAAGCTCGTGAACCGGCTCGTCGAGGTCGCCGGCGCCCGCTATTTCGGTACGCCCAAACCGCCCCTGTTCAGCGTCAAGGGCGCCGATCCGGGCCAGCTCGTTCTGTCCTTTCTGAGCCAGCGACGCGACCAGATGGAACGCCAACTGCGCACCTGGACGGCGCGGCACAGCCGGACCGGCGATGCCGTGAGAATCCGCGAGGCCACCGCCAAGCTGGGCGAAAGCCTCTCCGAGATCGGTCTGGAACCCGTAGGAGATCTGACCGATGGACGCACGACCTGGGGCTGGCACACGCGGGCCGGCTTCGAGGGCGGCACCCTTCTGATCGGCCACCTCGACGTTCCTTTGCCCCCGGGCATTCCCGTGCAGGAATTCCGGCGCGATCCGGAATGGCTCTACGGCGAGGGGATCGGGTTGTCGCGGGCACCGCTGGTGACCCTCGAATTTGTCCTCCGCGCCTTGAGGAATCTGCGCCGCCTGCGTCGGTTGCCGATTGGCGTGCTTTACTACGCCGACGAAGGGCGCGATTGTGCCGACAGCGCCGAGACGATCCGCCAGGCGTCCGCCCGGGCGTCGCGCGTGCTCGTTCTGCGTCCCGGGAACCCCGAGAACAAGGTGGTGACCCAGCGGCGCGGGTGGCGTCGCTACCGGCTGCACGCCGAGGGAGTGCCCCAGCGGCTGGGAAAGGCGGGCAAGAAACCCGACGTGCTGCGCTGGATGTTCGCCAAGCTGGATGCGCTTTCCGGGCTGTCCCGCGCCAGGGACCGTCTCACGGTCGCCGCCTCCAACCTGCACACGCACGGTTTTCCCATGCTGCTGCCCCACGCCGTCGACGTCACACTCATGGTCAGCTATGGGGAGGAGGCCCTCGCGCAGC
>JAFGCA010000410.1 GCA_016932895.1 Sedimentisphaerales bacterium | reverse complement strand
CCTCCTGGGCCGCATCCTCGGCCGCGTGCTTGTTGCCGAGCCGGGCATACGCCAGAGCCACGATGGGGTTGTGATAGCGCTGGTAAAGAGTTCCGAAGCTGTCCAGGTGGCCTCCCTGGGCCGCTTCGACCAGAACTGCATCAGACTGTTCCAGAGACTCGATTCTCATTGCGATCCTACTGATTTCACCGGTGAGCTGATATCAGCGTTCACCATGCAAGTGTAATTCGGTCGCCAAAATGTGCGCGGTATCTGGATTTTTTTTGCCGTATCGCTCCGGGAGCCACCGTGCCAGCGCCGGACGCACCCTCGACCCAGGTAAATTGGCTTTGTTTTTCTCACCACCCTCGTTCTTGGGGCCAAAAACAGGGAAATTGGCTTTGTTTGACGTTCCCCGCTCCGGCGTCCCGGGGCGTTGGCCCCTCGAATCCCCAATCCCCAATCGGCGTGTTCCACTCAGGCAAATTGGGTTCGTTTCGCAAAATCGCCTCCGGTATCTGCGCCGGCTTAGCCAGAAGCCCCGGCTGTCGCATGTATCCTCCACGGGGCAGGGCTCGCGCGCGGGCCGGACGAGAGCAAGGCTGCTTCCATCACAAGGCATCCGTTCGCCGCCACAGACCGCGCGTCCCGGCAGAGAGTCGACGGTGTCGGGCAGGGGGGCGTTGGAGATGTGCGATTCACTGTTTCCCATATCGCGACGGCCTGCTTCCCATTGTAATCACGATCGTATTAGTTGTATGAATATTGTATTTCGCCCGGTCGCAAGCCGTCAAGCGCATATCTTCGAGAACGCTGCCACGCGTCTGGCAGGGTGGATGTGCAGACAAAGTACCTCTGGCGCGTTTCGGAATTGTGCCTGGTGGGCGTTGAAGCTGTGGCGGAGCTGTGGTATCATAGAGACTATGGTGTGCGGGGGCCTCTTTGAGAAGATATTCGGAAGATGTCGGTTTGGTTGAGGAGCAGGTTGCTATGAAGAAGACGGGATGCGGTTTCACCCTGATTGAACTTCTCGTCGTGATCGCGGTGATTGCGGTTTTGATGGGGATTCTCATGCCGGCGCTGCAGCGCGTGCGGGAGCAGGGCCGGCGGCAGTCCTGCGCCAGCCAGGTTCGCCAGCATTGCATGGCGTTTCTGATGTACGCCGATGATTACGCGGCAAAGCTCCCCTTGCCCGATATCCCCGGAGGCTGGCTGTGGGACCTGGACGTGGACGTCGTCAACTTCATGTTGCAGACGGGAATGACGAAGGAGATGTTCTACTGCCCCTCCAACCGCGTCATGCACCCGAACATGGACCACTTCTGGACGTTCCAGTCCACGGTCGTTAATGACAAGAAGCTGACGGGTAATTTCATCGTGTCGGGGTACTGTTACGTCCTGCAGATGGCGCCTGGCAGGGGCGAGCGCCCCGATATCCAGAACAACCTCAACGGCAGCAAGATCTGGCTCAAGACAACCACTGAGAAGCAGCCGGCCCTGCGGGAACTCAGTGTGGACGCGACGCTCTGCGCCTGGGACGAGCGGGGCGGGAACTACCCGAACGGCAACTTCGGCCTGGTCGCCGGCGGAACGCTCGGGCAGGTCGGCTTGTATGACCGCACCAGCCACCTGAAAACCGACGCCCAGCCCTCCGGCATGAACATTGGCTTCCTCGACGGACACGTCGAATGGCGTCCCTTCAATCCCGGCTGGGAAGGACCCGAATACGACAAGGCCGACGATATCCCCAAACCCCGCTACGGCGGCAATCGCCGGTTTTGGTGGTAGGTCTGCCCTTCGAATGAGAAGTTTCTTCCATACGCGGCCCAGATCCTTTACTGCGCTTCGCTCGGGATGACGAACCGCGCAAGGACTCTTCCCAATCCGTATGACACTGGCTCCAGAGAAAAAAAGGGCTGCGATACGGTGGTCGCAGCCCCTGAGAATCGATTGCACGCGGAGATTCGTTTACAGCGTTCTGCGTCGGCGCATCCACGAGACGACGCCCATACCGAGGGAACCGAGTAGAAGAGCACCCGGGACGGGAACGACAGTAGGTATTTCGTTGATGCCGATGCGGACCTGGTAGCTGCCGTCGTTGTCGTCGTAGGCACCGGGCGGCCCGACGAATCCGAAGCCATCCGGGATACCGAGTGCCAGTCGCGTCGCACCGGCAGGGGCGATGAACTCCTGGAAAACGCCGCCGGTGGTAACGCCGTCGCCGATATAGAACACCTGGCCCAGGCCGGGAGACAACGTCAGAAAATCAATGCCGATGCCGCCCGTGCCAAAATCGAGCGTTGCCGGTGCCGGTCCGCTGCTGGGGATGCTGTCGTCGAGGAAGACACCGGCGAGAGGTCCCTGCGGGCCGATGTAACCGCTGATACCGTCCAGGGCGGTCAGGTTGCTGCCGCCGAGGCCGTTGCCACCGGGCCCGAAGATAGTGCCGCCAATGCCGTTGTAGAAGCTCACGCCGCCAACCGCGGGGTCGAGAGCGCGAACGACATCTCCCGCCGCGACGGGGAGTATCGGCGGCAGTGTCTCCTGTATCTCCTCGGGAGTAGGGGAACTATGCCGGACGAGATAGGTCCCGGTGTTCCACGGTTGACTTGCAGGCGGAATGGTCACGTCGGTCCGGCCGGCCAGGAAGATCGCGTCGCTGCCGTCAATCGTGACGCTGTACACTCCTGCGGCGTTGACAGATACGGCCGAAAGGAAAATGATGCTTGATACGAGTACGGCGAGTTTTGTTTTCATATCCTGCTCTCCTGTCTGAATACTGTCCGAGTTGATGCGGATGAACTGATTGATACGACCGCCCATGCGGCACGAAGACGAGTACGTGCTGAGTGTCACGATAAACCTGATACTGAAGACCGATCATACCACAACAGGTCGCGACATGCTATACGTAGAACTACGTAATCTTCGCTGGAAACGGACCGCTCCTGCAGTGCAGGAGGTTGGTTGTAACGGTTGCGGCGGCTGTGTCGGTTGTGGCGACGCGGCGCGCACGAGGGCCGTCCCGGCAAAAACCTGGTCCTGACCGCTGGCGTCGATACTGATTTCATTGGAATTGATGACGCAAGATTACTCGTTTTGCTATTGACACAGCCTCTCGGCCAGCGAGAATCACGGGGAAGGAGTACTTCGCAGGGTTGCACCCTTTGCCGGCCCGAAGCTTGTTCTCAACGATTATGCCTGCGACGGATCGAGCAGGCGGGGGACTGCGATGGGTGTGTGTGTGCCAATGGATGGCGTGAGGAGCCGCAGGCTTTCCGTCTGTTTGCATCGCGAGTCATTCCCCAAAGCGGCGAAGGTTTTTTTCAGGCCGTTTTGTGCGCGAAATTCCTCTCCAGACTCCGCCCGGGGAGGCCGCGGAAGACCTCAACTTCCGAGGAGCGACTGCCGGAGAGGCAGAGGGGCACTGGCCTACGCCCCTTCAACTCAGCCCCCGTAACGCCGTGCTGATTTTATTCCGGCGCGACGTAGAAGATCCGAGTCGAAACGGTCGGATGTAGGGTGGCGGATATGTGGCGAACATCGTGTGGTGACCGGACGTTGCAGCGGGCGGAGGCCCGGCTGTTTGCCGAGGTCCTGCTGAGCCTTCTCGACCAGGAGGAGGCCCTGCGACTCGAGGACTGCCCTCTGGGGATCGAGTGTTACGACCGTCTGACCTACGGCCAGAGGATTTGCGTTCTGGGAATGATAGGAAACGGGTTGCTCCGCGCGGATGTACCGACGGCGCCGTTGACACCGGTTGTCGACGCTGCGGTTGCCGCGGTCTTCGAGCATCTGAAGAGCCTGGTGGAAATGGGGATCGACGAGCCCGCCTGGTGGAAGGATTGGAGGACGCCGATCGTTGCGGCCGGACGAGAAATGGGGGCAGAGGGTATGCCCGATCCCTCTTGTGATGATATCGAAGAGTGGGAGCGGGCAATACAGGAACTGAAGGATGGGATCCTCTCGGGCGCCGGCCGTCAGGGTCCGTGGCGGCGGGCCGGCCGGCCCCCGGAAACGTCAACCTGGACAGAGCAGGAGATGCGAACTCCCCGGGACCTGTTGGGGGCAGGTGTCGAGGAGTTGAACGCCGAGCAGATCGAGGCGAAAATCGCCGAGTTGCGGGAGGTTTGCCGGGTGGCGATCGAAACGGGCTGATTTCCCCGGGCGCACAGGGGCCCCCGGGACAGGGCCGGGGCGGAATGGACGGGCCTTCGGATTGTCCGTAAAGACACTCAGCGTGCTCTACGTCTGCGCATGCAGCCGAGACGATCTGCGCGGGGTCTTCACTTCGAGTGGTTTTCGTGATGGCCGCGCACCGCAGCCGTCAAGTGAAGGATCAACTCCGCACGATCGTTCACGTCGCACTTGCGAAAGAGCCCGCTCAGATGGGTGCGCAGCGCAGCCATTGAGATGCCCATTTCGCCGGCAATCTGCTGGTACGGCCTGCCGTGTGCGACGTGGGTTACGATCTCCATTTGACGTGGAGACAGCTTCAGACGCTCTCCGAGCTTCGCCAACTCTTGCGCGGAAATGGGACCCTCGTCCGCATTCACCCTCATCCTGCCCACTCCTGACCGCCTCTCTTTCCCCCGCAGAGAAGCCGTCGTACCAATTCTCTATCAACCACCAAATCCCAGTGTACGGCTTGCCGGGCGGTTGTCAAGAACGAAACGCGGAAAAAAGTGTCCACATTGCCGACCGGGCAGGGGGCCGGGAACTTGTCGAACGGGGGGGCGCAAACCGTGCCGCACGGGTGGATTTGGGCCTGGGCGTCTGCGGTTCCCTCGGCCGCCCGTTGGTCCCCTTTCCTTCACGTGGCAAAACTCACGCCGGCGCCTTCTTGAAGAGACAGGTCGTCTTATTGTTCTACTGTCGCCGCAAGGACATCAACACGTGCAAGACCAATTCCGTGCGGTCGTTCAGATCAAACTTGCGAAACAAGCGTCCCATGTGGGTACGCAGCGTCGGCAGGGCGATACCCAGGTCACGAGCGATCTGTTTGTCCGACTTGGCGCGCAGGATCTCTCTGACAATTTGGGCCTGTCGGGGCGACAGATCGAGATGCTGACGGAGTTGGTTCCATTCCTGCTCAGAGATCAGGTCGCATTGCATGTGTCCTGCCATCCTTGGTCTCCCACAGCGGAGCCACCAGCAAGCCGAATCCGTTCTTGTGAGTGTGCAGCCTTTAAGCGTTCGCACATCCGCTTTCGAAGAGTATAGGAGGCCCGGCCGATCACGCAATTGTGGCAATTGCGTATTCTGGTGTCATCAATTCTGATGATGTCTCTGGTTCCGTCTGCACCGGAGAAGCCGTCGCGTTCCCGGCCTTGGAGGGCTGGTTCGTGGGACTCAGAAGGCCGTTTTGGGAGGAGTGGTGCCCCCGAGCAAAGGGGTCGCGATATTGCGGTCGCAGCGCCTTGAGGTGTGTCCGACGCGACACTTCCTGTAAGGCGAGCACGCTCATGTCAGCCAACCTGACAGCCTGACGGCGAGGCCTGTGGGCCCCGCCGTCAGATTGGCCTGGTCCCCTGCGGACGCCATTTGGCGAACAGGGAGTCTCCTACTGCGGCGGTACAACCTTGACGATGATGGGCGGGGTGTGGGCGCTCAACTGGTTCCCCGTCGCCGGGTCAATGAACTTCAGGACCGCCCCGGAGTTGAGCTCGTGGTAACAGGGCTCGGTGTATTCATTCTTCCCATGGGTTCCATGGGGCTTCTTCTTGTCTTGGCCCGGATTGATGTCCGTCGAGAGGTGCAGGAGGACCCATACCACTTCACCGTCGGCCAGGCTCTCGTCAACGGTCCACGTCCAATGGACTTTCTCCGCCTTGCCCGTCGTATAGGAATCGACCCACCCGAAGGGGATATTATCCGGCGGTGGATAGGCCGGGCCCGACGAGGAAATCACGCCGTGGTTTTCAGGGTCTCCCTCGAGTTCAAGGTCTCCCGCGAGCCGATCGTTGACCTTGATACTTTCCATCATCTCTATGCCATCCCAGTCGAGGTTTCTGACCCACAGGCCCACGTGGAAGTGGACATCTGTGTACATCGGGATGATGGGGATACCCGGCGGTTCCCATTTGACGCGCGGGTCCAGCCACTGGAGGTGCTTGTGGAATCCACAGTACTTCCACAGTGTGATACATGCCGTGTCGCAGGCTTGGACGGGGCCCAGGCTGGGATCGCAGACCTCCACGACAGCCATGTTGGCGACCACCGTGTCTACGCCCTGCACTTCAACCACCTGGGCTTTGAATCGGATCTCATGGCAGCCCGGCGGGATGCAGACCGAAACGGTACCCTTTTTCACAATGGGTTTGACCGGCGCGCCATTGACCGTGCGACTATCCGGCTTATACGTGAACGCACTCGGGAGGTAGTCGGTGACCGTCCCCTCATACGCGCTGCTCACGTTCAGGAGTACCGTTACCATGGTGCCCAGGCCAGCCGGATTGGGGCCAACTGCCTTTGTTATTTCAGGTATCTCTGCTCCTGCTGATGTAGCCAGCAGGGCGATGACTGCCACGATTGTCGTCAGCCGTTTCATCTCATGTGCCCCCTTAGAATTGTGCCGCCCTCGAATCGATGCGCACGCGTACGATCGACGCCGTGGCCGATAGCCGTGATCGGTCAACCAGGCGGCGCCCTGGGTCTTGTGGCAGGTGCCGGTGGAGAGCCGTCCATGTCATCTCCTTCGCAGGGACGTGCGAAAGGTTCTGTGCATCCAGGCCTGAATGCACGTGCTCATATCGCACGGCTGCGCGTGAAAACCACGTGTTCTCTTACGGCCTTCCAGTTTTCTTGCATCCGCTTTCGAAGAGTATAGGGCGCTGAGTCGATCTGACCATTGGGGCAATTGCGTATTTTGCTGTCGTTAATTCCGATGACGAGTGATTGCCGCACAAGGGAAAAAAAGAGGGAGACACAGGCGGATTCAGAAAGTCTCTTTCGTCACCCTGTCTCCCCGCTGCCAAGTGCCTCCATGTCAGTCCGTTGAACGGCTGATTCCAATAAGGTTTTTTTGCACTTGCAGCGTACGTATTATGCGACTTCAAGAGCCAGTTTGTCAATTGGGGGAAATACGTATTTTTCGATGCTTTCGGACAGGCCGCTGCTCTCGGCGCGCGTCCGGCCTCGGGTCACTTGACAAGGAGGTGTTTCTGGAGGCCTTCTCGCAGCGGCTCTTCCAGCAGGGCAGGGAGAAGTCGCAGCCCAGTTCGATGAAGAAATACCGGCGGGGCGGATAGTATTCACCCGGCCTGAAGAGGCCCTGGTCAAGGCGTTCGCCTCGGGGGTGGGGCTCGATAGTCGCCTTCAGCAGCTTGCGCTGTTCGGGCGGATCGGTAGAAATGGTCACGGTGCCGGGGCAAACGCCCCGGCACCGTACCGTTGTGTCAACAAACTCATTTCACCATGATGTCGTCGTAGTAGACCGACGAAGCACCGTTGCCGTACAGGTCAACCGCCTGCAGGGTATTGTGCTCCCCTTCGGGATCCCACGCGCGACTGTCAATCTGAATACCATTGTAGTACTCAACGACCGTGTTGGCGTCCATGTCGATGACGTACTTGAGCTGCACCCATTGATCGTAGATGATGCTCGTCGCCTCGGTCAGGCCGCTCCACGCCGTGATCTCGCCGGTTTCCAGATTGAAATTCGTCTGGATCGACCAGTCGAGACCCTGATTCTCGTCGTTGTACGTGTTCATCAAAATGAAGTAGGTCGTGCCCGTCGTGCCCGACGGGATGTACTGCATGGCCGTGAACTCGACGGCGCCGCCGGCAACGTCGAACTCGTGGACGAGATCGGAGGAACCGAGGATCTCAACGGCGCCGGCGCCGACGGGATCATTGGCATCCGAAACCGGTGCGCCGGCTCCAGCATCGTTGAACCAGCCCTTCCAGCCGCCCTGGCCGTGTACCTCACTGCCGGCCTCGTACGCGTCGAAGCGATCGAGGAACAGTGAATCACCGGCGATCAGCGCCGCGAGATCGTCGGCGGTCAGGGCCTCATCGTAGACGCGAACGTCATCGATCAAGCCCAGGAAGTAGCGATCATCCAAATGGCTGTACTGCCGGCCGATATGGAAGAACTCGGGACTGGCAGACAAACCGGTCTCTGTCGTTGCGGTCTGCAGGATGCCATCGACATACAGTGTGTTCGTCTGACCTTCACGCATGCCGGCGACGTGATGCCACTCGGTATCCGTGTAGAGTTCGTCGCTGCCCACGGCGCTCTTGGCGAGATCGTCAGTGCCGTCGCCGACCCACAGGCGGAACACGTTGGAGCTATGCCGCACGAGTGAAAAACCCCGATATTCCGGCGTGGCCAGATGAGTCAATTTGCCGGCGATGCCGCCGTAGTTTCCATCCGTGCCGGGGGCGAGCTTGACCCACGCTGCCAGCGTGAAGTCGCCTGTGACACCTTCGGCCGCACCAACACCGCAATCGACGTAGTCGCCGACCTCAAACTGCAGCGCACCGCCGAGGAAGCCCTGCACCCATTCCGGGCTCCTCGCCAACGTACCGTGGTTGCCGTAGCCGGACCAGTCGACCGCCGCGGTCCCGGCGCCTTCGTCCAGCGGCCACCAGCCGACCAGGTTCGGATCGCCGATCTCCACCATGGGTACCATCGAGAAAGTCCATACGTCGCCCTTGATGGTCTCGGGCATGCCACCCGCTGTGGAGAACTCATCGACGCGCCAGTAATAGACCTTGTCTTCTTCCAACTCGGGAGCATAGACCGTCTCGGAGAGCTGCGTACCACCGTCGGTCGCGTCGTTGACGGCATCGAAGCTTTCACCGATGTAGAGGGTATGGAACAGAACGCCCGTACCGGCCGCCCAGCTCAGGGTCACATCCGTCATCAGGTTGATGCTTCCGTCCGCAGGAGACGGATTCCAGGCCTTTACCGGTTGCACCATGAAGTCCCAGACGTCGCCCGTGTAGACCGTGCCGTCGGCGCCAACCTCGTCCACACGCCAGTAATACGTCTGGCCCGGTGTCAACCCACCGGCATACGCCGGGATCGCGTCCGTGGACAGGGAAGCCTCCATCGCGATGGCGGCATCCGCCTCGCTCAGCGCATCGAGGCTGTCAGCGAAGTAGACGTAGTGGACGACCACATCGTCGCCCGCCTTCCATTCCAGCACGGCGGTGGTCGGCTCAATCACGGAGCCGCTCTTGGGAGCCGGTGTCATGGCGACGAAGTCGACCGAGCCGATCGGCAGATACCAGTTATTGATCCATTCACTAATGACTTCCCCGCGCGGGTTATCGTCTTGACTGGCGGTCTGGTAGAACGTGCCCAGGCGACCACCCGTGTAGGCGTTGCGAACAATGACGGGTTCGGCCATGCTTCCGGCGCCTGCCAGGATCAGTTCGGCGTGCCAATCGCCTGTGAGCTGATCCAGATTCCACGCACGGGGGGTGGTGTAGTCGGCCAGCGTCGGCGTAAACTCCTGACCGGCGGTCGTCGTCACAACAACAGCCTCGTTCCACATGTACGCGCCGATGTCCATCATGTTCACCAGGCCGGCATCGGCGTTGTTTGTTCCGGCAGTATTGACGTAGAACATGTAGTCGCCGGTGTTGATAATGGTGTTGCCGTCATCGAGGAACAGCTCGGCCAACGAGCCATCCGGCTGTGCATTGCCGCCGGCATAGATCGTATCCGGGAACTGTCCACACAAAATCAGCAGGTCGTCCTGACCGTCCCCGGTGTGGGCTGCCACCCAATCGGCCAGGGCATCGTGCTGATCGACCGTGAACACCTCAATCGCAGCATCCGTCACATTGTCAACGATTTCCTGCATTTCGCGGTCGGCCGCCTCTTGTGAGAACCAGCCGGCGTACGTGGAAATCGCTATGTCAGTGGCCGCAGCCACGGTGCTCCATACCAAAGCGATTCCGAGCACCAACATTACTCTCTTCATTACTCTTCTCCTAATTCGAACTGAAATCAGATGGGACACTTCCCTTCGGCCACATACCCGCGCGTTCACTCATCGATCATTCCCACATGGCACCTCCGTCTTCTGGACGAAATGCCTTACCCCTGCAGAAATTGGACCCTGAGCGGGCACATAGCTAAAACAAGAACAAATGGGCCACTGCTTCGCGCGCGTTCATCCTTCGTTCCGAACGGGCGTCTTTTGTAGAGATGTCGGAGTAGTGGTCGCGCCCCCATACACCTGCGTCGCCAGACGTACAGCACCCGACTGTGTGGGGACGGTTGCCAGGGTAGACGGTCAGCACGCGTCGAAAAGCTACATCAGCCTGCCGTTGCGATGCTGAACCGCGATAGTAGGCGGGTTCTCCATCGACTCGGTATTACAGCGTCACTTCGTTGAAGAAATACAGCGCGCACAGAAACTGCACACCGAATCCTCGAACCGAGACACTTGACGCACCCCTCCTGCACCTCCTTGCATGCCGGAGTCGGCAGTATACAGCTTTCCGGGAACGAAAGCTCACAGGTCACCCCGGATTGTAGCAGGATGTCACCCTGGCGTCAAGAAAAAGTCACTTTGTGTCGGCTCGACCAATGCCGCATCGCCGTCTATCGATTTGGAGGCGGTCGCCGGCAGGCTTGAGAATCATCGGACAATCTTCATGGAGCGTTGTGGTGAAGGAGGCCCCGACGGTGCCGTGACTTCTGAACCGTCTCCCAACGGTCGCCTGATCGCCACGGGAGCCTGTGGCGGCGCCGGTCAGCCGGGTGTTCGACCAGGAAAGAGCGGCGTTGGCAGAAGGTTAGACCAGGGACGGGAAAAGGCGGCGGTCGGATTCGAACCGACGAATAACGGTTTTGCAAACCGTCGCCTTAGGCCTCTTGGCTACGCCGCCGTACGGGACAGGCCAATATATAGCGTATTGACGGCGGTTTGGCAAGAAGAATTTCAGGGTGTGGGGCACTGTTTCTGGGGGGGGCGGGCGAATACGCCTCAGCCGTGCCGGCCGGCGCAATTCTCGGACCTGAAAGAAGTTGCGGCCGGGCGGCTCCTCGGGTCGCGCCGCTAAGGTCGCGCGGTGAATGTGTCGATAGAAGCGGACAGTGGCATTGATTTGGAGTATGCGCGCTTATGAACGAACACGACGCGACCGTAGCGTTCTTGAAACGGGAGAATCTGCTGGCCGAAGCGGACCTGGCCGCGCTGCTGGAGCAACAGGCCGAAAGCGGGCAGAGCCTGCTGACGCTCGTTGGACAGCGACACGACCTGGATGAGGCCCAGAAGGCGAGAATCGCCGCTGCGGCGCAGGGAATCGAGTTTGTTACGCTCGCCCCGGAGATGATCGATCCGGTGGTCGCGCACCTGATCTCGCACGCGGTGGCGGCGCGCCTGCGTGCGATTCCGCTTCGCAAGGACGGCCGGACGCTCGCGGTGGCAATGAGCGAGCCGCAAAACCTGGCCGCCCGCGATGAGATCGAGCTGAAAACCGGCTACAAGGTCACGGCGGTCGCCGCGACGCCGCAGGCTATCCAACAGGCGATCCACTACCATTTCGACGTGACCAGCGTGACGAAGCAGGCGATTGCGTCGATGCGGCTCAAGGGCGACGGACCCGGCCCGACCGGCGGCAGGCCGCGCAGCGAGCGGCTCTTCGACGCCAGCGACGACCCCATCACCAAGCTGGTGGCTTCCATCATTAAAGGCGGTGTCGAGGTCGGCGCCAGCGACATCCACATCGAGCCGCAGGAGTCGAAGCTCGGGGTGCGGTATCGCATCGACGGCATGCTGCGGGACGCCCTGGAAGTCCCGGTCTCGGCCCAGCTCGAGGTCGTCTCGCACATCAAAATTCTCTCGGATATGGACATTGCCGAGAAGCGGGTGCCCCAGGACGGGCACATCACGCTCGCGCATGAGGGGCGGGAGTACGACCTGCGGGTTTCGTCGCTGCCGGCCGTGGGCGGAGAGAAGATCGTCCTGCGCATCCTCGACAAGAACGCCGACCGCTGGGTGCTCGACGACGTGGTGACCGACCCCCGCGACCGGGCCACGTTCAAGAGCCTGGTCGCCAACCCGTACGGGATGATTCTCCTGACGGGCCCGACCGGCAGCGGCAAGACCACGACGCTGTACTCGGTGCTCCAGGAGGTCAACGCCCCGCAGCGCAACATCGTGACGGTGGAGGACCCGGTCGAGTACCGGCTCTCCGGCATCACCCAGGTGCAGGTCAACCCGGTGGCGGGCCTGACCTTCGCGTGCGCCCTGCGGAGCATCCTGCGGCAGGACCCGGACGTTATCCTGGTGGGCGAGATTCGCGACCGGGAGACGGCGGAGATCGCCATCAGTGCGGCTCTGACGGGGCACCTGGTGCTCAGCACGCTGCACACCAACGACGCCGCCGGCGCGGTGTCGCGCCTGATCAATATTGGCATCCCACCCTTCCTGGTGGCCTCGGCCCTGCTGGGCACGGTGGCCCAGCGGCTCGTGCGAACGCTGTGTCCGCACTGTAAGACGCCGTATGAGGCCTCCGGCGAGGAAGGCGGTCTCGTAGCAAGCCCGGCGTCCGCGGGTGAAGGGCGGCAACTGTACCGGGCCGGCGGCTGCCGAGCTTGCTACGAGAGCGGCTATCACGGGCGGCGCAGCGTGTATGAGATCCTGGGCATTTCGCCGGCGATCCGGCGTATGATCGTGGAGGGTCGCAGCGACGCGGCGCTCAAGGAGCAGGCGGTGACCGAGGGCATGCGCACCCTGCGTACGAGGGCCCTGGAAGAAGTCCGGCGTGGCGCCACGACGATCGATGAGGTTATGAGGGTAGTGGACCTGACGGGAGACTGATGGCTTCCTACAAGTATACCGCCAGAGATGCAGCGGGCAGCGAGCGGGCCGGCACGTACACCCGCGTCGCCAGCGTGACGGCGCTGCGCCAGGAGCTCAAAAAGCTCGGGTACGTTCTGATCCGCGCCGAACGCCAGCGTGACGCGACAACGTCCTTCGGTTCGGTACGATCGCGCGACGTGGTGACCTTCGCCTGCAAGTTTGCCGGCATGTACACGGCGGGCCTGCCGGTGCTGCAGTGCCTTGAGACGCTGGAGGACCAGACGACCCACGCCGGCCTGAAACGGACGCTGTTCGATGTCCGCCGGCGCGTGGAGACCGGCTCGTCGCTGAAGCAGGCGTTTGAGCCGCACCGCAAGGTGTTTACCGATTTCTTCCTGGGCATGGTCGAGGCGGGCGAATCGGCCGGTAAGCTCTCGCAGTCGCTCGAACTCAGCGCCCGCTATCTCGAAAAGCGCCAGGATTTGCGGGAAAAGACCCGGGCGGCCTTCGTCTATCCGCTGGTCGTCGGTTTCGTGTGCTCTATTGTCGTGACCTGTCTTTTGATCTTCGTCGTGCCGACCTTTTCTCAGTTGTACGCCCGGTTGCACGTGGACATCCCGCGTCCGACCCGGGCCTTGCTGGCGTTGAGCTTTGCGCTGAGGCAGGGGTGGTGGGCCCTGCTGGCGGCCGCAGTGGGCGTGCCGCTGGCGCTGGGCCGATTGGTGAAGCACCCGGGCGCGAAGATGTACTGGCACCGTCTGCGATCGCGTCTGCCTCTGGTGGGGCCGCTGTGCTCGCTGGTGTCGGTCTCGCAATTCGTGCGCACGCTGGGGATGCTCATCTCGGTGGGAGTCCCGATCATCGACGCCCTGGTGGTGGCCAGCAACGTCGCGGGCAACGAAGAGATCACGCGCGTCACGGAGGATTTGCAGAGGGCCACGCGGGCGGGGCGGCCCGTCGCCGAGTCGCTGGGCGGCCACGATGTGTTTCCGTCGACGGTGGTGCAACTGGTGGCCTCCGGTGAGCAGGCCGGCATTCTCCCCGAGATGCTCGTCAAGAGCGCCGAACTGCTGGACAAGGACATCGACCGGATGACGCACGCTTTGCTGGTGAAGCTCGAACCGGCTCTGACGATCGTTATGGGACTCGTGGTGGGCCTGATCCTCATGGGGGTGTATTTACCGATGTTCGATTACATGGCGTGTCTGAAGTGATTGTGGCGCACGCGGAACGCTGTGCGGGGATGCGGCGACGTTTGCGTCGAGGCGGGCACAAGTTTCGGTGATTTGCGATAAAGTGGGCTGCTTCGCCTGCCGATATGGTTACCGGTTGTCGAAGATGTGGCAATAGTGGTAAAGGAGAGAACGATGCATAGAAAGAAAGGTTTTACGCTGGTTGAACTTCTGGTCGTCGTCCTGATTCTGGGCGCTCTGGCGGCGATTGCCGTGCCGCGCATTATCGGCGGGGCCACGAACGCCAAGATCAACGCGTGTATGACCAACGTCGATCTGATCAACTCTCAGATCGAGCTGTACTATGCCAATGAGGGCAGTTGGCCGGGGACGTTGTCGGTCGTGACTTCCGATCCGAACTACTTCCCGGACGGCGCGCCGGAGTGTCCGTTTGAGACGGCGTACAGCTACGACACGACGAAACATCGCGTATCCGACCATACGCATTGACAATACCTGATTCACCCGTTTCCAGGAGTGGGGTGCGTCAGAGGATAGAGGTGATGCAGGATGGCCGCCGGCAGGGCGGCCGTCTTTTGCGCCTTGACCGGGTGTGGTCATGAAAAAGCGCGGTGGACACAGTCTCAGTGAGATCGTGGTGGTGGTGCTCATCATCGGCGTGATGGCCTGTGTGGCGGTGCCCCGGCTGCAATGGGGTGCGGTCGACGGCACGAGCGCCGATGGCGTGGCGCGAAAGCTGGCGACGGATTTGCGACGGGCCCGTGCGGCCGCTCTTCTGGAGGCGGCGCAGAATCCCACCGGTTTCGCGGTGGTCATGACCGGTCCTCCGGGCCGGTACGCGGGCTATCAAATCGTAAACCTCCAGGATTCGGCCGTAGTGGACCGCCACGAGATTCCCGATCCGGTGCGCTGCACGGGCGGTGGGCGGTTCGAGTTCGGTCCGCTGGGAAATCTCGCCGATGGAAGCGATACCACGATCCGGATTTCGGGCGGAGGAACGGTGTGTACGATTACGATCGTATCGGCGACGGGAGCGGTGAAATGCGCCGAAAGCGACTAAGTGACAAATTCGAGGTCCGGATTCCACCCCCGTTGACGCCCCGGTCCCGGCGGGCCGGCGTGACGCTGACCGAGGTGGTGGTCGCATCGGCCTTGTTGCTCGTTGCCATCGTGCCCGTCCTCAGGGCCTGGACGATCGCTCAGGTGACCACCGGGACGGTGGAACGCCGGACGCGCAGCCTTCAGTGGGCCCAGCGGGAACTGGAGCGGATCAAGGCGCGGTCGATCTACCACTACGACGACAGTTTTGCCGAGACCTCTCGGGTCCTGGCAGACGGTTTTCTCTGCACAGTCGCCGACGACGGCGATCCGAACCTGAGGTCGATCACGGTTTCGGTCGGCCTCGATCGCAACGGCGACGGAGTCCTGGCCGCCGGGGAGACCGAGGTTCGTCTCTCGACCCGCCTGGCGAAGCGTTGGCCGGGGTCATAGACGGTCGGTCTTTCGCACGAATTCCCTCTTTCCCCCGGTGTCCGGTCCCCCGGCATTATGGGACGTGTGTGCCAACACGGCACATTTTGCCCCCGTGGGCAGGTTGGGGGTCTGATAAGAACGCGGCCCGGCCGGCGCACACGGCCATTTCCGCCCCGGCCGGAGGGGCGGGCTTTTTCGGTGCCCGACGGGACGATTGCCGTAACGAGTGGGTTCCCGTGTGCCGAAAATACGTACGTTGACCAAGGAACCGGTATATGAACAGGGTGTGTCAAAATCAGGACGAGCGCAAGCCGCGCGGGATGACCGTCGTCGAGCTGGTCGTCGCCATGGCGCTGATGGTCGTTGTTATGGGGGCCGTGCTGCCGTTGCTGGCGGGCGTCCGCAACGGGTCGGACACGCAACGCGCGCAGTCGGACATGATCCAGAACGGCAGGGTCCTGAACGAGCACCTTCTGCGGCATCTCGGTCAGGCGGTTTGCGTCGTGCAGGTCAGCGCCGCTTCGGAGACCAACGGGTACATCGAGTTCGAGGATGTCGACGGCGTCACAAACCGGTACGCCGTCGGCGCCGGCGACTACGTGCAATTCGGACCGGCGGGCGACCCCGCCGATCTGGCGGGGCCCGTGTCGAGCCTGCAGTTCGTCTGTTACGACGCCAACGACCTGGCGCATTCGACGCAGGAGCCAGCCGCCATTCGTCTGGTGACCTGGGAGGCGACCTTGCGCAGTGCCGGTCGCCAGACGCGCGACCGCACCGTCAGCGGCGCCTGTTATCTGCGCGCCAACGGGAACGCGCTGTGGGAAAGCGTCACCACCACCTACGACTTCGCGACGCGCCAGCAGGGCGTGGAGGCCGCGGCGTTTAGCGATGAAGGCAAGCCTCAGGTTCCCCTCGATCCGGATACGCCGGCGCAGGAACTCGGCACCGGCGCATACGATGCGCTGGAACTGGAGGACGGCGATTCGCACAGCGTGAACGCTTCGTTGAACTCCTACTATGGACGAATGCGATACGTCTTCATCATCGATGAGGACGAAACACGGGTGACGCAGATCGCGGCGACCTGGAAGGGCCGGGGAATCAACGAGCACCAGGCCCGTATCGACGGGGCGAGTCTGTATCTGTGGAACTACGCCACGGCGAGCTACGAATTGCTCATAGCCTCGCCGAGCACGGAATTGGAGGTCACTCTGAACGGGTCGCGCGATAGCGCTCTGACGAACTACATCGGAGGCGCCGGTGAGAACACCATCGTGTTGCTGGCGGTCTCTAACGATAAGACAACGGCCCACAAGGCGAACAGACTGTCTGCCGACTATGTCACGCTGGATGTGATTGCCTTGGACGGCGAGGATCTACTGCTGCCGTGAGATATCGACACCATGCGAAGCACACGAAATCAAACTGGTTCGGTTCTGTTGATGGTGGTGTTTATCCTGGCGCTGCTGGCGGCGACGGTGATGGGGCATCTGCAGATCAACACGGAAGAGATTCAGGTGATGCAGAACCACCTGTTCGCGGCCGAGGCACTGGCCACGGCCGAGGCGGGCCTGAATGATGCGCTGGCGCAACTCCGCGCCGAGGCGACCTGGACGGGGGGTTACGTCGACAAGCCGTTCAACGGCGGCTCCTATACGGTTGTGGTGACCGGCTCGACCGTGAGCGCCACGGGCGTCACGCCCCGCGGATTTGTGGCGAAAGTGGAGGCGGACGTGACCGTCTCGACGGACGGACCGCCTCACGTAGTGAGAATCGACGTGCTGAGGATCAACGAATGAAGCATCGCACGAAGACAGCGCTGGGGATCGACGTGGGCCGGGAGCGTGTGAGTCTGGCGCTGCTGTCGCGTTCGTCCGAGGCCCGCGGATGGAAGGTGGTTCGCCAGGCTTGCCTGCCTTTGCCGGAGGGGACGGTGGGCGAGGGCGGACTCGAAGACGTCGCGGGCCTGGCCCGGACGTTGCGGAAGCTGCGCCGGCACGCGCGCATCGGCCGGATGAAGGCGGCGATGACCGTGTCCTTCACTCCCCTGGTGATGCAGATGCTCGATATGCCCACGCCCTTGCCGCCGAATGTCGGTGATTTCGTGGAAGGCGAGCTGACGCAATACGTCGCATTATCGGGTCGGGACATCGCCTCCGATTTCTGCGCCGTCACCGTTGCCGGCGGCACTCCGCGCCTGCTGTCGGTGGCCACCGAAACCCAGGCCGTGCGCAAGCTGGTGCAGGCCGGGGCGGCGGCGGGACTGACGGTCGAGGTGGTCGAGCCGGCGCTGCTGGCCTGCGCGCGGGCGGTCCAGCGCGACAAGGCCGCCGGCGCGCGACCGGGCAACCGGCTGATCGTGGAAATCAGCGCATGTCATCTTTCGGCCTGTCTGCTGCGCCGGGGCATGCTCGAAGCCGTGCGGGTCAAGGACGTCCCCCAGGAGGGCGGGGTGGACGACGTGAGCGGCTGGTTTCGCGAGCAGACCGAGATGATGATTCGCTACTACGGCGTAAAGGCGGGCGACGACCAGAGCGGCCGCGAGGTTACGGTCGTTGTCCGGGACGGCGTACGCCTGGGGCGCGAGGCCCTTGCGGCTCTGCGGACCGTGGCCGAGTTGGACGCCATGTCCGGGGAAGCCCCGTTCGAGGCCGGCGCCGCGCCACGACCGCAGGACGCGAAGAGACCGGCGGAGCCTGTCTCGAAAGCGGCCGTGGGCCTGGCCCTGAAAGGACTGGACCCCGATGGCGACCCCTGGGCGGTGAACCTGCTGCCCGAGGAAATCGAACAGGCGCGGTCGTTCAAGAGGCAGATGCTGGTGACGGGGAATATCGCCGCTTTGATCGTTCTGGCGATGGTGATTGCCCCTCAGTTCATGACGCGCGCCGCCAACCGGATGCGTCACGATATCGAACGGACGAAATCGTCGCGCAAGCTCTACACCACCGCGGCCCTGGTGACGAGGGCCGATGCACTGGCGGACCTGCTCGCGCGCTCGCAGGGCCAGTTGCAGCGCATGCAGGACGTGCTGGGAGAACGAAATCAACTGGATTGGTCCGCACTTCTCGGCGCGATCAGAGACACGAGTCCGGAGGGAGTGTGCATCACGGAGCTTTCGAGCGACGATGCGGAGAAGCTTCAGGTCCGGGGGCTGGCCCTGTCGTATGAGGCGGTTCGGGCTTTCGCCCGGGAGCTGGGGACGTGCGCGCCGTTTGTCTCGGCTTCTCTGGCCAGGGTGGACAAGGCCCAGGGCCAGGCGGGCCTGTTGGGATATCAGATCGATTGTTTGTTGAAGACGATACCGTAGGAAAGACACCGTGATTATTCAACGTGCTGCCACACTGAACCGGCCGGCGCAAAGAGCGATGTCCGTCGCCTTGATTGCGGCGGTGGGCATTGCGGGCTACGGGTGGATTCTTTCGCCCCATCTGGCCTACCTGCAGGCCGTCCAGAAATACGAGCCGTTTGTCCAGGACATGACGGCGCGCAAAAACGACGTGTCCGCCTCGCTGGGCACGAACCGCCGACGGTTCGAGACCGTCAGCAGCGAGCTGGCGACGCTGCGGGTGAAGTTTTTCTCGCCGGCGCAGGCGACGGCGTTCTTCGGCGCGCTGGAAACGCTGGCCCGGACGACCGGCTGCACCGTCACTTCCGTGGATTTCGCCTTCGAGAAGGGGGGGCGGGACGGCGGGGCGGCCGCGCCGGAGCCCGCCATCACCGTGCATCGAGCGACGCTTGCCGTTGTGGGACAGTACAACGACCTGGTCACCTGGTTCGCGCAGTTGCAGAATCGTTCGCAGGAGGTCTGGATCGATTCCTGCCGGATGGAGCTGGCGGACGTGCGTACGGGCAAACTCAAATGCAACGTGACGGTTGCGATTTCGGTCCTCGCCGAAAAGGAGGATATAACGGATGAATGAATCGACGCATACGATCGTTTTGTTGTGTTGTGCCCTGAGTTTGATCGCTTTGCCG
Source organism: Sedimentisphaerales bacterium (assembly GCA_016932895.1). The sequence continues at coordinate 2,815 of JAFGCA010000410.1, read as the reverse complement.
GGCGGTGTCCCTGCGGCCGAGCCGTCGGCTGCCTCCGGGCCCGAGGCCGCGGCGCGGAATCCCTTTACCGCATTGCTGAGCGAGCCCGAGCCGCCGCCGGCCGCTCCGGAAGAGCCGGCGCCGGTCGTGAAGCCGCCGGATTTGCGGCTCGAGACGGTGGTCCTGAAGTTCCTCGACGCCAAGAGCGTGCAGAGCGTGCTCCAGAAGATGGTGAGCGACCGGGGCATGGTGGCGATCAACGAGAAGAACAACTCCGTGGTGATCTGCGACGACGAGGTGAACCTGACTCGCATTCTGGCCGAGATCGAGAAGGCGGACGTGACACCGCCGCAGGTGATGGTCGAGGTGGTGATCCTCGACGTGAAGCTGGGCGACGACACGGAGATCGGGATCAACTGGGATCTGCTCTCCAGCGACCGTTACGATGTGGTCTACCGCCAGAATTTTACGGGCGAGCGGCTTGAGTCCACACCGGAGAACGCGGAAACGCTGGGCTTCGCCACCGCTTTCAATACGATAGGCCGGGGCGGCGATTTCAGCGTGGTCAGCGGCACCGTCCGGCACGTCCTGCACCTGATCCAGGAGAAACGCGACGTGGAAATCCTGGCCAGCCCCCGCGCCCTGGTGGTCAGCGGGGCGTCGGCGACGATCAAGGCCGTGGAGGAGATCCCGTACCAGGAGGTCATGGATACGGCCACCGGCGGAGCCAATGCGCTGACCTCCACCGAATTCAAGGAGGTGGGCGTCAACCTCCAGGTCTCGGCGACCGTAACCGACGGCAACAGCATTTTTCTCGAAGTGGACGCGCAACAGAACGTGCGCACCGGCGAAAGCGACAGCGGCATCCCGGTGGTGGATACGCGCCAGGCCACGACGTCGCTGTTGCTGGCGGACGGCCAGACGGTAATCATCGGCGGGCTGCGGCGGGAGGAAAAGACCGTGGAGATCGACCAGGTTCCGCTGCTGGGTGACCTGCCGCTGGTCGGCTGGTTCTTTAAGAGCCGGCGGACCATCGCCACGCACTCCGAGCTGGTGGTGCTTCTGGCGCCGCACATCGACGCCGGCGAGCCGGTTCCGGAACATATTGCCGAGAAGGTGGATTCCCTGCGGCGGGACAGTCCGCTGCAGACGAAAGCGGCCCAGCAGGCCGTCTCACAAGAAGAGCATGCGCGGTAAGCATCGGCGACGCTTTTCAGTGGAACCAAAGGAGTACCCATGCTGAAGCTATTCAAATCGAAGAAATCGACCACGCAGACGAAGGTGCTGATCGTGGATGACGAGCCGGACCTCGTCAGCACGGTGGAGTACCGCCTGAAGTTTGCCAACTGCCACGTGGTCACCGCAGGGAACGGGCGGGAAGGGCTCGAAAAGGCGGCGGCCGAGAAGCCGGACCTGATTCTGCTGGACACGAACATGCCGGTGATGGACGGCCACGAAACGCTGGAATGTCTTCAGGCCGATCCCGAGCTCAAGAAGATTCCCGTGATCATGCTGACGGCGCGGTGCGAAGCGCGTGACATCGCCGCCGCCTCGGCGCACGGCGTGGCCGACTACGTCACCAAGCCGTTCGATTTCAACCAGCTCATGGAAAAGATCCGCACGATTCTCGCCCACAAGAAATAGAAGCCGGTAGAGCCCGCCGCCGCGGCCGTCCAACGAAGGGGCCGCGTTCCCACGAATCGGCGAACGGTTTCTCGGTCGGCGGGGCGGGGCGTTTTGCCGGACTCCGGTGGCCGGGCCGGAGACAAAGGAGAAGGACATTGGCTGCACCGAAGGCACTTCGACTGCTCGTCGTGGAAGACGACGTCGTGGACAAAACCATGCTCACGAGGCTCCTGGACCGCTCTTCGCTGGCGATTTCGGAGGTCCAGTGTGTCGACCGCGTTGCGGAGGCTCTGGACCAAATGTCCCGGTCCTCCTTCGACGTTATCCTTCTCGATCTCGGGCTGCCCGACAGCGCCGGAATGGACTCGGTGACGCAACTGCAGGCCGAGGCACCGCACATTCCCATCATTGTTCTGACGGGCTTGGACGACGAGAATGCGGCCACGCGGGCCGTTCAGAAAGGCGTGCAGGACTACCTGGTCAAGGGGCAGGTGGACACTCATCTGCTCGTCCGGGCCATCCGCTACGCCCTGGAACGCAAGAAGGCCGAACGCGAGCTGCAAGTCGCCGAAGAACGGTATCGCACCATCTTCGAGAACTCCGCGGTCGCCATCATGATGGTGGATCACGCCGAGCGCCTGGTCTCCTGGAACCAGTACACCGAGCGTCTCCTGGGCATGACGCCGGGGGACCTGCTGGGCCGGGACCTTGCCTCGCTCTATCCGGCTTCGGTGTGGGAGAGAATCCGCGAGAAGAGCGTACACGAAAGCGGCGTGGAGCACCATCTCGAGACGAAGATGGTGCGCCAAGACGGCCGGGTGATCGACGTCAATATTTCCTTGAGCCTGCTCCATGATTCGGACGGCGACGTCACGGGGGCGATTTGCGTCGTGCGGGACATCACCGAACGCAAACACGTGGAGGAGGCCCTTCGCCGTTCGGAGAAGCGGTTCCGTCAGGTGGCGGAAAACGCCAAAGAATGGATCTGGGAGGTGGATGCCGAGGGGTACTACACGTACACCAGTCCCGTCGTCGAGCAGGTCCTCGGGTACACCCCGCAGGAGATCCTGGGCCGCAAGCGCTTCCATGACTTCTTCCACCCGGACGACGCCGAGCGGATGCAGGCCCAATCGGCGCGGATCTTCAGTTGCAAAGACGTATTCAGGGACGTCCAGACGCGCGCCGTGCACAAGAACGGCACGGTCGTCTG
>JAFGCA010000409.1 GCA_016932895.1 Sedimentisphaerales bacterium | reverse complement strand
TTCTTCGACATGGACACCAACCCCGCCAAGTGGGGCTTCATCCGAGCCGGAACCGCCATCTTCCGCCATGAAAGCGTCAGTCAACTGGGCGGCCCGGTGTTCGACAGTATCGCTGGCATACAGGCCAAGCCGGAGGAAGTGCTACCTCGCCTGGCGGAATTGCACATCGAACACGGACGCAACATGCTCGAAGTTGTCGGGACACCGCGGGAGTACATGCTGAAAGGACAGTTCGTGCACGCGCTTAGCGGGCGCGGCGGTCACACCGATAACTTCAGCCGTGGTACCAAGATCACCTGGTCGATCGAGGACGGCCAAGGCATCTATGCAGTCGAGAGTCAGGGCGGAGCGGTCTATGTCGGCCATGCCGGGCGATTCGACAAGGCCACCGAGGGCAGGATCGAGTTGAGCGGACCGGAATTCGTCGCGCTGACAATCACGCCCCTGGGCGGCAACCACTACACTCCGCTGGAGCGACGCGACGCGATCCTCGTCACCGCCTGCGGGCGCGTCGAGAATACGGGGATGCAGTTCTCCGCCGACCGGCGGACGGTGGGACGCAACTGGGGCGAGGCGCCCGTGCGGATCGAAACGGTTCGGGGCAAGGTGACTCTGCCCGAGGGCCGGTGGACGTGTCACGCCCTGGCGCCCGACGGCTCGCCGAAGCAGCAGGTGCCCCTGGCGCAGGAGAAGGGCCGCCCCGTGCTGCCGCTCTCAGGCGAATACGAAACGATGTGGTATCTGCTCGAACGCAACACGCGCTAACCGACACGGAGACAAAAAACTCATGAGAAGACAAATCGTCGCGATGGGACTTCTTGCCCTGTGGGCCGCAAGTCCGGCGGCCGCTTTCGACGGGCACTCGGTCAAAGAAGGTCCGCTGTCGCTGATCATCGAAGAGGTGGGGCCGGTCACGCAATTCGACGCGCCTTCCACAGTGTCGGTCGTCCTGGAGAACACCGCTCCGCGTCCGCTGGAAGTCGAGCTTCGCCTCGACGACCTCGTGGATGAGTGGCGTGCCGTCGGCGAAAGCACAGAGCAGGTCCGGATCGGCGCGAGGCAAAAGGCAAAGACCACGTTCCAAATCGCCGCCGGCCAAGGCGCCCTGTCTGCTTTGTACCCCGTCCACGTCTATGCGAGCTTTCGCCACGAGGGCCAGGAGCGGACGGCCCACGCGGTGCGGATCTTCGAGTCGAGTTTCGAGAAGGCGGCCGTGTCCGCTTCGCAGCCGAACGAATTGCCCGTCAACACGGTTCCGCGCGCCGGCACGCTGCCCCTGATGTCGCTTCAGACGCATCGCGTGGCCTGGCAGTACTACGACAAGCCACTGGTGTATATGCCGGCAGGCTGGAGCGGGTCCTCCGCGCAATCGTACGCCAGTTTCGCGGTCGCGCCCGTCACGCGCGGCGCGACGAAGCGGACGCTGGTGATGCACCCGCCCTGGAGGCCGGGCGGCGGCACCATCTTCGCCGAATACGCGGTCAAGCTGCCCCGGACCAAGCCCATCACACTGAAATTCGCCAACGCGATTCGCGACCACACCGCCGACGAGCCCGCCAGCGACGGCGTCACCTTCCGCGTCTGGGTCGGCGAGAAGGTCCTCTTCGAGCGGCACACCGACAGCAAACGGTGGCTGGACGGCCAGGCCGATCTGTCCGACTACGGCGGCAAGCAGATCCTGCTGCGTCTGGAAAGCCACCCCGGCCCCAAACGCGACACCACATGCGATTCCTCCTACTGGGGCGAGCCTGTGATCGTCGCGGGACGCCCGCCGCAGCCAATGCCCGAGACCGCCAGAAACAAGATGCGCGACGACGCCGCCAGGATGGTGACATCAGGCAGCGGCCGCATCCTCCGGCTCGATGGCGGCTATCACGCCGCCGTCCTGCCCGCCGACGGAGGGCTGAGCGATGCCGTGCTGGCGATTGGCAACGGCGACGCCTGCGTCACGTTCGACGGCTTCAGGATCTCCGTGCTCGGGCACGAGATCGGCTCGGGCGTTTCCGCCATTGCCATGCGGGGTGACGCCACGTGGGACACAAGCGGGCAAACGGTGGTCATGAGGCAGCCCCTCCAGCTTGGCGACGAGGAATTCGAGCTGACCGCCCGTATCCGCGCGGACAAGAGCGGCCTGCGCATCAAGCTCGATTGCCCCAAGCGCATCACGGACTTCGCTGTGGGCCGGTTCGACCAGAAGGCCCCGCGCGTCTACTACGGACACGGCTACTGCATCGTCGAGCCCGAGGCCTTTCGCGCCGGCTTTGGCGGGCACAATCTCTCGACCAGCCACGTCGGCTTCGACTTCGAGAAGGGCCTCTCGCTCCTGGTGGCCTGCGATCACCCGCCGGACTATCTCGAAGTCAATCCGGCCGACAACACCTACGCCCTGCATACGCACATGGACGCCACGATGACGCTGGTGCCCAGCACCGAAGGCGTCTTCGACTGCGCGCGGAAGTACCGCCCGCTCTACGACAAGAGCCCCGCGCCGGGTCTGGCGCGCAAGGCCGGACGGTTCGTGTTCGACATCTGGGGCGGACGCTACGCCGAGATCGCCGAAACCATGCAGCGAATGATCGACTACGGCCTGACCGACTCGCTCTTGACCGTCCACGTCTGGCAGCGCTGGGGCTACGACTACCGCCTGCCCGACATCTACCCGCCTCTGCCCTCGCTCGGCACGCCCGAGGACATGCGAAAGATCTCCGATCTCTGCGCCGCCCACGACATCCCGTGGGGCCTGCACGACAACTACATCGACATCTACCCCGATTGCGACAACTACAGCTACAACCACGTCTGCTTCACCGAGCAGGGCCAGCCCGTCCGCGCGTGGCTCAACGAAGGCCGTGACGCCCAGAGCTACCGCTGGCGGCCCGACCACTTCATGCCCTTCGTCCAGCGCAATCTCAAGCTCATCAAGCCCAACCTCAAGCCCACGCACTACTTCATCGACGTCTTCACGTCCATCGGCTGTTTCGACTACTACGACAAGCAAGGCCAGTTCCATTCCATGCTCCAGACGCGCAAGTGCTGGGGCGAGTCCTTCGCCTGGATTCGCGATTACTTAGGCGACAACGCCCCGATGACGTCCGAGGCCGGGCACGACCAGCTCATCGGCTACCTCGACGGGGCCGACTGCCAGCATTTGCAGCTCTCGCCCGAGAGCCGGAGTTTCTGCATCAAGCTGGCGTGCGCGGACTGGGAACGTGTCCCGTGGTACGACGCGGTTCTGCACGACAAGTTCAGCCTGCACGGCGTCGGCTACTCGAGCCGCTATCAGGGCGGACGCAGCCGGCAGGAGCACGGCATCGAAAGCGACGATTACATCAGCGCCGAGATGCTCGAAGGCCATGCCCTGATGATCGACCGGGGCGGGTTCGGCCGCGGCGCCGTCCGCAAGTACTGGCTGGCCCAGGACTTCGTCCGCAGCATCGCGCTGGACCGAATCGCCGATGTCCGCTTCGCTGGCGACGACATTCACAGGCAGATCATCGACTGGCAGTCGGGCGGCCGGGTCTGCGTCAACCGAGGCCCGAACGACTGGCGCGTGGCCGGCAAGGTCCTGCCTCAGTACGGCTACTACGCCCGCAACGGCGCGATCGAGTCGAGTATCGAGCGAATCGACGGGAGAGTCGTCGAGCAATCGCGCGGACCCGGGAAGTGGTACTTCAACGCCCGCGGCTTCGGCCCGGAGGGGCAACTCGCCATTCGCCCCGAAGCGACGGAGATCGAGGACCTCGGCGACGGACGCTTCAAGCTCATCATGAACTGGCAGGCGTACGAGCCGGCGCCGAAGGACCTGCACGTGTTCGTGCATTTCACCAGCCCCAGAGCGGGCCGGCGCGACAGAATCGCATTTCAGTCCGGCGGAAGTCCTGCGCAAGGCACGAGCCGGTGGCAAGGCTCCGTGCCTCTGGGCGCCGAGTGGACCGTGCAAATCCCGGCCCAACACGGCCCCGGCGAATACGAGATTGTGGTGGGCTTGTGGGACCCGGCCACGGGCAGACGCTACGGTCTTCTGGGCAGTGATGACGGGACCACGCGCTGCCGGCTCGGCCGGGTGGTAGCCGAAGGCAGCAACGGCAGGATCGACTCCGTGCGGCTGGTCAAGGCGTCCGGCCCGCGCCAGCAGACGCACGCGTGGAACATCGAGCGCGTCCCGGTCGACTTCGGCCCGGCCATAACCGAGGGAGCGTTCCGCTGCGAGCGCGACGGCGCCGCGCTGGTCGTTACCGGCCTGCCCGACCTGGGCCCGTTCTCGATTGCGCTACGGCCCGACAAGCTCGGCATCCCGGCGGCTCGGTCGATACGGTCGGCCCACGCCGTCGATGCCGGCGGAAACAAGACCCGACAGCTTCAATACGAACACAACGGCAACGTCCTGCGGTTCCGCACGCGTCGCGGTGAATTCGCATACCGAATCGAATTGGCACCGTAAGAAAGAGAAACACTTTTGTGAGGAAGAATCGATGACAACGCATCAGATGAAATGGCTCGGCGTCATAGCCTTGCTGAGCCTTGCGGCTACGCATATCGCGGCAGCGGACGAACCGCGCGTCCTCTTCAATTTCGAGGCCGGCTTCAGTCTCGACGCCGCCACGACCAGCGACGCCAGGGCCGCCGTCACCGATGCCGGCGCACTGCGGATCGAGACGGGCCACAGCGGACCCTGGCCCGGCGTGACGCTCAAGGCCCCCGAAGGCAAGTGGGACCTGTCGCCCTACCAGACGATCGCGCTGGAAGTGGCCAATCGGGGCAGCGAGAGCCTGACCGTGAACTGCCGCGTGGACAATCCCGGCGCCGACGGCACAAGCCACTGCGTCACGGACCGCGTTACCGTCGCGGCCGGCGAGTCGGCAACGATGACGGTCCGCATCTTCCCGGTCCCGTGGAAGCTCGATGCCCCGCTGGAGCTGGTGGGCATGCGGGCGGCCCCCACCCACGCCGGCAAGCTCGACACCGCCAACGTCACGCAGCTCGTCATCTTCCTGAACCACCCGGCGCAGGACCACGTCTTCGAGATCGACAACATCCGCACCGGCGGCAGCGTCGAAGTGCTCCAGGCCTCGACGTTCCTGCCCTTCATCGACGAGTTCGGCCAGTACATCCACCGCGAATGGCCGGGCAAAACGCACTCCGAAGAGGAGCTGCGAGCCAACGGCCGCATCGAAGCTCACGACCTGCGCAACCACCCGGGCCCGGACGAGTGGAACAAGTACGGCGGCTGGAAGGCCGGACCGAAGCTCCAAGCCACCGGCTTCTTCCGCGTCCAAAAGCACAAGGGCAAATGGTGGCTCGTCGATCCCACCGGCAGGCTCTTCTGGTCGCATGGCATCGACTGCGTCCACAGCGGCACGGTCACGCCCATCAGCGACCGCGAGCGTTACTTCCGCAACCTTCCGAAAGAGGACTCGCCTCTCGTGCGCTTCTACGGGCGCGAAAGCTGGGCCCCGCACGGCTACTACAAGGACCACTCCCCGTACAAGACCTATGACCTGGCCCGAGCCAACCTGCTACGCAAGTACGGTCCCGAGTTCGAGGATACCTTCGCCAGGTCCACGCATCGCCGGCTGCGAAGCTGGGGCCTCAACACCATCGCCAACTGGTCCAGTCGCGACATCTACCTGATGCGCCGCACGCCCTACGTCGGGACCATCCACTTCGAGGCCAAACGCCTGGAGGGCTCCGAAGGCTACTGGGGCAAGTTCTACGACGTCTTCGACCCGAGCTTCCGCCAGAAGCTGCGCGAGCGGCTGAAGCAGGAGAAAAGCCGCAGCGCCGACGATCCCTGGTGCCTCGGCTACTTCGTCCACAACGAGCTGTCCTGGGGAGACGATACCTCGCTGGCGACCGCGGCCCTGATTTCGCCGCCCGACCAGACCGCCAAGAAGGTCTTCATCGACGACCTCAAGGCCGCCTACGGCACCGTCGAAAAGCTCAATGACGCCTGGGGCACCGAGCACGAATCGTGGAACGCCCTGCTGCAATGTCGCGAGGCCCCCGACCGCACGAAGGCCCGGGCCGACCTCGAAGCGTTCTACAGCAAGACCGCCGAGACGTATTTCGGCACGATCCGCACGGAGTTGAAGAAGGTCGCGCCCAACCAGCTCTACTTAGGCTGCCGCTTCGCCTGGGTCAACGACCGGGCGGCGCGGGCGGCGACGAAATTCTGCGACGTCGTCAGCTACAACCGCTACCGCTACAGCGTCGAAGACCTCGATCTGCCCGACGGGATCGATCTGCCTGTAATCATCGGGGAGTTCCACTTCGGCGCCCTGGATCGCGGCATGTTCCATACCGGCCTGCGCCCCACCGACAACCAGCAGGACCGGGCCCAGAAGTACGAAAGCTACGTCCGCGGCGCCCTGCGCAATCCGCACATCGTCGGGACGCACTGGTTCCAGTACAAGGACCAGGCCACCACCGGACGCGGCGACGGCGAGAACTACCAGATCGGCTTCATCGACGTC
>JAFGCA010000408.1 GCA_016932895.1 Sedimentisphaerales bacterium | reverse complement strand
TGGGCTCGACCGCCGGCCCCGCCGGTGTCACCTCCACCGGTGTCGGCTCCTCGGTCGGGGCTTCTTCCTCCACGTCCTCCAAGAGGTCCGCGCGCTTCTGCGTCAGATACTTCGCCTTCCACTCGGGCACCTCGTACACCCAGCCCTTGTGCCGCAACGTGAATTTCTGGGCCTTCTCGTCGGCCAGCAGCCTGGCCTCTTTCACCTTGAGCTGCTCTTCGGTCTCGACCTCGTTGAGCTTTTTCGTCACCGGCGTGGTGTCGGTGTACTTCGCCTCACAGATCAGGTACGTCTTGTCGCCCTTCTTGCCCAGGTTGAGCTTGTATTCCGTGGAATCGTCCAGGCGGCACACGTACAGGTGGTCGAAGCTCACGCCCTCGATGTCGCCCGGCTGGTTCACGTCGTCAAAGCGCAGACTCGTCAGCGCGCCGAAGACGCTCTTGGCGTCGCTTTCCTTGAGCTTCTTGCCGGCGGGCAATCCTTCGAAGATGACACCGTCGCCTCCCCCCTTGGGCCGCAAGGTGTACGCACCATCCGGCGTCGTGACGGTCACGGCGTTGACGTCCTCCCGCTTGACCGAGACGATTTCCTGGTTCACATAGTCGAGCCCCCGGCTGCGGAAGTAAGGCGAACTCTCGGCCAGCCACACGGTGTCGTCCGAAGCCTGGCGCACGAACGTGCTCTGGCCGGCCTCCTGCGATTTTCCGACGATCACACCGGTCAGGAGCGACCCGTCTTCCTTGAAGAACTTCACGACGTGACGCGCCTTTTCCTCGGTCACCTCCAGCTCCTCGTGGTTCTTCGGGTCGTCCGTGTAGGCCTCGACGGTCTTGATGTCCAGGGACTTGGTGATCAAGTCGTTGATCTGCTTCGGGTCGGCGGGATAATTGGCTTCGTTGGTCACGACAAACCGGCCGTCCTGTCGCTCGATCCGCACGGCGTCGTCGCCGTGGCCTACCGTGATGCTGTCAATATCGGCCGGGTCCATACCCTGAATCAGATCGGACGGACCCGAGACCCGCGTCCCTCCCCGGCTCGACAAACGCGACTGCACCGCCGCCCAGAGAACCATCACTGCCGCCACCACGGCCAATATGCCAAGTTTCTGGTTACTCATTACCAAGACTCCTAAGGTATCGACGATTTACGATTCGACGTTGCGCCCGGGCGAAGAAATCCGGGCTTCGAGTTGCTCCAACCGTAAATACCAGATAGTAAATTCCTACGCGTCGCTCGCATGACTGATGTAATGTCGCCGCCGCAGGCCGCGCCAAATGCCCAGGACCAGCGCTACGAACATGATCACGCCCGGCACTGCGCCCATGTTGACGGCCTTGAGCGTATTGCCCAGCTCGTCGATTCGCTCGCGGCGCTTCGCTTTGACGTCGCGCAACTGCCGCTGCGATTCGCGGATCTTCAACTCCAGGTCGCGCTTCTTCCGAACGATCTCATTGCCAATCACGGCCTGTTGATCCTGCTCCTTGGCGGAAGAGACCAGCGTCTGCAACTCCTGATTGAAGCCCTCGATCTGGGCGTTGATCAGCGCGATCTCGTCGGCCGATTCTCTCTCGGCCTGCTCCTCGATCTCGTCGACGACCGTGAACGGACGCTTGAAGTTGCCGCGCGACCGGATCGCGATCAGATCGCCCGAGCCGCCGAGGTCCTCCACGGCGTTCATCAGCAAAGCGCTGTTGTCCCCGACGACCATGCTGCCAAAGAACGACCGGGAATACGCCATCTGATCGCTGATGAAGTCCACGTCGGAGAACACGATTACGGCCCCCGTCTCGGCGGCCTCCGTCAGGCCCCTGACCTGTTTGGTGATCATCTTCGTATCGTTGGGGTCGTCGTCGTTGGGATCCTCGACCTCGATCTCGATGCCCTCGGGAAACGCGCTGCGGAACCGCCCCGTGACGAGATAGCCCATCGCTACCGGCTTGGTGCCGTCCATGAATTGCGCCATCAGCTTGGCTGGATCGGGGAACATCAGCTCGAACGAGCTGCTCACGCTCCAGCTATTGCCGGCGGCGGTAGTCGTGACCAGGGGCGTCCGCTCGAGCCCCGGCTCGGCCGCGCCTTTACCCTTGGCCGCGTTCGGGTCCGCGTCGGCCCTGGGGCCGGGAAGATGCGTCTCCTTCAGGACGCCGGCGAAAAGAACCCGGACCTGATTGAGGTCGGCGGTGACGGCTTTGTCCCTGTTGAAACAAGACGGATTGAGGTTGAGATAGCCGATGATCTTCTCCGGCCGCTGGTTGCGATTCATCGCGGCGCTCATCGCCAGAGCCCGGTCCCCGGCAAACGTATTCTCGGCCATTTCCAGCCCCCAGGTGCGCAGGAGCCGGTCGAGGTTCGAGCTTTGCGAATGCTGCGTCATTTGCATGGGATTGCGCTGCGGCGGCCGATCAGAAATGCAGTGCGGGTCCACGCACACGATCGTTCGGCCTCCCTTCAGAACGAACTGGTCGATGGCAAACTGCGTCTGCTCGGGCAGGTTCTTGGGGTGAACGACGATCAGGATGTCCACGTCGTTGATGTCGTTAACGTCGGTCGCGACCGTGGTGACCTCGTACTTCTTGCGAAGCTGCTCGACAATGGTCCACGGGGGCGTCGGCTGCTGGCCCTGCATCTGCATCATGCGGGCCATGTAATCGGTGACGTCCTGTCCCATCACCGGCAGCGAGCTCATGACACCCACCCGCTTCTTCTGCCGGGTAATCGCCGTATCGATCAGGTAGCTGATATCGTACTCGACGAAGTTCTGCCGGTCCGGTGAGAAAAACGGGATCGTCTTCTCCACGCCGAATTCCGTCTGTATCACCAGGCCGAAGAAGAAGTTCTCTTCCTCGGTAATGGGGAACCGCTGGAGCCCGTAGCGCAGCGCCTGCTCCTCTTCGGCCGAGAAGGGGCGCGGGTCGATGACTTCCAGCTTCACCATCCCCTTGGCGGCCGCGACGTACTCGGCCAGCAGGGATTTGACGAATTCGTAGTAGTTGTTGAAGTAGCGAATCTGGTCGGGCCCCTTCATCGCGGCGGTTTTGGCGTAGTACAGCCGCGCCTTGATCGGCTGATTGAGCCGGCCCAGAATCGCCTTCGTCCCGTCGGAAAGAGTATACAAGTTCTGATCGGTGACATCGACCTTGACCCGGCCGCCCATATTCTGACAAATACTGATCCCGCTGAAAGCGATGATCAGAATCAGGATGGCACCAAGTACCGCTCGTACTGTCCGGTTCATCAGCTCGCCTTCCTTTCATCCAAAATGACCGTGCAAGCCGCAATCCAGCCCACGATAAGCACCACAAAATAGGCAATATCCTTAAACTGCAGGATGCCTTTTTGCATCGACTCGAAATGCACCTGAAAGCTCATGCCCTCCACGGCCGAGACCAGGCCCTTGGGCAAGAACGCCGAGAGATAGTTCAGGGTCGTCGGCATGCCTGCGAAAACCAGAACGGCACAGGCGACAACCGAAAGCACGAAGGCGATCACCTGGTTCTTGCTCAAGGCCGAAAAGAAGCACCCGATGGCAAGGAACCCGCCGGCCATGAGGAAACCGCCCAGGTATCCCATGGCGATCAGGCCGCCGTCCGGGTCGCCTAAATACGCCACCGTCAGCACCAGCGGAAACGTCAGCGACAAGGCAATCCCCATGAAGATCCACGCGGCGAGGAACTTGCCCAAAACCGCCTGCGTGATGGTGATCGGCAGCGTAAACAGCAGCTCGACGGAACCGACCTTGCGCTCCTCCGACCACAGACGCATCGCCGTCGAGGGCACCATGAAGACGAACAACAGCGGCAGGTTCATGAAGAACGGCTGCAAATCCGCCTGTCGGGCCTCGTAGAAGCCCTGCTTGAACGTCAGGTAGCCGGCGAAGAACAGAAAGATGACCAGAAACACATAGGCCAACGGGGTGGTAAAGTAGCTTTTCAGCTCCCGTTTGAATACAGCCCAAAAGCTATTCATGTCACACTCCTAACACAAGCTCGAACAACGCACCACTTCAGGCACTCTTGGCCCGGGTGATTTTGCGGAAGACTTCATCCAGACTCGCGTGATGCTTTTCCTTCAGCTCCTTCGGCGTCGAATCGACGAGGATCTTGCCCCGGGCAATGATAATCGTCCTCGTACAGACCGCTTCCACCTCTTCGAGAATATGCGTCGAGACGACGATACACTTGTCCTTGGCCATGTCGTTGATGAGTTTCCTGACGCCGTGCTTCTGATTCGGGTCGAGCCCGTCCGTCGGCTCGTCGAGAATCAACACATCCGGGTCGTGAATCAACGCCTGCGCCAGGCCCACGCGGCGTTTGTAGCCCTTCGACAGGGTCTCGATGGTCTGGTGATACACCGAATCGATGGAACACATGGGCACGATGCGATCCAGGGTCTGCTTGCGCTTCCGGCCGTTGATCTCGCGGACGTCACAGACGAAGTTGAGAAAGCCGCCGACCGTCATCTCCGGATACGCCGGCGAATTCTCCGCCAGGTAGCCCAGGCATTTGCGCACGCCGATGGGATCCTTGAGGATGTCATGGCCGCACACGCTGGCCGTGCCGCTGTCCGGACGAATATAACATGTCAGCATCCGCATCGCCGTGGTCTTGCCCGCCCCGTTGGGGCCCAGCAGACCCAGAACCTGGCCCTTCTCCACGCTGAATGAGATACCGTCAACAGCAACTACCGGCCCGAAACTCCGCCGAAGTTCTTTGACCTCAATCATATCCAACTCCAAAATCAGGAACCGACTTGCCCCTTTGCCTACGTTCCCCTCCGGGTAACAAAACGTATAAGCTTACGGAAAAAGCCTTGACAGTCAAGCCCTCTGGGCCGATTTTTTGCGTTCGGTGCCCGGATCGTGAGGCCGCGCGTACAACCGTCACAACCAGCAGGCTACTATCTACGAATCCGCCGCGGGAATTGTTCCCGATGATAGCCACGACAAAGAACGAATAATCGGACACCCGCGAACATCATGAGCAAGGTCGCCCGAGTCGCGTTTGACGAGTACGACAGCAGCATTGCGCAGGCCCTCGATCTGATCGGGGCCGCCGGCAGGCTGCCCGCCGAAGGTCCGATCATCATCAAGCCCAACCTGACGAATTCCTCGCCGCCACCGGTGACGACGAGCGTCAGAGCCGTCGAGGCGGTATATAAGTACTGTCGGGCCCACACGGACGCCGAGATCATGATCGGCGAAGGCGCCGGCACCGGCCGCACCCATGATGTCTACGCAGCCCTCGGCTACACCGACCTGGCCGACCGCTGCGGGCTGCGTCTGATCGACTTCAACCACGCCGAAACCGTCCTGCTGCGCCGACCCGACGCCCTTCATCTCAAGGAATTCCACCTGCCCGAGATCGCCCGGGACGCCTTTATCATCTCGCTGCCCGTGCTCAAGGACCACACGCTCGCCAAGACGACCATCGCCATGAAGAACATGTTCGGTCTGGCGCCAAGCAAATACTACGCCGGCGGGTGGAACAAATCCAAGCTGCACAACCCTTCCACCGACGAGTCCGTCGTCGACGTCTGTCTGTACAAGAAGCCCGATTTATCGGTCGTGGACGCCTCCGTGGCGCTTCAAGGCGGGCACCTCTCCGGCCGGAAAAAGCACATCGGATTGATTCTGGCCGGCTTCGACCCGGTCGCCGTCGACACCGTCGGCAGTCGACTGCTCGGCCACGAGCCCGAATGGGTGCACTACCTGACCCTGGCCAGCGGCCGCCTCGGCACCATGACCGACATCGAAATCGTCACGGCCTGACAGACCGCCGCCCGCGAATCAGGGGCCCGGCACGCAACACGAGATATATCACCACTTGGGCGAGACCGCCGAGGCCGATCGTTCCAATGGCAAACCAATAGGGTGCGTACGTGCCGACATGCTTGGCCAGGACGCCGCCGGTCCCGGCGCCCACCGTGATACCCAGCGAGATGACAATCTCGTGGACGGCCATACTCACGGAGCGTTTGCGGCTCGTGGAGGCGCCGTAGAAAAGATGGGAACTGTAGGCAAAGCCGAAAGCCAGGCCGAGGATCACCGCCGCCGGGTAGAATACGGCCAGGGTGCGTCCGTAGACAATCATCAACAAAGCGACGGCCAAGGCCGCTTGCGCGACGACGATCGGACCGAACCAGAAGTGCCAGAAGGCCCAGCGTCCCGCCCCAACCAGGGCCAGAAAATTGCACACGGCGAAAATCGTCAGGAAGATGCCGAACTGCGGCTCGGAATAGCCGAAACCCGTGAACAACAGCGCAAACTGCGACCGGGCGATGGCGTGAGAGGCCCAGGCGCAAAACAGCGCCACCCGCGAGATCCAGCGATAGCCCCCCAGCACACGAACGCTCGGAACGGCCTCCGTCGCTCCATTTTCCGGCGCGTCGGCGCAGGCGGACTCGTCCCCGTGATTGCGGGCAAAGCCCAACATAACGAAGGAGACCGCCAGACACACCAATCCCACAACCATCGGGTATAACGGGTCGGCCCCGACCAGCCAGCCGCCGATCAGCGGGCCAATCAGCGCCCCGCCGGACCAGGAGCCGTTGTACCGCCCGAAGCGACGGTTCAACTCGACGCCTTCGTAGTTGGCCGAGACCCAGCTCATCAGGAACGGCCAGTACAACGCCATGGCCGCACCGCCCATGCCCCCGGCGCCGATCATCGTCCAGATCCGCATGGTATGGGCGATACCGGTCCCGGCTTTCACACCGAGAACCGCAAACACCATTGCACCGGTCGCCAGCACGGCCAGTAGCGTCGCGGCCCGCGTGGCACGCTTGACGTTCAGGTGTCCCAGAAATGAGCCGGTCAGCAGCAAAGCCGCCATATACCCCAGACTGTTCGCTGCCGGGGCGTACCCGACGTGCGCCTCGGTCCCGCCCATGGCGTGCAGCACGAAGGGCATCGCCGTCCAGCAAATGCTCAGACTCAGCGCCATGGCAAAGGCCGCCCCGTAGAGCGGCCACGCGCGATCCATCCGAACTGCTTTTGCTCCTTCGGCCTTGTCTACCATGCTTCATCGGGCCCTAAAAGAAGCGATTGTAGCAGCCTCGCGAGATTTCGCCAGCAGTTTACCCACGGATTGGCTGCGTGACGTCTTCGGCGAGAAGAGAACGAGCCGCCCCCCGCGGGCGGCCCGTCGATGATGTGACACGCGGCAACTGCCCCCCCACCGCGTCTGTGGGAACAGGCAGGAATCAGTCGTTTGTCACTCGGGTGAAAGCGTACACGCTGGTCCCAATCTCGGTGAATTCGAAGCCGCCGTCTCCGCTCCGCGGTGCATAGGATGAGATTAGCGTGCTGATGTACTTGCCCTCCTCCCTGCCGGGCGATGCTTTCTGCACCACGACGATGTTGCAGCGATGTTGATAGACCTTGATCGGGCGCAGTGTCTTGATTTCCTCGGTCCAATACTCCGGCGCGATTTCATCCGACGGCGTCTGCGTACCCGCGTTGACGGCCTTGATGTATCGCGCATGGGTTTGCAGTGCCGCCGTAGCCAGTCCGGCCGCCGTCAGACTGTCTTCCGAGGTCTCCGGCTTCCGCAGGCAGCCCGCAATAAAGAACAGGCAACCGGCCACACAGGCCAAACGCAAAATCCAATCAAGCCGATTCTCTTTCTCTTTTCATGAGTACGCATTCCTACCGGCAAAACTGTGTCATCCTGAGGCGAAGCCGAAGGATCTGGCTATCGAAGGAGAAGTCTCCCTCGTCCGCGAACCAGATCCCTCCCTTCGTTCAGGATGACAATGGCGCGTCAGGTTCTTCCCGAATTCGTGTCAATTGTCCGCATCCTTTTTCGCGGAGGTCTCGGCCGAATTCTGCGCGGCACTCTCGGGAGCTTTGAACGTGTAGTTCTTCTTCTGCGCCTGTTCGCGGATGGCCTGCTGGACGGCGGAACCCAATGTGTCCTTGCCCTGGGCTTGACGCTTCTTCATTTCCTCGGCGAGAAAGGCGCGGCGTTGCTCGTTGAGCTTCTGAATCCGGCTCTGGATCTCGGACCGCTCTTTGGCCTTGGCCTCGACGAAGGCTTTTCTCTGCTCGGCGCTCATCGGCCGCATGTTCTCGGGCAGTTCCTCCTCCTTGAGTTCCTCCACATCTACCTGCTCGGCCTCTACCGCATCGATCAGGTCCCAGCCCGTGTTGACGTAATTGCTGGAGGATTTCGTCACGGCCCGCTGCACGACGGCCTCGGGAGAAGCCTGAGTGGCGTTCTTGTCCTGGACGCTCTGTCTCTCGCGGAGTATCTGACCCTGTCGTCCGTAGGCAATGTAGGTCTGGTTGAGCTTCGCGCCGAGCTCGGCGATCTCCGTGTCCTGCGGCGCGGGGACGTGCACAACTTGCCGGTTGTGGTCGATGTTGAGATGCCGTCCGTCGGCGATCACGGCCCCGTCCTTCCACTTGCCATCGACGCCCTGCTGCTCGGCGCCGCAGTGGATGGTGTTGACGATGATCCCCTTGGCCACGGCGGCCTTGCAGGCGCCGCGATAATCCACCGGACCCTGTGTGAACGGCTCGTTGCCCGCGATGAAGATCACCTTCAGATCGTCGAGCGACTCGCTCCAGGCCAATCCTGCGGTCGCGTCCTGGATGACCCAGCCGCAATACTCGCTGCCGCCGTTGGTCCGCAGCGCGAAGAGCTCCTCGGAAATCTTGTCCAGGTCCGTCGTCAGCGGGACGATCTGGCGAATGTAGCCTTCGTCTGCGGCCAGGGAACTCTTGCCGTACTCGTATAGGGCCACCTGTACCTCGGGCGCTACGCCGTTTCGCTGGGCGAAGATAAACTCGTTGACGATCGACCACAGCTCCGTCCGGGCCTGGTCGATCAGCCCCGACATACTGCCGCTCGTATCCAGCAGGATGCCGATTTGAACCAGCGGCTTCTCGGCCGGCATGGGGCCGCTCACTACCGGTGTCACTTCCACCGCCGGCTCCGCTCGCTCCGTCGCGACCAGAGGCAATGCACACAGCAGCATACCCGTCGTAACCACAGTTGCCAGTACCAGTGACGTTCTCATGTCTCACGCTCCTTTCACAATAAGGGAATGGTTAGTTCTCATTCGGGGCTTTGATCAAGACCGGCTCGCCGTCCACCATCAATAAGATGTCCCCTTCCATTGCGATACTGCCCTGCCGGTTTTCACGCGCCAGCTTACGGGCCAGCTCGAAGAACTCCTCCGAGCCAAATTCGATGATCCGGGCCGGCGTAAGCCGTTCGGCCTGATCGACAAGCCGGCTGTCCACCCAGCGCCCGCGGCGACGATAGTAGGCCTGATCGTTGATCTGCTGAACGGCGGTGATGGAGACCTCCTTCATTTCGGCGTCGTAGAAGGTGTTCCTGGGATTGAGCTGGCTCAGGGCTTTCTGGCGTGCGTTGTTGAGGCCCTGGTTCACACCGGCGATGCCCGAGCGATCGCGCATGGCCCGGCTCGACAGCGTCTCCCTCGCTTCGCGCCGAACCTGCGCCTCGTTCCCGAGATCCGTCCCCTCGCGTGCCAGGAACGCGGTGTACTCGGTGAGGATGCCGAATTCGGTGGAGAGGCGCACGATCTCGTCCGTCAGCTCCTTGAGCTTGGGGTCCGACGCCGAC
>JAFGCA010000407.1 GCA_016932895.1 Sedimentisphaerales bacterium | reverse complement strand
GTGGCGGCAGGCGGCCCCCACGCTGCGGAAGCAGGACGCGGAGTATTCCCGGCAGTTCTGCGAGCAGGGCTTGTCGCACTACGCAGTCAAGTACAACCGTTTCATGGGCGTGATCTCGAATTACTTCGTCAAGGACACGTAGGCGTCGCGCGAGGCGCCCCTCACGATGGAATGCAGACGGAACAAAGCCTTGGCGTTCTGCCTCTTCAAGTACTTCCCGCATGGCGGGTTGCAGCGGGACATGCTGCACATCGCGCTGGCGTGTCGGGCTCGGGGGTACGAGATCGACGTGTACGCCGCATCCTGGAAAGGCGAGACGCCGGAGGGATTTCGACTGCACACCCATCGATGCCGGGCCCTGACCAACCACGGACGCATGGCCCGCTATCACGCCTGGCTGGCCCGGCAGCTTGTGGGGAATCGCCCGGCCTGCGTGATCGGCTTCAACAAGATGCCCGGCCTGGATATCTACTACGCCGCCGATGGATGCTACAAGGCCAAGATACTGGGAGAACGCGGCCGGCTCTATCGACTCGGCCCCCGGTGGCATCGGTATCATGAGTTCGAGGAGGCGGTCTTCGAGAAGGGCTCCAGAACGCACATCCTGATGCTCTCGAAGACGCAAGAGGCACTGTACGTGCAACACTACGGAACGCCGGAGGAACGAATTCACCGCCTGCCGCCCAACGTGGCCAAGGACCGCATTGCCGGCGTCGATGCTCCGGAGGTCCGCCGGGCGTTCCGACAGGAACTCGGCCTGGTCGAGGACGACCGGCTCGTGCTGCAACTGGGTTCCGGATTCCGCACCAAGGGTCTGGATCGATCGATTCTCGCGCTCGCCGCTCTGCCCAAGGCCCTTCTGTCGAAAACGCGGCTCTACGTGGTCGGAGCCGGTGAGAAGCGACCCTACGCACGGCAGGCCGCACAACTGGGGGTGGCGGATCGGGTCATCTTCCTCGGGGCTCGCGATGACGTCCCGCGGCTCCTGCTCTCGGCCGACCTGCTCGTCCACCCGGCCTACCATGAGAACACAGGCACCGTTCTGCTGGAAGCCCTGGCGTCCGGACTGCCCGTCGTAGCCAGCGGGGTGTGCGGCTACGCGCACTATATCGAGCAAGCCCAGGCCGGCTGGGTCCTTCCCGAACCCTTCGATCAGAACCAGTTCCGTCAAATACTACAAGCCGCCCTCGAACGAGCCGATCTCCGCGCGGTCGGCTGGCGTGGCATCCACTTCGCCCAGCGAGAAGACCTCTACGGCATGGTGGACCGCACGGTGGAGATCATCGAGAAGGTGGCCTCCCGGGCCTTGTGACGATCGATTTCTCCGTGCGGTATCATCCCGCCGCGTCCGCCGTGTCCCCACGCTTCACCTGTGCCGCCAGCAACCAGAACAGGACTTTCCCGTCAGGATGGTAGCGAAGCGATCTTCTCAGCGCGCTGAGAGCCTCCGTCCGCCGTCCTTCCTTCACGGCACATTTCCCGGCCCGGTAGAACTCCTCCGCCAGCCGTTTCTTCGCCCGACGGGCGGGCACGACCGCACGCCCGCCGCCGTGATAATAGAAGTCCTCCAACATCCTTGCCTCAATCATTCGCCAATCATAATTCATCTCGGTTGCATTACCGCCATGCCGACGTTTCCTGAACAGCGGTGCGGCCGTGCCGACGAAGCGATATTTCAGAATGAGTTGAAGTTGGAGTTTGTACACGCCGCATCGACGCATGTTCTCGTCAAAACCGCCCTCCTTGCGGTAATTCTCCGTCGCGAAAAGCGTCCCGCCTGTCCCGACGTGAATGAATGAGAACAGATCGGCCGCACTGAGTGGCGAGGACACCTTAGGCCTCCTCTTCGGGATCTCTCGGCCGTTCTCGTCAATCCCCACATAGTGTCCGAACACGTAACTTCCCCGGCCGTTCGCCTCCATGGTCGCGGACAGAACCTCAAGGGCATTCGGAAACAGCTCGTCATCGGAATCCAAATAGGTGATGTATTCGCCCCGAGCCAGCTCGATCAGTTTGTTGCGAGCCGACTGCTGGCCCATGCGGTCGAACCAGTAGTACCGACCGGCATAACCGTTCGCCTTGAGCATCTGCTCCGTGCCGTCGGTGGAACCGTCATCGACGATCAGTATCTCATAGTCGGTACACGTCTGACGATATACGCTTTCAAGCGCACGCATCAGGTATTCTTTGCCATTGTACGTAGGAATGCAGACGCTGATACGCGGCATCACCGGACCTCGGCTTTCTTCCGTGCGACCATCTGCCTCATCCATCGGCCGGGCCAGCGAAGCGTTCGCTTGATCCGGCCGTGCAATCGGTACCGAAAATTGGGAATTGCGTGAGAACCGATATACGGTTCGGAGCCTCGCACGCCGGCATCCACACAGGTAAAGGTCCAGTTGAAATGGCGTGTCCATTTCTCGGGATGCCTGGCCGCGATCGTGAACGTATAGACAGAACTCATCCGGTGACTGTTAAAACTCTGGTACACGACCTCAAGACCGTTGTCATCAAACAACCGTTTGACGGCCAGAGGCGAGAACCGCCAGTAATCCCCGTAATCCGAATGATACTTCTGCAGAAACGGCAAAACGATGATGACCACGTCCGTCGTCATTCTGCACAGATTGGAAAAGGCCGTTTGGAAATGATAGATGTGCTCAAGCGTGGTATGGTTGAAGACCGTGTCAAATGCCTGCACAAGATCGCCGGGGAGATCCTGCTCCAGGTCGAGGAAGATCTCGTTGGGAAAACCCTGCATGCCTTTCACCTCGGCCTTGTAGTTCGTGATGGTATAGCTCTCCGCGTTACGGAAATAGTCCCGGTAACGCCGCCCTTCCATGTCTATATCCCTCCAACCGCTGACATTGGCGACTTTCCCACAGAACAGGTGTGCGACTTTTGCCAGTTCCCGATTCGACCAGGTTCTTGGTATCTTGTATACTCGATCCACGGTGACCCTCTCGGCAATAATGCGCGTTCACGGAACACCTCTTCTTCGGGACCATGTCGATCACCGGCGTCCGCCCACGCTCATCTTTTCCTTTCGCGACATGCTGTTCGTCTGATAGAAGCGTACCCGTTCGGAAAAAGCTCTCTGCGCATTCACATCACGCAGCCCGATTCGCTCACCCAACAGGGAGGCCCACTCCTCAATCATATCGTGGTGCAACACCTCCGAACACGCGCCGCTGAAAAAGCCGGCCTCAAAGGCCAGCACCTCAAGACTCGCTCGGTCGCTGAATCGGGCATAATGAAAATCCAGAATCTTCGGCGGCCTCTCGACGTCTCTATGCATCATGATTGTCTTGGTGTGGATGTCGATATGGTTGCACCCCGCTTGGTACAGGCTGACAAACGTGGGAACGGTGCGCATCAGAATGGCCCGGCATTCGGTGGGGTTGCCTTGGGCCTTTCTCAGCAGATCGCCGACCAGTTCATACTCCGACAGACACTCGAACAGCAGGAAATTGGCGGTCGGCAGTCGAAAGGTGCCGTACTGAATCCCGAGCCCGTAGAGCGTCGGAACCGAGATACCGCGTTGTGCCGCCATCAGCAGATTGGCCGCCTCTTCAAGGCCATATCGATAGCTCTTGACGCGATCGCGCGGATTTCTCAGTAAGAACCCTTTGGCCACAAGCGTCCGGTCGCCTTCCCCATGGGCACAGAACCTGAAGACAAGCCGTCGCTCCGTCCATTTGTAAACCGTCTCGGATGGGCTTTCCGGACACTCTCGCATCGCGCGATACGCGGCGTTGAACGCCACCACCGCCGCAATCATGGCATCGCTCTGCAGATGCCATTTGCCGCCTTCGACGTCCCGATAGAGACGGCCGAGACCGGCCTTGACAAGCGCTCGTTTTGCCAACAATGCTCTGAGCATGAAGAGGGAATCCAGGACCGCGCCCGATCACTTCTTTTCAAGGATCATCATGCACTGCTGTTCCACGAGATTGACTCTCGGAAAGCGGTGTATCGGCAACAATCCTACTTCCCGGGCCAGTGCCGTCAAGTGCCCCGCCGAAACGTACCCATGACCGATCCGTCGGTGAAAGAGCCTCTTTCTACAATAGCGCAAGGAGCAGCAATTGTAGAAGCTCAACGCAACATACTTCCGCGACACGCGGGCCAACTCGCGCAGTGCGGCCGCGCGGATCACATCCGTCGTCATATGGTGAAAGAGCCGCATGCAGAACGCCAGATCGACCGAGGCGTCCGGCAACGGCAAAGCGGCAATATCAGATCGAATCAGACGGACGCGTTCATCGAGCCTGTACTTCTCCCGGCAGGCCTTCAGCATGTTCTCCGAGTAGTCCGCCATCGTCAACTGCCCGCTTCGCGAGAAGATCTCATAGAAGCGCCCATTCCCGCACGGGACGTCAAGGATCGCCGCCTCCGGACCCGCCAACTCATACGCGAAGCGAGCAAAGTGTCTCTCACGCGCATCCAGCCTTCGCATCCGTGCCGACCGAAATCGTGTCTGATCATACTGCCTGACCGACTCGTAGTCATCCCGGCTTTTCAGGCCGAGCGAATTGGCCAGGCATTTCTCTGCATCTGACATTCCCATATCCTTTCCACCAGTTCGGGCCGAGCATACAACGCCGGGCCGCACATGGCGATGCGGGTTCCATCGGTTCTCACGTTCGGAGGCAGGCGCATACAAGGCGCCCCACCGACCGAACCATCCACCGGCAGCCATGCGCCGATGCGGGTCCCACAGGACCGACAGGTTCACCCCGCCGGTGCATCTCCGGACGGGCCAGGGGCATTTTCCCACAGCAGTCCGCCGAAGTCAACTGCCCCGCGGATGGAAGAAGCGAGGCCGAACGCAGCCCCGTTTGCCGAAGCTGGACATGCGAGCCGATTCATGATAGACAAGGTCCAACGATCCGACGAATGTCCGGAGTGATCCGATGGCGCTGCATCTGAGTGAGAAGTTCGCTTCTCTCTGGGGGCACCTTGACGTCTTCGCCCAAGTCGAGGCCCTGCGCGGGGAGGTTCTGCGCGAAGTCAAGGCCCGGAGGACCCTGCGTTTCACACTCAACGGCGACGCGTATTTCCTCAAAGTCCACCGGGGCGTCGGCTGGACCGAGATCTTCAAGGAACTGCTCCAATTCAAACGCCCCGTGGTGGGCGCCGAGAACGAATGGAAGGCGCTGAATCTCCTGCGACGCATCGGGGTCGAGACGATGACGCCCGCCGCCTATGGGGCCAGCGGCGTCAATCCGGCGCAGAGACGCTCGTTCATCATCACGGAAGAGCTGCGCAACACGGAGAGCCTGGGAGACTTCTGCAGGGACTGGGCTTTGCGGACCCCCCCGTTCCAGCTCCGTGTCGCCTTGATCGAGCGGGTCGCCGCGATGGTCCGCCAGATGCATCAACACGGCATGAACCACCGCGACTGTTACATCTGCCATTTTCATCTGGACGTGTCGGCCGGACGAGATCGGATCGATCCGCGGCATCTCCACCTGTATGTGATCGATCTGCATCGAGCCCAGATCCGCCGCCGTGTCCCCGCACGATGGATCGTCAAGGACCTCGCCGGTCTGTACTTCTCCGCCATGGGCATCAGCCTGACGCGAAGCGACTGCTTGCGATTCATGGCGACCTACGAGCAGAGATCTCCCCGGGCGGTCCTACAGGACCGCCGGTGGTTCTGGCGACGCGTCGCACGCACGGCCGTCGCTCTGTACCGCAAGCATTTTGGCAGGATGCCGCGCGTGACGCATGGAATTCCATAGGGCCCACAACCTGCTTCTCCGCAGCGACCCCTCCCGCAAGCCGGATTCCGTGCAGCCCGTTCGTGTGATGGTGTAGACATCGTCCTTCATCCTGCCCGATGAGGTCGCTCGGGAGTTCCCAGGGCGAGCAGGAAACGTCGCAGGTCCCGCCGGTATCTCAGGTTCCGCGTCCACCCGGGTCCGCCCACCCGCATACCGTCCAGATCGATGAGCACAACCGTATCGTCCCTGCACAGGATGTTGGTATGCTTGAGGTCGCCGTGACTGATGCGGTGGCCCGCCAGGCGGTCCAACGTTCGTACGACTTCGTCGATCAATCGCTGTCTCCGATCCATGGGGATGGTCTCATCGCGGAGGATTTCACGAAGCTCCTGCCCGTTGACGAACTCCGCGATGAAATACGAACGGTGCAGGAATGGACCCCGGTGCTCCTCGATATAGGCCAGCGGCCTGGGCGTCGGAATTCCCAGAAGGAGCAGGCGGT
This sequence comes from Sedimentisphaerales bacterium, assembly GCA_016932895.1. Next base: position 1,366 of record JAFGCA010000407.1, on the reverse strand, counting down.
TGGAGTTGATCCAGCTTCGCTTCGCCCGCGACCCTTTGATGGTGTGGCGGAGCGAATGCAGCAGGCCCTTGTGATTGTAGCGTTTGACAACGACGTCAATACCGCCCAGTTTCACGCGCGATACGAAGGAGGTTCTGCCGTCCTTGAGGATCCGGCCCCGGCCCATGGCCTCGTCGAGCCCGGCGGTGATCGCATCAGGCTTCACCGCCTCGGAGAATCTCCGGTCGGCCAGACCTCGCCACGGTCCCCGCCGGATCGCCTGATGGCACCGGTTCGCGCGCAGGAACTTGCGAAGTCTTCGCAGGATGGCCTTGCCTCGCTGTCGCCGGTGCTCGGTCCGAAACCGCTCCATGTCCCGCGGGCCTATCGGCCATGACCGGGCCTCAGCATAGTGTGCAAAAACGGATTCTATCGCCGGGCGGGCGTCCTCCGGCAGCATGGTCGCCAGTCGTGCGACCAGGCGGATCGATCGTCTCGGCCCAATCGGCCCCCGACGAAAACACATCATGGCCGGATCGAGGGCGAAGACCTCCTCGTCGCGGATCATGAAATTCCCAAGGTGCAGGTCCGACTGAATGATGCCTCTGGCGTGCTGCCGAGCCAGGTGTTGGGCGATCCGACACAGCACCTGCACCTTCCGGTCGATGGTGTCGGCCGCCCTCCACAGGTCCTGGGCGGTAACTGCCTCATCGAGCCACTCGGTGGCAACCACCCAGCCATCGCGACTATGCCCGAGGAACAAGGGTCGAGCCGCGCTGACCTGTCGAGACTCCAACTGCCGCAGGCCGCGCCATTCGCGCATGGCGTGGTATCGGGCTTTGCCGAATTTCGCAAACACCTTCACAACGATCCGCCGGCCCTGCCAGGTGGCGTCGTAAACCATCCGGGTCTTGCCCAGGGCCCGCATCACATCGCGGCAAATGACCTCCGTGCACGAGTTCGACCGGGAGGCCATCTTGATCATCAGCGTGAAAGGGGTCTGGTTCACGGCGTCACAGTCTGTTCAGAGACGTCCTCACAATCCATCAATCTCGACCAGTTCGATGGGCGGGCACACATTCCCGACGCACCTGCTTTCGATGATCTCGTCGCCATGCGGGTAGGACATCCTACGAATTCTTCTGTGTTGCCTGTGCTCCCGGGGGGCGTCAAGTCCCTTTTGGCCGGGTCTTGTGGCGACTATACAGCTCGGACGTGGGCCCGTCAACCTCCTCGCGCCGAACGTTGGACTTGCCTCTTGTCCGCAGCAGGGCCGCCGGGTAGAATCCTGCCGTCGTGGGTGAAGTTCGCGTGGCCGGTGGCCCGGAGTTCAGACGGCGTGTTGGGAGAACAGATGAAGATAGCAGCGGTCTTCGTGCCTGCCGTC
>JAFGCA010000406.1 GCA_016932895.1 Sedimentisphaerales bacterium | reverse complement strand
CGTGGTCGCCCTGCTCAACGACGACTCCAACGAAGTCGGCCAGGTCCACCTCGGTGTCGTCCACTGCTGGGTGCTGGACGCGCCACATGTCACAAAACGCGAACAGATGATCACACAGCTCTCCTTCATGAGCCCCGCCGAGTTGCAAGAAGTGCGCGACAGCCTAGAGACATGGTCGCAGTTGTGTCTGAACGGGCTCGACACGATGGCCGCAAGACGCGCTGCACACACGGAGACACCGCCAAAGGATCGCATAAAGACGATTCGGCCTGCCCGCCCGACGGCTACGCAAGCGGAGACTCCCGCCAAGTAGGACGATTAGAGATCGTGCTGCAGGATGTCGATCGTGCGACGGGACAGTTCGCGGCCCCGGTCGGCCCAGACGCCTTCGCCCCAATAGCGGTAGCAACTGGTCTGGTTCACCAGCAGATGGTAGAGGGCGTTGCGATACCGCCGGTCCGCAGAGTCGATGCCCTTGCTGAGGATCTTCTCGTTGAACAGGGCGCTGGCCTTCTCCATCGGGCCGAGCACGTCGTCATAGCCCCGGACCCATGAGATGTTGTTCGTCCAGCTCCCACCCTCCATGTGGAAGCGGTCGTCCTCCTGCTGCAACTGCTTGATGGCGGTCTCGAGGGCCTCCGGTCCGGCGCCCGGCTCGAAGCGTTCCCAGATCCGCTGCTGCATGATCGGCTGGATTTCGGGGAAATCCTCTTCGCGGACACCGAGCGAGTCGAGGTATTCCAGGTACTCCGTGACATTGACGGGAGGGGTCGGGGTGCCGCTGCTCTCGCTGACGGCCTCCTTGTACTTGCCGGGAAATTCGTTCATCATGACGCCGCCGTTCTCACCGTCGGCGATCTGGGTCACCAGCGAGGGGATCGACTTGCCACCGAGTTCGACGCGACCCAACCCACAGGCTTCGTAGTACGGCTGCATCTGCGCGACGAGTTTGGTGTCGCTGCCCTGGGTTTTAATGATCGCGGTGATGGCGAGCGTCTCACCCTTGGAGTTCCGGGCCACCAAACGGTGCGGCCGATGCGGATATTCCAGTCCGTGGCCCGTCCCGACGTGCTCGACCGTGTGTTCCTGCACAATGAGCCAGCGATAGCCGCACTCCTTGAGCGTCTTGACGAACTCGTAGAAGACGTCGGGATGATTCGGAAGGGCCATCTCCGCGGGAGAGAATCCCCTGATCCGACCCAGGGCCTCCAATCCGAAAAGCCCGGCAAAGTAGTGCTGCCAGGCCCGCACGTGGAGGCGATAATCCTGCACCGGCGTCGAAGGAGCAACCGGATGTCCCCAAGCGATGCCCAGCCATTCGACGCAATGGCGATAACGCGAATCGCAGGTGATGGTGCGAAGACTGTCGAAGACGTCGGTCAGTCCCATGGCGTGCAGCCCGTGGAGCAACGTGCCCGAGTAGTCCAGCATCGCGCGGGGCTGCTTGCCCGAGGCGACGAGCTCCGGTATGAACTCACCCATCCTCTTGTAGCACCAGTGAAAAACCGAGGCGTTGTGGTTGTCGCCTGTATCCGGATGGTCCATCATGCTCTTGAGATTACTGATGATCTCGGCCTGCTCGGTCGGCTGGTCCGGATTGGGAATCAACGGCTGGTGCATGTGCAGAGCGATGGAGTAGGCACTCTTGACATTGTTCCAGTCGATTCCGCTTTCGGGCAGGAAAACCGGCCCATCATGACGGGTCGCCTCTGCGACCGCATTTTCAGAACCGGAAAGATTGGGCAATCCGTCAACGTACGCGGGTAAGTCTGTCATCTATTTCACCTTACATTTTGTTCGGATGGGTCAACCATGGAGAGAATCACGAAAGTCTCTGCCGCGGGGATCACTTTCTCAGGCCGGCAAGCCACGGCCCTTGCGCGAAACGGGGCAAACTGAATGCCGCGTTGAGCAGCCGGGCATCGACCCGCAACGAGGAGGTCAGCCCCCCCACCGCCGGAAGGTAACATCCCAGGGCATAGTCAATGAGCATGCGATGCGCGCTGAAGCGCCAGGTAAGCGTGCGAAGAGCGTGCTTTTGCCAGGCGACCCAGCCATGCGGCACACCGTCGTCGTCACGATCGTAAAAAAGAGGAACCACTTCGTCTTCCAAGACACGGTACAGAGCCTGGATATCCATGTGGTCCTGGTGGTCCAGGTCGGAGTGCTCGCGGCCTCGTCCGACGGCAAATCCGTTGGCTCCATCGTACGCCTCGGCCCACCAGCCGTCGAGCACCGAAATGTTGAGTCCGCCGTTCATGGCCACTTTCTGGCCGCTGGTCCCACAGGCCTCCAACGGGCGCCGCGGCGTGTTGATCCAGCCGTCCACGCCCTGGACCAGGTGCCGGCAGACATTGATGTCGTAGTTTTCGACGAACACGATCTTCCCGATGAATCTCGGGTCGCGAGTGAGACGAAAGACCTTTTGAATAATGTGCTTGCCCTCCTCATCCTGCGGATGGGCCTTCCCGGCGAGAATGAACTGCACCTTTCGCTGGGGATGATTCACCAGTCGATCCAGCCGGGCCGGGTCGCTAAAGAGCAGGTCCACTCGCTTGTACGTCGCGAATCGCCGGGCGATGCCAATGGTCAGGGCATTCGGATCGAGTTTGCATTGCCGGATATAGTCGCTATCCTCGCCCCCGGTCCGGGCCCGTTCCTGGCGCTGGATGCTGCGCTGCACATATTCCACTAAGTGGGCCCGCAGATCCTGGTCCTTCTCCCACAGTTCCAGATCGTCGATCCGCTCGATACCGGCCCAGACGCGCGGATCGTCCATGCCTTCGCGCCAGCCCGCACCGAGATGCCTGTTGTACAGGTCGGCCATAGGCTCGGCCAGCCAGGAATCGACGTGGACGCCATTGGTGATGTAATCGATGGGAAGCTGATGCCGAGGTGTTCCGGGCCAGAGATGATGCAGGATATCCTTGCTGATCCGGGCGTGCAGGAAAGAGACCGCATTTCGCGCACGCGACATCCTCGTGGCCAGAACGGTCATGGAGAAAGGTCCTTCCTCGTCCTCCGGGCGAGCCCGCCCCAGAGCCAGCAGCTCGGCTTCGGTAAGTCCCAACTGTCGTCGCAGGGGTTCCAGAGTTCGCTCGACCAGGTCCGGGTCGAAGATATCGTGTCCTGCCGGGACGGCGGTGTGCGTGGTGAAAACCGTCATGGCCGCCGCGATTTCCCGCATGTTGTGGAAGGACTGGCCGTCGCGCTCCATCAAGGTGCGGACAAGCTCCAGGACGGCAAAGGCGCTATGGCCCTCATTCATGTGGATCACACCGGGGGTGATGCCCAGCTCGCCCAGCGCCCGCATCCCCCCGACGCCCAGGATCAGCTCCTGGCGGATGCGGGTCCGACGGTCGCCACCGTACAGGCGGCTGGTCAAGGCTTTGTCCTCTTCGGAGTTGCCTTCGACGTTCGTATCGAGCAGGAGCAGAAGATTGCGTCCGACACGCACCTTCCAGATGCCCACCCATATCTCGTACGACTCGGTCCGGACGGCGATGCGTATGGGTTGGCCGTGCTCGTCTTGAGCCCTCTCCAACGGCAAGATCGTCTCAGTGGGTGAGAAGTAGTGCTCCTGCTGCCAGCCGCTGGCGTCGAGCGACTGATCGAAGTATCCATACGCGTAGGCCAGACCTACGCCCACCATCGGGATGCCCAGATCGGAAGCGGCCTTGAGATGGTCGCCCGCCAGGACGCCGAGCCCTCCGGAATAGATCGGCAAGGACTCGTGCAGTCCGAACTCGGCGGAGAAATAGGCCACCGGGTTGGCCCGCAACGGCCCGGCGTGCCAGGCGCCCCAGACCTCGCTGGCCTCCAGATACCCCTGCAGCTTGTGAAAGGCCTGCGTGAGGCGATTGGCCATGCCCGGATCGCGATATTTGTCTTCGACCGCCTCTTCGGCCAAACGCTCGAGGAACTCCACCGGGTTGTGGTTGACTTGACGCCAGAGCCCGGGCTCGATGTCTCGAAAGACCCGGACGAACTCAGGATGCCAAGCCCAGTAGAGATTTCGGCTCAACTCGCGGAGTCGATCAGCGATATTCATGACTGCTCTCAAACCAGTTCGTGGTAGATACCTTCGGTCTGTGCGGCCACAATATCCCAGCTAAAGCTAAAGGCCGCCTTTACACGACCACGTTCCCCCATCCAGCGTGCATGCTGGAAATTGTGAAACACTTCACGTATTCCCCAGCAGATCGAGCCGGGATTGTCGTATACGAGCAGTCCGTCCTGGGTGTGCGTGATAAACTCGCCGGGCCCCCCGTTTCGGGTAGCGACTACCGGCTTGCCGGCGGCCCATGCCTCCAGCACAACGATGCCGAACGGTTCGTTGCGGCTGGGCACACAGACCAAATCGGTGCTCCGGTACAGATTGACCAAGTCGCTGACGGGACTCATGTTGCCCAGAAAACGAACGGCATGGGCCACGCCGAGCTGGTGGGCGCGGTGTTCGAGCTGCGGTTTCATGTAGCCATCGCCGACGAAAACGATTTTCGCATCAGATCTTGCGGCCAGGATTCCGGGCACGGCCTCCAGCAGCAAATCCGGACCTTTCTGCACGCTCATGCGTCCGACGAACAACACCATGGGGTCCAGCGGACCGATGCCGTAGGTCCGTCGGCATACGGACGGATCGATGAATCCGTCGAAACGACTGCAGTTCACGCCGTTGTGGACACAGCGCAATTTCCAGTCGGGCACGGCGTACTGCGCCTTGACCTCGTCGGCCAGCGCCCCGGAGACGGCGATCACGCGATTGGCGCAATAGGCCCCTTCGGCCTCCACGGCGCGGACGCGGTCGGACTGACCGTTGTAGCGCTGGTTGCCGCACCGACCGAACTCCGTCGAGTGAAGCGTCAGGATCGCCGGCCTGCCACAGTCGTTTTTGGCCTGCACGATCCCTTTGGAGCAAAGCCAGTCGTGACCGTGTACGATGTCGAAATGGGCACCCTGATAGCTTTCCGTCTGGCGCATAAAGTAGATGAAGCTGTTGCCCATGTTGTTCATTTCCGTGACGAAATCACAGTCCAGGTCGATGGGACAACGGTGGTAATGCACGCCATCGACGACGTCGTAGGTGTTCTGGCATTCTCCGAGGCGAACGAAGACGTGTACCTCGTGGCCGCGGCGCTGTAGTCCCGCAGCCAACTCGGTAACATGTACGGCCACCCCTCCGACAGCGACGGAATGCAAACTCTCCCAACCGAAAATAGCAATCCTCATTGCCTGCTCTCTCTCACGTATTCCACCAGTTCAGATCGATTTGCGGAAAGACCACGTCGTGTATCTCGGCGTCCTTGATTTCAGATTTCTGCACCGCGTTGAGCTTGGTCATGTATTTGGGGTCTTCGGCGAGCCTTTCGGCAATATCGGCGAACAGTTCGAAGCGCGCCACGTGCTGCACGAAGCGCCGGATGCCGTAATCGACGGCCTGCTCTCGACTGATGACGAACGGCCAGTCGCTGGCCTGGAGCAGGAGGAGCTCGCGCCCCGCTTTCTCCAGGATTTCACGCAGTTTTCGCTTGCGCCGCCAGGGCAGATTATAGGTTAGCTTGCCGAACAGCACCTCGCAACGATACTCAATCTGCCAGATCCAATTGACTTTGGAGTTGGTCCAGACGCGGTGGTCGCCGCTATCGCCCCACGAGCCTTCCGGCATGATCACGTGTTTCTCGGGCGGGTACTGTTGCATGTACTCATCGGTCGTACACAGCTCGACGTCAGGTTCGGCGTTCAGGGTCAGCAGCACGTCGCGCAGGAAGGCGGGGCCCTCAAACCACCAGTGCCCGAACAACTCCGCATCGAAGCAGGCAACGACGACGCCGTGACGCCCTGTCCGGTTGTGATAATCCCAAAGGCGCTGCTTGACCTGATCGCAAAAATGCCGAACGTGCTCGTGTATTTTGCCCGGTATGTCATCGGGATAATAGGGATCCTTATCCCCCAGACCCGACTTGCGGTCGGTCACCTTCCAATAGCGCAGGCCCCGACGCTCGCCCTGGCGCTTGTGAAACTCCAGATAGACGCCATCGGCGGGGTAGCCCACGAACCCGCACCAGACTTGCTTGCAGATATACGGATCGCGGGCAAATGCGGCCACGGCCTCGCGATCGTACCCGTTGCTGTTGGCCCATACCGGCTCGTGCACGCTGGGCCCACCTCCGCCCGGGCCGCACAGTCGGCTCTTTTCGATAAGATGATTTTCCACAAAGAAGTGCGACAGGTTCTCATCCGCCACGAACTGCTCGATTCCCATGCGGTAGCCCGGGTCTCCCCACGAGGTCGCGGGCGACCAGTGACCGCTCGGACGGTACGCGTTCTCCGGCAGCCAGATGCCGCGCGGACGAAAACCCAACACACGTTCCGAACTGCTTACACCGGCACGCAACTGGGCGCGAACCGAGGAATCTTCCAGCAAAAGAGGCAGATATCCGTGCGTGGCCGCGGACGTGAGAACCTCGACGAATCCGGCTTCCGCTCGTTTGGCAAACGCCTTGGGGATGTCGCGACCGGCGGAGGCAAACTGCTCCACCAGACCGCCGTAGAACTTCCCCCAGCGCTCGGCAAGATAGGCCAGATGAGGTTCGCCGGCCCGTTGAAACGCCCGATGATCCGACTGGGCCCGCTCTATGCGGTCCTGAAGGTATTTCTCAAACCCCTCCTTGAAATCATCGTGCCCGAGCTGCTCCAGCAGGATCGGCGTCAGCCCCACGGTCACCTTCGGGTGGCCTTTGAGACAATCGCATTCGTCAATGGTCGACAGCAAGGGCAAATACGTCTCGGCAGCCGCTTCGTACAGCCAGTCTTCCCCATGGGGCCACGTTCCGTGCCGCAAGACATGGGGCATATGTCCGTGCAACACTAAACAGAAAGAGCCAATTGCCATATTTGCTTCCTTCGTACAGACCGCCGAGCCAGGATCACCCTTCCAGCATCTCAGCAAGCACCTCAGATTTCTTTTTCCTTGTTCCGGAAACGATCCTGACCTTCGGCGGGCAGGCAATTCGCTGCGATTTGACCAAGGCCGCGAGCACGGTCTCGATGTGCCCGCTCACTTCAAGAGCATCCTCCCTTTCTTCCACCTCAAGGCCCTGCGCGGTCAGGATTCTCTTGAAGGCATCCTGCTTGCCGGAACCGTTGCCGTTATGAGCCGAATGGGGAAACAGCAACCGGGCTTCCACCTCGATCGACCCATTCCGGCTGCGCCAGCGATCCGTGGCCCCTCGCCTCTGCGGCGCTGCCGTCGACGCGTCCGCTTGCCCCTCAACAGACTGCAGCTCGCACGGGCTCTTGGAAACGGGCGTAAACGGTACGGGGCAAATCTTGCGATACACCTCTTCCGTCTGGGTGGCGATGGTATCCCAGCCAAAGCGCCGCACCAGGGCGATTCGTCCGTTGAGACCCAAGCGCCGCGCCCGCTCGAAATCAGAAAATGCCGTATTCAGTCCCCAGGCAATGGAATCGGGTCGCGGGTAAATCTTGAGGCCGTCCACTTCATGACGAACGTACTCGGCGGGACCACCGTTGTGAGTGACAACCACGGGTTTGCCCGCGCTCCACGCTTCGAGCACGACAATGCCGAACGGCTCGTTCCGGCTGGGCACACAGACCACGTCGGCCAGCTTAAAGAGGCGAATGAGCTCCTCCCCGTTGCGGTGGCCCACAAACCGAACGGCCTCTATGATACCTAATTGCCGGGCCCGTGCTTCCAGGGCACCGCGCATCTCTCCGTCGCCGAGAAAAATGATCTTGGCGTGGGAATGAGTCCGTAACACCTGCGGAATCGCCTCGATGAGCAGATCGGGACCTTTCTGCCACACCAGGCGGCCACAGAACAGGACCGTGGGATCCAAAGGCCCGATCCGATGGCGACGCTTGTCGGCGCCCACGTCGGTCCGGATGTCAAAACGCCCGGGGTTCACCCCGTTGTGAATCACGGAGATCTTCTCCGGAGGCACTTCATACATCCAGGTGATTTCGTCCTTGGTCGCCTGCGAGACGGCAATAATCCGGTCGGCCCAATAGGTCCCGGCGCGCTCCTGGTCCCGGACGCGGACGGAACGCCCGTTTGTAAACGCGTTGCCGCAGCGCGCATATTCCGTGGAGTGGATGGTAAACACCGTTCGGTGACGACGCCCCTCCTTGATCCAGATCATCGCGTTGGCGGCCAGCCAGTCATGCGCATGCACCACGTCAAACGGACCGACAAAATCCTCGACCTCGAAAACGCGGTCCACAAACGACCGGCACATGTTGTTGACGTCATCGACAAACTCCGGGTGAGCCGGATACAGACATCGATGGTAATGCACGCCTTCTACGAAATCGTGAGCAGACTGTCCCTCTGGACGACGCGTGAAAACATGGAGCTGGTGCCCCTTGCGTGCCAGCGTTGTCGCCAACTCACTCACGTGAGCCGCTACCCCTCCGACCGCGACCGAATGAAGCGATTCCCAAGAGAGCATTGCGATTCTCATGGAGCACCTCTCCTTAACTTGTCAAAGCAATGCCACAGTATAACAAGCCTTTCCTCCTTTCGCAAAGAGGTTCAATTCGACTCTCAGGGACGTAGGCCGTCCGTGTCCCTATCGAGTCTTCGTTCATGTCCGACACAGAATCTCCTTATACATCTGCACGCATGCCTCCGCCGCCGCGTCCCACGTAAGACCGCGAATCTCGCTACTGCCGTTGCGCCGCAACTCCTCCGACAACTCGCGACGCTGCAACACGGCTACAATCTTGTTGGCCAATTCATTCACATCCCAAAAATCAACCTTCAGCGCCCCCCGGGCAATCACCTCGCCGACCCCGGTGGTTCTCGAGAGAATGACCGGCGTCCCCTGCTGGATTGCCTCCAGCGCGGTCAATCCGAACGGCTCACTCACCGAAGGCATGACGTACACGTCGGCCATTCGAAAAGCGCGCTGCACTTGAGCGCCGACGAGAAAACCCGTGAAGAACACCTTGTTTCCCAATCCCCTCGCGGCGACCTTTTCCACGACGCGCGGCGCCATGTCGCCCCATCCGGCAATAATGAACTTGACGTTCTTCATCCGCTTGAGTACGGCCGCAGCGGCATCCACGAAGTACTCCGGCCCCTTCTGCATGGTGATGCGCCCCAGAAAGAGCACGATCTTCTCGTCGCCGGGTTCGGACGACTTCGCCGGCAGAGGAGATTTGGGAATAACGCCGTTGTAGATCACGCGCACCTTTTCGTCCGGTACGCCGTATCGTTGCACGATGATTCTCTTGGTCAGTTGCGAAACGGCAATGACGGCCGCCGCGGCCTGAATCCCCTGACGCTCGATCTCAAAAACCGAAGGGTTGGGGTACCGGCCGGAGCGGTCGAATTCCGTCGCGTGCACGTGAACGATCAAGGGCCTGCCCGATTGGGCCGCGATGACCATGCCGGCCGGAAACGTGACCCAGTCGTGCGCGTGAATCACATCGAACGACTCATCCTGAACCAGGGCCGCACAACGCGAAGCATAATCCCACACCCGAGCGACCAAATCACCGTCGTAGCCCCCGACCGCACCGGTCCCCAACAAACGCAGAGAACGGTATTCACGCGCGTACTTCGACTGCTGCGCCGCGCCGGCGTAGTAGGGATCGGGAACGTCCGAAGGCACCCTTTGCAACATCAAGTGCCGGGCCTTCGCCGTATCCGCAGAAGCGGACGCCGAATCCGCCGACGCATCCGCCCGCGCCGATGACGGCGCGCAACCATCCGTGGATATCGGCAGCAGAAACAAAATGTCCGTCTTCAAGCGCTCCATCGCTTGTGTCAATCCATAGCAGGCGGTTCCCAATCCCCCCGTTATAAAGGGCGGAAACTCCCATCCCAACATCAGAATCCGCACATGATTACTCCTTTTAGCGGCCCGGTGTGCACGCCTGCCGATCCTTGGCTGAACTCCTGAGGTTTACTTGCTCCCCAATTTGCCCTTCAATTGCGCCTCGGCCTCGTACCAGATCTTCTCGTCCTCGCCCGAGGGACACCCGCGCTGCTGCCAGATGGCTCTGGCTCGCTCGGCGATCTGTTCGTGCGTAGCGGCGGGCTTGCTCTCCCTTGGCGTCGGCTTCGCAGCCGGCTCTCTCTCCACGATCAACTGGGCCACCGCACCGACGCTGTCGCTGCGAGAGGCTATCGGGGATGCACTCTTCGGCACATCGTCACGACGACCTTTGCCACGTGCCTTCTGAACGTCCTTGCCTGGCATAACCGTACTCCCTTCTCAAGACCTCAACTGACGGCCCGATGACGAAAAAACATCAACTCCGAAAGATCACCCGCGTCCCAACCACATGGCACACCCAATGCATCTCCACCTTACGGCAGCGGCCGGTATGCACACATTCACCGCGGTGCCGCCGACCGTTTACGCCAGCCCATGCACCCTAAAGCAACCTCCCAACACTGGCAGAATGCACTGCCGTTGTATTCTAATACATCTTGGCCCGCGGTTCTACCACGAGTCCGAATTTTTGCAGAAATATAGTACACTGGCCTCGATCAGAAGCAGTCTTCGCAATCACCCGGGCATCCTTGAGCCCTCTTTGAAAGGTTCACAAACGTCGGCCTCACACGACCGCTACGACGCGCAGCCCATGGGGGGCCAGGGCAACCGGGGTCTGCTCCGACAAAGGCTCGTGACGCCCGCTCATCGGTTCCATGAGAATCCGCTCGCCCCGGGCAGACAGCTTCAGCTTGAATTCGAGCGTCTCGGCGCCTTCGTTGAACAGCAGGTAGTAATCGATGCCGGCCTTACGCACGTGACGTACCCGCAGGTCGGGTGCCGGCGGGGATACTTGCACGTCAGCGGCAATCAACCGGTCGATCTGCCGGATCAGGTTCTCGTCGCCCGTCGCCGCGCTCCAGCGAATGACTCTCCCCGCTTTCGCAAGCACGTCTATGGATGATTTGGCATCATCCGGGACATCGCCCTCGACAACCAAGGCACGATAGTGCATCCCGGCAACATAGGCACCCTGTGACCTAACCTGCGCATCTTCCCATAGATGGCGAGCTTCCAGGTAATTGAAATCGCGCTGATGCTGGAAACACACTTTCGCCGCACGCCACGGCAGATGGTTGTTGGATCCCAGAATAGCGAGATCGCAGACGTGCCTGGAATCGGTGTTCAGCCAGCAAAGCCGCGCGGTCGCCCGTGCAAAAGGCTCGTACTGCGCCCACCACGGGCTATTGGGGCCGACATCCGGCGGGCGCTCATCGATGCGCGGACCCCGGACGGAATAGTAGAACGCGTGGGGAACGAGCAGGTTGCAGCCCCGGATGACAAGCCAGTGGGCCAGCCACTTCATCTCGTCAAAGGTGAAATTGTGACCGTACGCGCCACAGAACTCGTTCATATTGCGGCGGCGTTGCAGGTGAATCATGGCCGACGAAGCACATTTGCCCTGGGTGGACTGATCGCCCTCCAGCGCGCTGGCCTTGCCGGGCTCGATGTACCGCCAGACAATGTCCTGGCCGGGAATGTGAAAATGCCGCAGGTGTCCGATATCGCCCGGGCCCATGGGATGGCCCGCCAGAGCGATTCCGTGCGCGTCGCACCACGCGGAAATCTGCCGGTAAAACGTCTGCTCCAGGCGTTTCTGGAGGGCCCGGTGGTAATTGCGTCGGTGCACGGCTGCATCGGGCTCATCCTCGTACCACAGCACGGGCAAGTGCTCGGTGAAATCATAGCCCAGACAGGCGTTGACGTGCTTGAGGATGCCCGTGGTCCCCGGGACCATGCCCCGCTCGCCCCGCTTGGCCAGCAGCGAGGGCTCGTCCGTGAAGATCGCCCTGACGGTTTTGCCGAAATGGCTGCCGAACTCATCGTAGAATCTCTGGTATACGAGCCGAATGAAGCAGGCCACCGCATCCGGGTTGAGAATATCGGCAGCCGGCGGGTGGTTCTCGGCCACCTCCCTGTGGTCGGCCCGGCGTGGCGGGTCCTCATCCACGAAGTGCAGGCCGCGAATATACGAATAGCCCGGGCTCACGGCGCGGTCAACCACGGCAAGGCGGTGACCGTTGGAGCTGCGTCGGACAACCGCTACAAGGCTCTGGCCCGGCGTCAGTTCCGGCTCCCCATCCCCACCGATCCGCACGCCGCGCACCTCGGTTCCCGGCCCGGCCTCGTCCAGATCGACGCACACCAGGCCCCGGGTGCGAAACGCCGGATTCTCCGCCACCACCTGACCGCTGGAAGAACCGCTCGGATACATGCCTTCATCGTACAGGATGACCCACATGTCGCGCTTGGCCGCCTGTTCGATAACGAACCGCATGAACTTGATCATCCTCTCGCTCAGCCACCCGATGCTCCGGGGCAATCCCGCGCGCGGATGGATCACAAAGGCATGCACTCCGTGGGCCTGGAAGTCGTCCAACTGCCGGACGATCTCCGTCTCCGACAAATCGTCGTTCCAGAACCAGAACGGCGCCTGTGAGAACTCCCGGGGAGGATCGAACCACGCCTCGGGCAGCCCCGGGCCCTCGCCCGCAGGTCTCGGCGCGGCGGGCGCCTGCCCCGCCGACGGCAGAGCAAAGGCCGCCGCCCCCATACCCGCGATTCCGAGGAAGTGGCGTCGATCGAATCTGTCGGTCATGAATTCATCCTCCAACCTCTGCGTGCCGGCTCAGACCTGCGCTGCCTGTCGATACAGATAGACTACGACAAAACCAGGCGAGGTCAACACAAACAGGACCCGAAGACGCACTTTCACACACAGTCTCTTTCATACGGTACCGGTCGGGTGCACGACCTTTTCGGCCCGGCCGGGAGACGGATTTATTCTCGCTCCATCCCGGAAGAGCCCTGCAAAAGTAACAATTTGCCTGTTACATACCGCCGCAGACGCAAAAAAACGGGGGCCTGCAAGAAGATACCACACCAACAGAGCCCGAGACCAGCCAGTGCAATCGACGCCCCCGCCTATCTCCTCGGCGGGCCGGCCCGGCAGGAATAGGGAGTTGCAGAAAGCGATCCGGTTGCTATGATTGGCTGGGAAACCAAGACGAAAGTGACATCTGGTAAACGAGGTATTTTATGGAAAGTCGAAGATCTGTACTTGCAGCATTTCTGGCAGTTTTCATGGTAGTGGGACTCGTCGCGGTTCGAGCGGACGAGGCGCCCCTGGAACGAGAGTACAACGTCAAGCCGGTGCCCTTCAATCACGTCCACGTCCAGGACGGTTTCTGGACGCCGCGCCTGGAGACCAACCGCACGGTCACGATCCCCTACTGCTTCGAGAAATGCGAGGAGACCGACCGCATCAGCAACTTCGAGAAGGCCGCCGGCCTCAAAGAAGGCAAGCACGAGGGCATCTACTTCAACGACTCCGACGTATACAAGATCATGGAAGGCGCGGCCTACTCGCTCCAGGTGAACCCGGAAACGATGATGCGCCTGTACCTGGACAAGCTGATCGCCATCATGGACGGCGCCCAGTGGGAGGACGGCTATCTCTACACCTTCTACTCGGTCCCCGACAGACAGCCCGAGAAGCTCTGGACCGATATCGCCGGCAAGCACGAGCAATACTGCGTGGGACACATGTACGAGGCGGCGGTCGCCCACTACCTGGTCACCGGTGACAAGACGTTCCTGAACGTCGCGACGGAAAACGCCGACCTGATCTGTGACGTATTCGGACCCGGCAAGCGCACCGATCCGCCGGGCCATCAGGAAATTGAGATCGGCCTGTGCAAGCTGTATCGCGCCACCGGCGACAGCAAGTACCTGGACCAGGCCAAGTTCTTCCTCGACCAGCGCGGCCGCAAGGGCAACCGCGGCCCGAACGGCGATCGCGGGCTCTACGGAATGTATTCGCAGGACCACAAGCCCGTCACCGAGCAGACCAAAGCCGTCGGCCATTCCGTGCGGGCCGCCTATCTCTATACGGGCATGGCCGACGTGGCCGCCCTGACCGGGAACATGGAGTACATCAAGGCCATCGACACCATCTGGGACGACGTCCTGACCACCAAGCTCTACATCACCGGGGGCATCGGCGCCGCCGGCGGCCACGAGGGATTCGGCGGCCATTACGAGTTGCCCAACATGACCGCCTATTGCGAGACCTGCGCCTCCATCGCCAACATCTACTGGAACCATCGCATGTTCCTGATGCACGACGACGCCCGGTACATCGATGTGCTCGAGCGCGTCCTCTACAACGCCGCCCTCTCGGGCATCTCGATGAAAGGCGACCGGTTCTTCTACCCCAACGTGCTGGAATCCACCGGTCAGCATGCCCGCAGCCCGTGGTTCGGCTGTGCCTGCTGTCCCTCCAACGTCGCGCGGTTCATCCCGTCCGTTCCGGGATACGCTTACGCCCACAAGAACAACAACGTCTACGTGAACCTGTTCATCGGCGGCGACGCGACCATCGAGACGCAGAGCAACAAGGTCACGCTGAAGCAGGCGACCGATTACCCCTGGAAAGGCGTCGTGGAAATCACGGTCGAGCCGGAGAAGAGCGAATCATTTGCCCTCTACGTCCGCATCCCCGGCTGGGCCCGCAACGAAGCGGTCCCGAGCGATCTGTACCGATTCCAGGACACGGTGCGCGAGAAGGCGTCGATCCGCGTCAACGGCAGGGACGTGTCACCGACGATCGAGCGCGGCTTCGCCCGGATCGAGCGCACCTGGCAGACAGGTGACACGATCCGTCTGAGCCTGCCCATGCCGATTCGCCGCATCGTCGCTCATCCGGAAGTCTCCGCGGACCGCGGCCGGGTCGCCCTGCAGCGCGGCCCCCTCGTTTTCTGCCTGGAGTGGCCCGACAACGACGGCAAGGTGCTGAACCTCGTGATCCCCGACGATGCCACACTCAAGGCCCGGCACCGTCCCGACCTGCTCAACGGCGTCACGGTGCTCACCGGCGAAGCCCGGGTCGCCAAGCGCACCCTCGACGGCGAGATCGTCACCAGCGGCACGAAGGAATTCACGGCCATCCCGTATTACGCCTGGGCCCATCGCGGACGCGGCCAGATGACCGTGTGGCCCGCGCGCGAGGCGCAGGCGGCCCGCCCCGAGCCGGCCGATACGCTCACCTACACCAGCAAGACCACCGCCTCCTTCGTGCACGTTTCCCTCGAGGCCATCAAGGACCAGAACCTCCCGGAAAACTCCGCCGACGCCTCGGCCCTCCAGCTTGATTTCTGGCCGCACAAAGACACGACCGAGTGGGTCCGGTTCGAGTGGGACAGGAAGCACGAGATTTCCAGCCTGAAGGTGTACTGGTTCGACGACACGGGCCGCGGCGCGTGTCACCTGCCCGAATCCTGGCGCGTGCTGTACCGTAACGCCGCCGGCCGATTCGAACCCGTGAGCAACAAGACCGCTTACGGCCTCAAGAAGGATACTTTCAACAAGGTCGCCTTCGAGCCGGTGACAACCGACGCGATCCAGCTCGAAATCAAGCTCCAAAAAGACTGGGCCGCCGGTATCCAGGAGGTGGTCATCGAATAGAACAACCAACGTGCGGGGTGGCAGCGTCAAGGCCGCAGGCCTTGGCGATGGGATCGTGCGAACACAACAGAGCCATCGCCGGGCTTCGCGTTGCGCGGCTCACCGCCGTGCCCCCCCAACCAGGGAGGTGAGAAAATGGCAAGACTGGTCGTAAGTGCTGTCATGGCCGTCGCGTGGTGGTGTCCCGCCGCCGGGGCCGGGGAAGCGTCGGGCCCTGCGAGTGACGCATCGGTCCGTCTGGTCGTCGATCCGGCGTGGCCCCGGAAACCACAGAACATCGAGTGGAGCCAGATGCCGGGCATTGCGGTGGACGCCCGCGACCGCGTGCACATCTTCACCCGAAACGAGCCGGCGGTGCAGATCTACCGCCCCGACGGAACGTTCGTGCGTGCCTGGAATATCGACGGCTTCGCAGGCGCACACTACATCCGCATCGGTCCCGAGGGGAACGTCTGGACCACGAGCATCACCGATCACGTCGTGCGCAAGCATAATCGGCGGGGCAAAGTCCTGTTGACGCTCGGCCAGGTCGGACAGGCCGGCACCGACGAGACGCACTTCGACAGGCCCACCGACGTGGCGGTCCTGCCGAGCGGTGACATTTTCGTCTCCGACGGATACGGCAACCGACGCATCGTCCATTTCGACCGGACGGGCGCGTACGTCAACCAGTGGGGCGCCGAGGGAACCGAACCGGGCCAGTTCGCCCTTCCCCACGCCATCGTGGCCGATTCGCAGAACCGCCTCTACGTCGCCGACCGCGACAACGCCCGCATCCAGGTCTTCGATACCAAGGGCAAGCTGCTCGAGGTCTGGGCCAATCTCATCACACCCTGGGGCCTCCATGTGACCGGGGACGACGAAATCTGGGTCTGCGGGTCTTCGCCCGTGAAGAAGGACGGGACCGACGAATGGATGGTGACTCCCCCGCCCGACCAAATGGTGATGAAGCTCAGCGCCAACGGCAAGGTTTTGCTGCGCCTGCCGTTGCCGCAACCCACAGTCTCGCCCGGCAAGCCGGGACAGCTCGACTGGGTGCACGGCATCGCCGCCGATTCGCAGGGGAATCTCTACCTCGGAGACATCCAGGGTCAACGGGCCCAGAAGTTTTCACCGGGGCTGTGATTTGCTGAGCAGGTCGCCGGCGGCGTGTCCGACGTTCAGGATCGGCTCAGCTCCACGATCAAAATGTCGTCCTCGGCCGGACCCTTGCGAAAATGCTGGACCTCGCGCAGCAGTTCCTCCGAGAGATGCCGCCCCGCCGGCCGCGACGCCTTTTCCCGCAGCACCTGCTGGAAACCTTCGATATCGAGCATCTCATACCGGTCGTCGTGTGCCTCAATCACCCCGTCGGTATAGAGGACGATACGGTCGCCGTCGGAGAAGCCCAGGGTCTGCGTGACGCATTCGTACGCGGGATCATCCAGCACACCGAGCATGACGGCATTCGAATCGAGGGGAATGCATTGGCCCTGCGTGTCCAGCACGAAAGGCGGCGGATGGCCCGCGTTGGCCCATTCCAGGCAGTCGCCTTCCTGGTCGATCCGAGCCGCTACGGCCGTGGCAAAGATGCCGTGTCGCGCCAGCGAAACGCAGAAGTACCGATTCACCGCCTTGAGCACGTCGCCCGGCTGACGATCGTCGTTCTCGCCGAAGAGCCGGTCCATCTCCCCGTGAATCCGGTTGACCGTCAAGGCGGCCGTGATACCGTGGCCGGTCACGTCGAGAACGACCACGTTCAGACGCCCCGCCGAATCGCGATGCACGTACACGTAATCGCCGCCGATCTGCTGCATCGGCTCGTAGCGATACCGCAACTCAAAAGGCCCCTCCGTGATCTCGTTGGGAAACAGCATCTCGTGGATTCGCCGGGCCTGCTCGAGCTCCTGCTGGAGTTGGCCGTATCGACCCAGCAGGTGCTCGATCTTGAACTTGCTGCGAAAGCGACTGTGGCGGACCCAGCAAAAGAGCAGTCCGGGCACGCCCGCCAGAGGCATGATCACCACCGCGAAGACGCGATGTCCCAGCGAGCCGGTGGTGAAGAGCACATTCGAGACCAGCCCCAGGCCGCACAAAGCCAGCAACACGCCGAAGGCCTCGCGCACCGTCCAGGGAATAAACAGCGCTCCAACCAGATGGATCATCAGAACGCGCCCGAAGATCGAAGGCTGACCGTGCATCGGAGCGGCCCCGGAGCTGGTAACGAGCGCCCGCAGCGGAAAAGCGGCAAAGACCGGCCGAATGAGAAGAGCCATGACCCCGAGGGCGAGAATCATCACGAAGCTGTAGCGAATCACGGCCACCCGGTCGAGCGAACGGTCCCTGGCCCGCCTGTACCCAATGTAGAACACTGCGATCGCCACCACCCCGGGCAAAACGTCGGAACCGCTGCGGGACAGCAGATTCGCAAAGAAGGGCCCTCTCTGAAACAGAAGTGTGATCAGACGGACCGCAAGCTCGACGCCGGCGACCGCCATTGAGACCAGGCAGTAAACCAGCAGACGCCGATGCATCCACTGACTACGCTTCTGCTCCGAAGCCAGCGAGATTTCCTCATCGAATGACGAAGGCATAGGACGATCCACCCAAACGGAGTTCAATCACCAGAGAGATACCAACTCTGCCCGGAGAAATCAATCTTTCCCGGCCGCACAGGAGCGAAGTGCCGGGCGGACCCGGAACGTGCGGGACAATCTACTCCCTGCCGTAGGCGAATGTAACGGTCAGGAGAACGACGATTTGCAGTATGGTGAGCACGAGATTCATGGTGCGATCCTTGATTCATTGGCCTTCACCTCTATAAGGCGCGCCGCCGCCCTGCGGTAACATCATGGCCCTGCGCCGGTGGACCGGCGTCAAGCGTCTCTCGGGGCAGCTATCGCTTCACGCTTTGCAGATCTCGTCCTTTCTGCGAAACGTCGTCTCTGGTAGAATCTGTGCTCTGTTTCGCGCGGGCGCGATCGTGCCGGGAAACGGCAAGTCGCGAGCGCTGGCTCTCTTGACCGCTTGTATGACGAAAGGAAGGCTTCCATGCGCAAAGGCTCTTTCACACCGATTGGTTTCATACGCGTATTCTTGCTTGCCTGTCTCGGGACGCTCGCGGCATCGGCCCGCGTTGAGGCGAAGGATCCAGGGACCGCGCCGGAATCGGGCCTGCTGCTGACCCGGACCGGGCAGGCCGATGACGGGCCCCGCCGGCGTGGTTCTTCCCTTGGCGGCAGCGATCCCGTGCGGCGCCGCCTGGTAAACGGAACGCTGGCGCAATTCGGTCCCGAGGAAGGCGAAAGCCTCCCCGGGCGTGACGAATGGCAATGGAAACGCGTCGAGTTTGACGACAACGGCAGCATCGAAGAACGTGGGGACTATTTGTATGCCCCGGTCGTATCGGATCGGGCCCAGGCGCTCGTTCTCCACGCGGCCGGACAGGGCGATACCTACGTCAACGGGGAACCACGCGGCACCGATATATACAACCATGGCTACGTTCATGTGCCGGTCCTCATGAACGAGGGGACGAATCATCTGCTGTTTCGGGCCGGGAGAGGCCGATTCAAAGTCCGGCTCTACGAACCGCCGACGCCGGTCTTTCTGCACACCAGCGACACCACCCTTCCCGATCTGGTCGCCGGCGAGGCCGCTGACACCTGGGGCGCCGTCGTCATCATCAACGCCAGCACCGAGCCGGCCGACGGCTTCACCCTGATCGCCAAAGCCGCCGGTCTGAAAAAGGACCC
Organism: Sedimentisphaerales bacterium; assembly: GCA_016932895.1. Next base: position 10,908 of record JAFGCA010000406.1, on the reverse strand, counting down.
CACGGCGGTCCCTGTCATCCCCCCGTTGAGCGTTCGTAAAGTGGGATTTCGCATTCGCTCAACGGCCCCCGTGGAGGCCGACCCGGTCGCCGGCACGCTCGAACTGCGCCGGGCGGGCGCATCATGTCACAGCATCCCGTTGAGCCTGAAGGTCGTCGGCGCCGACCAGCGACGCAAGATCACGTTCGTCAGTGACATCGACGGCAGCGTTCAGTACTACAGCGTGCGGCCCGCCCTGGCGACAGGGTCCGACGACCCCGCGCCGGCGCTTGTGCTCACCTGCCACGGGGCGGGAGTCGAAGCCCACGGGCAGACCGGCGCCTATTCGTCCAAGAGCTGGTTCCACGTCGTCGCTCCGACGAACCGCCGGCCCTTCGGATACGACTGGGAAGACTTCGGTCGCATGGACGCCATGGAAGTGCTCGCGCTGGCGCAGAAATCGCTGCGTCACGATCCCTCGCGAGTCTACCTCACGGGCCACTCCATGGGCGGCCACGGCGCCTGGCACCTGGGCGTGACCTACCCCGACCGCTTCGCCGCGGTGGGCCCCAGCGCCGGCTGGCTCTCCCGCTCTTCCTACGGCGGGCGGCAACGCGAGAATACCGACGAGTCGCCGTTGGAAACCCTTCTGCGTCGCTGTCGAAAATCGGGCGACACGATCGCGCTGGCGGCCAACCTCAAGCAGCAGGGCCTCTACATACTGCACGGCGGCAACGACGACAACGTGCCGGCCTCCCAGGCCCAGCGAATGGCCGAAGTCCTGGAGGATCTCCACCACGACTGGATTTACCACGAGGAGCCGGGCCAGGGACACTGGTGGGGCAACGAGTACAACGATGGCGGCTCGGCCTGCGTGGACTGGCCTTTCATGTTCGATCTGTTCGCCCGCCACGCTCTGCCTCCGGCCTTCGCGGTGCGCGACGTCGAGTTCGTCACCGCCAATCCCGGCGTCTCCAGCCGCTGTCACTGGCTGGCGATCGAGGGGCAGATCCGTCACCTGGACCTCAGCAAAGCGAGTATCCACGTCTGGCCCGGCAAACGCCTCTTCAAGGGAACCACGGAAAACGTCGCGGTCCTGCGGCTGGACGTCGGGCATTTGCGCGCCGCCGAGACCATCACGGTAGAGCTGGACGGGCAGGAGCTCGCCGATATCCCCTACCCCGAGCGGACGGGCGCCCTCTGGCTGGGCAAGCAGGACGACCGCTGGCAGTGCATTGAGAAACCGCCGCTGCGGCACAAAGGCCCCCACCGCTACGGCAGCATCAAGGACGAGCTGAAACACCGCTTCCTGCTCGTCTACGGGACCGGCGGCACGCCCGAAGAAAACGCCTGGGCCTTCAACAAGGCGCGATACGACGCCGAAACCTTCTGGTATCGCGGCAACGGCGCGGTGGACGTACTTGCCGACGGCGCCTTCGAGCCGTCTCGCTGCGCCGACCGCACGGTCGTTCTCTACGGCAACGCCGATACCAACGCCGCCTGGCCCGCCCTCCTGGGCCAGAGCCCGGTTCAAGTCCGCCGGGGCGAGGTGCGCCTCGGAGAGCGGCGTTTCGTCGGCGACGACCTCTCGGCCGTGTTCCTCCAGCCGCGCACGGACAGCGACGTCGCCTCCGTGGCGGTGATCAGCGGCAGCGGACCGGCCGGCATGCGGGCCACCTACCCGGTCTCGCTGTTCCGGTCCTTCGTTCGCTACCCCGACTGCATGGTCACCCGCGTGGACCCGAACGACGCCGGCAGCTCAGAAGACCTCGCCGCCGGCTTCTTCGGATTGGACTGGTCGGTCGAGAACGGAGAATTTGCCTTCGCCGACGACGAATGAAACCGCCAAACGTAAAACAACGTCAAGGCTCAGGTCCGCCAGCGCGACCTGTACAAGAAACTCAAGCTCTTGCACCACCGATACCATGGCATCGGGTGGCAGCGTCAAGGCCGGCGGCCTTGGCGATGGGGTCATGCGAACGCGGAAATGCCATCGCCAAGCTTCGCTTGACGCTGCCACCCGACGCTTCCCGAATCGACAAGGCAGTATGTAGCCGGTAGGATGGGCTTTAGCCCATGCAGATTCTTCGTATGGAGGGGTCGTCAGCGTGGGCTTCAAGCCGATCCTACGCGTAGGAAAGGAGACAACCGTGGGACAGCGGGAAATGGACCGAAAGCCGTGTTGTGGCAACGAAGGGCAGGCGACCGCGCACCGTTGTGATGAAGTCAGTCGTCGCGACTTCATCGCCGCGACCGCTGCCGGGGCGGCGGGAATCGCCCTGAGCCGCAGCGCCTTGCCCGTCATCGCCGGGCCCTTCGACGCCAATGAGTACTTGAAGATCATCCCAACCGACAAGAAGCTCGATCCCGCCTGGGTCGCCTCGCTGACCGCGCGCGGGGAACCGACCGTGGTCACCGACCCCGAGGCATTGAAGCATATCGGCATGCCGATTGGGGGCCTGTGCACCGGGACGCTCTATCTGGGCGGTGACGGTCGGTTGTGGCTCTGGGACATCTTCAATCACGTCGTCGAGGGCATCGTACCGAGACAAGTGCAATACAAGGGACAATCCGTCCCCACGCGCAACGGCGCCAACTACATCTCCCCGGCGGCGCCGCAATCCCCGATCGACCAGGGCTTTGCCCTGCGCGTGGACGGAAGGACGCGCACGCTCGACCAGAGCGGCTTCGCGAGGATTTGCTTCGAGGGACAGTATCCCATCGGCCGCGTGACCTACCGTGACAAGGATTGTCCCGTTGCCGTCGAGCTGGAAGCCTACTCGCCTTTCATCCCGCTCAACGCCGACGATTCCTCGCTGCCGGCGACGATTATGAGCTACACGCTGACCAACACCTCTGATCGGACCGTCCAGGCCGAGATCAGCGGCCGGCTGGAGAACGCCGTAGCCCTCTACCATCGCGACAAGGTCCCGGGCGTTCGCAAAAATCGTATCGTACGCGGTCGCGGCCTGACGCAGCTTGTCTGCTCGGCTCAACCGGCGCCCGAGCAGACTCCGTCGCCCCGCCCCGAGATCCTGTTTGAAGACTTCGAGAAGACCAACTACGAAGGTTGGACCGCGACCGGCACGGCGTTCGGCGACGCACCGATCGAGACGGCCAAAATACCCGACTATCAGGGCGACGTCGCGGGCAAGGGGAAGCGCGTCGTCAACACGCACAATACCCGCCAGGGCGAAGACGTCCGCGCGGGCGACCAGCATGTCGGCACGCTCACCAGCAAGCCCTTCACCATCGGGCGCAAGTACATCAATTTCCTGATCGGCGGCGGCGCCCACAAAGGCAAGACGTGCCTGAACCTGCTCGTCGGCGGCGAGGTGGTGCTGTCGGCAACGGGGCGGAACAACAATCGCATGAATCCCGGCTCCTTCAACGTGGCGAAGTGGCAAGGCCGCCAGGGGCAGCTTCAGATCGTCGACCAGGAGTCCGGCGGCTGGGGCAATATCGGCGTCGACCACATCGTGTTCTCCGACGAGGCGGTCGAATCCTTCGTCCTGGAGGAAGTGTATGATTTCGGCACGATGACGCTGGCCTTGCTGGACGGCGGCGACGACGTTTTCGGTGCGGCCGCCGCGCAGGGCGAACAATTCGAAGATGCGCCTGCCCAGGCAAGCAAACCGTTGAGTGAAAAACTGATCGGCTCGTTGGGCCGCAAGGTCTCGCTGAAACCGGGCGAAAAGCAGACGGTGACCTTCGTCGTCACCTGGCATTTCCCGAACCTTTCCGTGGCAGGGATGAGCGACGTGGGCCGGTACTACGCGTCGCGGTTCGCCGATGCCCGCGCGGTGGCCGAATACGTAGCGGCCCATTTCGAGAGACTCAGCACGACCACCCGTTTGTGGCGCGATACATGGTACGACTCGTCGCTGCCCTACTGGTTCCTGGATCGCACCATGGCCAACACGACCACGCTGGCCACCAGCACCTGCTACCGCTTCAGGGACGGACGGTTCTGGGCCTGGGAGGGAATCGGCTGCTGCTACGGGACCTGCACGCACGTCTGGCACTACGCCCAGGCCGTGGGGCGCCTGTTCCCCGAGATCGAGCGCGATCAGCGGCAGCGCGTGGACTTCGGCCTCGCGTTTCACCCCGACGGCGGCATCGGCCATCGGGCCAACCTCGGGCAAAGCGCGCATCCGGCCCACGACGGGCAGTGCGGCCGCATCCTCGGGGCCTATCGCGAACACCAGATGACCGCGGACGCCGCGTTCCTGAAACGTCTCTGGCCGCGAATCAAGAAGGCCATCGAGTATCTCATCGCCCACGACGCCAACGAAGACGGGATCATCGAAGGCTCGCAGCCCAACACGCTCGACGCCGCCTGGTTCGGCAAGATCTCCTTCCTGGCCTCGCTCTATCTCGCCACGTTGCGGGCCGCCCAGGCCATGGCCGCCGAGATGGGTGACACGCAATTCGCCGACCGCTGCCGCACGATTGCCGAGCGCGGCAGCCGCAGCATTCTGTCCCTCTATAACGGCGAGTACTTCCGCCAGATCGAGGACCCCGAGCACCTCGACGCCATCGGCATCGGCAACGGCTGCTACATCGACCAGGTGTTCGGGCAGAGCTGGGCCTTCCAGGTCGGTCTCGGCCGGCTCTTCGACGAGGAAAAGACCCGAAGCGCCTTGCGGGCCCTGTGGAAATACAACTTCGTGCCCGACGTCGGTCCGTTCCGCGAGGAATTCACCCGGGGCCGGTGGTACGCGATGGCCGGTGACGCGGGTCTGCTGATGTGCACCTGGCCCGAGGGCGGCCTGCGCGAAGACTTCAAGAAGCACTGGCAGTATATGTACTTCAACGAGTGCATGAGCGGCTTCGAGTGGCAGGTGGCCGCCCATATGATCTGGGAAGGGATGATCGCCGAGGGCCTGGCCGTCGCCCGCGCCATTCACGACCGCTACGCCGCCGCCCTGCGGAATCCCTACAACGAGATCGAATGCTCCGACCACTACGCCCGCGCGATGGCCAGCTACGGCGCGTTCGTCGCCGCCTGCGGCTACGAATATCATGGCCCGCGCGGGGTTCTGGCATTCGCCCCGAAGATCCGCCCCGAGGATTTCAAAGCCGCGTTCACCGCCGCCGAAGGCTGGGGCAGCTTCGCGCAGAAAATCACGCCGGACAAACAGACGCTCCGCATGCAAATCGCCCACGGCACACTGCGATTGAACGAATTCGCCTTCGAACTGCCCGAGGGACGCAGCGCCGATCGCATCGAGGTCACCGTCGGCGGCGCCGCGGTGGCGTTTCGCAAGAAGCAATCCGGCCGCCGAGTATCCGTCACGTTCGCCAGCCCCGTGGTGCTGAAACCCAACGTCGATCTGCGGATCAGCGCGTAACCTGTGGCGTGGATCCTTGCCCCACGCGGCTCTGTTTGCAGGGTGGGGCTTGCTCCACCGTTTCTTCGCGACGGACGCGCTTACCGCAGGAAGAAGGAATAGAGCGTGACGCTCAAAGGAGCGACTTCCAGCCGGCTGGTCGTTTCGCTGAACGAGGATTGGACGATGTCCACCTGACGCGGTTTTCCGGGTGCGTTGTGCGACCACTTGTCGGCGCCGGTGAGGGTCCATTTCTGCCCCCGGCCGGCAAGGCGCCCGCCCTCGGTTTTCAGCGAAAGCGATTGGGCCTCGTCCGTCGGATTGACCACGCCGACCGTCACGGCGGTCCGGTCGGGCGACAGCGCCGCAGCCACGTCCAACGGCTCGAAATCCCCGGCGACCTGCACCGGAACGTCCCCGAACCGCTCGCGGTAGAGCTTCAGCACCAGCCCGGTCGTCTCGAACTCCGCCTCGGTCTTCGTCGTCTTGATCGCACCGATGACGTTGACCGTCTGGGCGTAGTTGGCCATGAAGTAAATGTCACTGTTGCGGAAGAACTCGTGCAGCCCGACCGCCATCCCCAGCGCATCCTGGAGGAAGTAGCGAACGCCGAGCTCCCCGTATTCGTTCGGCCCGTACCAGTAGTTCCACTCGTCCAGGGCGATGCGGATGTCCTTGCCCGCCAGCGCCGCGATGTTCTGGCGGTATCCCCGATGCGCCTCGGCCACCGCGCGAATCTGTGCGGCGATCTGCGCCACGTGTGAAACCACGTCGTTGCGGTCCTGCCAGTAGAGATGCTCGCTGATCAGACTCATGTGGTCGGAGCACGTCGTGAGCATCTGCTCGCTCCAGCGGCCCTTGGCGCCGACAGCGATAGGATTGAACTTGGGATCGACCTTGCGCATGGCGTCCACCACGCGATTGTGCTTCTTGACGTACTCCTCCAGCGGCATGTGGCCGAGCTGCCAGTCCCCGTACATCTCGTTGCCGATGGCCCACCACTTGACGCCCCAGGGCTTGGGGTGGCCGTTGCGGGCGCGGAGCCGGCCCATAGGTGTATCGGCGGCGCCGTTGACGTATTCGATTTCCTCGGCGGCCGCCTCGGCACCGCCCTGGCCCGTGTTGACGGCGATGAACGCCTCGGCGTCGATCTCGCGGCACAGATCGAGGAACTCGTGGAGCCCCACGTCGTTGTGCTCGATGCCCTTCCAGGCCGGGTTCTTGCGCGGCGGACGGCGATCCGGATCGCCGATACCCTCTTTCCAGTCGTACCCGCTGACAAAGTTCCCGCCCGGCCAGCGATACACCGGCGCGTTGAGCTCCTTCAGCAGCGCCACCGTATCGGCACGCCATCCGAGGAGGTTGTCGGCCGGCATGAGCGAAACCGTACCGACGAGAAAGTGTCCCTTGCCCGTACCGACAATCTCCAGCCGTCCGTTGTCGGTGGAGCCCTGCGAAGCGAATCGCAGCGGGAAGGTGGCGTACGCTTTGCCGATCTTATCGATCGTCACGGTATCGCGGTCGGTCGCCCCGCCGCCCCAGACGAGACTCACACGGACCGGACCGGCCTGCGGATCGCCGGCCAGTGCGATGCGCCCCGTGTACTCTTTACCGTCCACCAGGCCGAGCCGCTCCTGCAAGAGGCCGCCCGGCTTGCCGTCACCGGCCAGCGCGATCTTCGGCGTGTGCTGCCCGACGTAGGAATCCTGCGTCACCATCGAAACCGCCTCTTTGTCCCCGACGATCATCCAGGGGCAGCGCGTCAGCAGCTCGTACGGATGCCCTTCCCCGTCCCAGGAGCGCGGTCCGGGCTTATACATCGTCCAGGCGGGGGCCTCTCCGGTGACGGGATAGTAGAACTTACGGTCCTCGAGCATCTCGGCCCAGAGGCCGCCGTAGATACACCGGCCCAAATGCTCGATGAACTGCCCGTAGATGTACTTCGAGATGGGCTCGCCCTGGTCGGCGAGGTCGACGCGCACCGTGGAAACACGCGCCTGCGCCGGTGCCGGGATCACCGTTACCATTGCCAGTGCGACTACACCGCTGATGAGAATTGTCTTCATCGCATCTGCCCTTTCGATTTCAGAGTTTTCCCTACATACACGAATCAGTGGACCCTGACGGCCCGCTGTATGCGAACGGGAGGCGTCAACGTCTGGCCTTCGGCCTTGGATTCATGAATCTTGCGTACGACCTCCATCCCCTTGACGACGCGACCGAAGGCGGCGAAGCCCTGCCCGTCGGGATTGCGCGTGCCGCCGAAATCCAGTTCGGGCTGGTCCCCGACGCAGATGAAGAAATGGTGCGTGGCCGTATCCGGCTCCGATCGCGCCATGGAGATCGTCCCGTCGAGATGACGAAGCCCTGTGTCGCGCGTCCGCTCGATGGCAATCGGATCGAAGGCCCTTTCTTCCCAGGATGGATTCGCCTGCGCCTGCACGACCGCAATCTTCACCGGGTCGTCAGGCTGGTTCGAGGCGGTGACCGTGCGAAAGAAAAGCCCGTCGCTGTAAAAGCCTTCGAGCACGTAGCGCAGGAAGTTCTTCGTCGTAGCCGGGGCGCCAACGGCGTCAAGCTCCACCTCGACATCACCGATCGCCGTCTGGATCAGCACACGCGGCTTGTCGGTCAGCGGCGCCTGGCGCCAGCGAAAGCGCGGCGACCGGTCGGGCTCCCAGCCGGCAAGGTGAGCCCGTCCCGCCTCGGGCCGATCCATGGGCTTGCGATACCGCCACGGACCGTCGCCGAAGACTTCGGCGCAGAGCTTCGCCAGATCGGGGTCGTACTCCTTCAACTCGGCGCGAGTATTGACGTGACAGTGCAGGGCGTCGTTCTCGCGGTTGTTGTCAAACCAGCACTGGACCGCTTCGGCCCAGTACTCGTGGCGGTTGGTGATGGCGTAGGTGTCGGGCCAGAGATTGCGGCTTTTGGCCTTCTCGAACGCGGCTCTGAGTTTCCCGTCAAAGGCCGGGTCCACCACCGGCAGGCCCATCGCGTGCATGGCGTGGGCAAATTCGTGGATGAGAATATTCTCCGTGGAGTACGGATCGCCCGGATGGCAAAGGAGGTTCTCCTCCCCGCAACTGACGGCCGGGGCCCGGCGTGTCGCGCCCAGACCCCGCGCCCGCCGATCCCAATAGACCTTGGGCTTGAGACGGCTGTGCTCGGGCACGTCGGTCGTGTACTCCGTGGCCGCCATGATTGCCACGCGGACCTCTCGCTCGGCCATGGCGTTGATGATGTCACCGCGCCCCGACAGCATGTGCCGCAGAATCCAGGCCGCTTCGCGCAAGGCATGGTCGGAAACCCTGGCCGAGCCGACCACGGACAGTCCGTCCATATCGAGACACTTTTGGTAGAACGGCGCCAGGTCCAGCTTCGTACGAATCGCCTCGGGCAGGGGTGTAGAGACATCGTACCGCCCCGCTGTCGAGGCCAACGGATCGCTGCCGCCAGCGGCCCAGCTCTTGTTGGGCTCCGGTCCCATCTCCACAACCAGCGTGCCGCCTGCCTGGAGGTCGTTCGCGGAGATCCACCAGCGATTCAGGGGCTCGCCGTTGAGCGTGGCGGACTGGACGTACTTATTCAGGCGCGAAGCGTTGCGCGCGACGATGGTGAAGGCGCCGCCTTCGTAATAGTCCGGATGCAAGCGAACGGTGGCCTTGGCGAACCGCGGGCTGCCGATCTCGTAGACCGGGTCGATGCGGCAGCCGCCATCGGTCTGGAACAGGCCCAGCGCGCTCATGAGTAACCAGGCACTCATTTGTCCCTGGTCTTCGTCGCCCGGGTAGCCGTCGCTGGGACCGACGCCGTAGTAACGTTCAAGAATGGCCCGCGTCCACTTCTGCGTCAGCCAGGGAGCGCCGGCGTGATTGAACAACCACGCCACCTGCATGCTGGGTTGATTGCCGTGATTGATGGGGTAGTCGGCCATGCGGTCGCCGGTGGCGTTGAAGCGCGAGGGTTCGGACTTGGCCAGCCCTTCGTTCAGACGCTCGATGAACCGCTCGCGTCCCATGGCCTCGGCCAGCCCTTTGACGTCCTGAGGCACGAACCAGGTGAACTGCCACGGGTTGCCCTCGACCCAGCCGCCCTTGCCGCTGTAGGGATCGAAGTCCTCCAGCCAACGCCCGTCGGCGTGACGGGGCCGGGCGAATCCCGAGTCCTTGTCGAAGATGTTGCGCCAATAAGCGCCGCGCTTGCTGAACTCCTGATAGGCATCCTGCTTGCCCAAGGCCTTCGCAAATTGCGCGACGCACCAGTCATCGTAGGCGTATTCGAGCGTGTTGGAGGCAGCCCCCTGTCCGATGGGGATGTAGCCGTACTGGAGGTAGGGCTTGAGCTGATGATTGCCGACGTGCCCGCCGCCGGGATGAGCCTGCGGGGCCGCCGTCTGCGTGTGGACCATGGCCTCGAGAGCTTCCTCGGCGTCAAAGCCGCGAATCCCATGCTGGTAGGCCGCCACGATCAGCGGAATAGCGTGCTCGGCCACCATGATGCTGGTATACTCGACGCCGGCCGGGCCTTTCGGCAGCCAACCGCCCTTGTCGTTGATTTCCAGCAGCGAACGCACCCATTTCTCCGACACGTCCGGCGCCGCCAGGTTCCAGAGCTGATTGAGGTTCCAGAACGTGTTCCAGAACGCGTCGCAGCCCAGGACGGGCCAGTCCGGGTCGCTCAACTGCTGCGTTCGCTCGTACATGTCCACGTACTGCCCGTTGACGTCGCTCATGATCGTTCTGGCGCAGAACGCGCGGTAGAAATTCGTATAGAACTTGACCTTCTGCAGGTGGTCGTCGGTCTCGATCTCGATCCGCCGGAACAGGTCGTTCCAGGTCTTACGTTGGTGATCCACGACCGCCTGGAAATCCCAATCAAACGGCTCGATCAGCTCACGCGTCAGATTCTCGCGGGCGTTGGCGATGCTCACGAACGATATGCCGCTGCGGACCAGGACCTGTTCGCCCGCGTTCGTCTGGAAGCTCAGGAACGCCCCGAGGTCGCCCTGCCCGGAAGCCTGCGAGACCTCGCGGACGATCTGCCCATCGTTCCAGGCGCCCATGGAGACAAACGGCTCGCTGAACTGGACGACGAAATAAAGGGTGTAATCCTGGTACTTGCTGCCTCGGCGTCCCTCGAACCGGGAGTATCCGGTGATCTCGCGGTCGCTGGTCGCGGTGATTCGGCCCTCGACCATTTCGTTGTGGTACGGCTCTTCGGCCGGAAACTCCAGGTCAACGAGAACGCGCGCCTGGTCGGTTTCCGGAAACGTGTAGCGTTGCAGGGCCGCACGCGTGGTGCTGGTGAGCTCCACCTTGACGTCGTAGTCTTTCAGCACAACCTCGTAGAAGCCGATGCCGGCCTTCTCCTCGTCGTGGTCGATGCGGCTGCGATATCCCTGGTCCGGATCGTCCGCCGGCCCCGGCTGCGTCCGCAGCGGGCCGACCGTCGGCATCAGCAGCAGGCCCGCCATCGTCCACGAGTGGATGTGATCGAAGCCCATGATATTCTCGATCCGGTATTCGTAGCCCGCTTTCCACTTCCAGTCCTCGTTGATCGGGCTGATCTTGACCATGCTCAGCGGCATCCAGGG
>JAFGCA010000405.1 GCA_016932895.1 Sedimentisphaerales bacterium | reverse complement strand
CGCCCGCGGCGCTGACGCGAATCGTGTCGCCGATGCCCTCGGCCAGCAGCGTGCCGAGCGCGACGGCCGACGGAATTCTCGCATCCTCAGGCAACCCCGCGTGCGTCAGCCCCAGGTGCATGGGGTACTGAAAACTCTCCGCGATCCGGCGGTTGACCTCGATCGTCCTGAGCGTATCGCTGCTCTTGGCGCTGAGCACGATCTTGTCGAAGCCGCGATCCTCAAACTGCCGGACATAGCCCCGCATCTCATCGAGCATCAGCTCCGTGCGTTTCTCCGGCGGCACGGGCTCGCGGCTGAGGTCGCGAATGCTCGCCTCGTTGACGCCGATGCGAATGGCCACGCCGCGTGCTTTGGCCGCGTCGATGATGCGGTGAATGTCCTCGGGGTCCTTGATATTGCCCGGGTTCAGGCGGATCTTCGCCGCCCCGGCCTCGATGGCCTCCAGCGCCCGGGCTGGACTGAAATGCACGTCGGCAATCAGCGGCACCTTGACTTTCTTGGCGATCTCGGCGAATGCCTCGGTGTCCGCCCGCCGCGGCACGGCGATCCGCACCAGCGCGCAGCCCGCCTCCACGAGCCGGTTGACCTGCCGCACGCATCGCGCGATGTCCGTCGTGGGGACTTTGGTCATCGACTGAACGACGACCGGGGCAGAAGAACCGAGTCTCACGGAACCGACGTCTACGGTTGTCGTGGGCCTTCTGGCGATCACGCGGGAATTGTAGCTTGTGGCCGGCCGCCGGGCAAACTAAAATGCACCGACGCTATGGACAGAGTATACGGTGGGCAGCGGTCTTCACGACCGCGAGTTGGCAGGTGACTATGAGTACAATCCTTCTGGTGGCAGTCGGCGGCCTGGTCGCAGTCTACGTGGCCTGGGGGCTGATTCTGCTCTTTCTGCAGTCTCGCCTGCTGTATCGGCCTACCCGGGAGGTCTCGCTCTCGCCCGCCGATGCGGGCCTGGGTTTCGAGGAGGTCGCCTTCCGCAGCAGTGACGGCGTCGCGCTCCACGGCTGGTACGTGCCGGCCGACGACGCCCGATGCACCGTCCTGCTCTGTCACGGCAACGCCGGAAACGTCATGCATCGGCTCGATTTGCTCGGTTTCTTTCACTCGCTGGGCCTGAGCTGCTTCGTCTTCGACTATCGCGGCTACGGCCGCAGCGCCGGCCGGACCACCGAAGCCGGCACGTACCTCGACGCCCGGGCCGCATACGATTGGCTCGTCCGGGACAAATCCCTGCCCGCCGACCGGATCATCCTGCTCGGCCGCTCGCTCGGCGGCAGCATCGCCGCACACCTCGCCTGCCGCGTGCTGGCGTGTTCGCTGGTGATCGAAGGGGCCTTCACCTCTTTCGCCGATATCGCCGCCCGGTATTACCCCTACCTGCCCGTTCGCAGGTTCGTCTGGTTCCGGTACGATACGCAGGAGTATATTGAAGATGTCAATTGCCCTGTATTGATCCTGCACAGCCGGGCCGATGGAATCGTGCCCTTCGAATTCGGCGCCCGCCTTTTCCAGGCGGCCAATGGGCCCAAGCGATTCGTCGAGATCCGCGGCGGCCACAACGACGGCCTCGCCGCCTCCGGCTCCCTCTACAAGGAGACTTGGCAAATGTGGCTCGACTTCCTGCAGCAGCGCGAGGCCCCGGAAGCGATGGGCCGTTTCTGCTCGATACCGGGACATTGCACAGATACAGATGAGGAGCAAGACTGTGAGTAGAGCGATCAGGATCGTTCTGTACGGCGTCGTGTCGACCGGCGCATGGATGCTTTGTGGTGGCGCCTCAGCGCAAACGTATCGGCCTGCCGAGACTTTGGTTTCCGAGATTCCAGGCGTCGGCTTGTACCGCTTGTTCGAGACGACCGTGGAAAACGCCAGGCCCTACGCGAACAAGTTCGCAGACGTCGATCTCACGGCTGTCTACACCACGCCTTCGGGACGGAGTCGGCAGTTCTGGGGATTTTTCGACGGCGACGGCCGGGGCGGCGGCGATCGCGCCACCGGCAACGTCTGGAAGCTGCGCTTCATGCCCGATGAATTGGGCGACTGGACCTACACCTATCGCTGGAGCGACGGCACGCCGGGCGGCGATGGACGTTTCACCTGCGTGAAGCAGGGGGCCGGCAAAGGCGTGCTCCGCGCCTATGAGAAGAATCCCCACTGGCTTGCCTACAACGGCACCGAGCCGGTGTGGATCAAGTCCTACTGCGAGACCGGCCACGGGGCAATCGGCCAGGATTTCGACTGGATCGCCGAAAACGTCTGGAACAAGTTCGTCGAGCACGGCTACAACCACCTGCAGGTCAACTGGCTGCTGTCCCTGTGCTGCTTCGGGCAGTACTACCTCGACGGCCCCAAGCCGGAGACCCTGGACCTGACGCTCTACGAGCAGGGCAAGGCATCGAGCACCATGAACCTGGACGTATGGCGCCGGATGGAACGACACCTGGGCTTTCTGAACGATCACGACATCGGCGTGCACATGTTCCTCGGCTTCGAAGGCGGCAGAAACGACGGCCCCGCCTGGGCGAAGCTCAGCGACCAGGAGAAGGACTTCTATGTCCGCTACGTTGTGTCGCGGCTTGCGCCCTATGCCAACCTGGCCGGCTGGAATTTCGTCTGGGAGGTGCCCGGCGACCGCGAGGACCACGAGCTGGGATGGGCCCGCCTCGTGCAACGGTACGATATCTTCGACCACCTGCGGACCTACGAGGACGAGATGCCTCGCGAGAATTTCTACGACCGCCCCGAATACACCTTCGCGGCCGTCGAGAACCACCGCATCGCGTCCCCGAACAGAGACCAGGACCGCCCCTATTGGAAAGAGCCCTGGACGCATCACATGGCCGTGATCGTCGGCTATAAGGGCAAGCCCGTGTACATGGCCGAGGGCAACGCCCTGTGGCGGCGCTACTGGCACGAGCGATCCGGCGCCACGCAGGACGACCTGCGGCAGGCGGCCTGGGCCTGCGCCACCGGCGGCGCGTCGTTCAACTGGAACGGCCACCTGAAGGAGTATGAGCTCTATGCCGCGGGCCCCATCGGCCTGCCGTTCAACGACGACAACCCGTACAAACTCTCAGAGCAGTACGTCGATATCCTCCGCCGGGTCATGAACGAAGAGGTGGCCTTCTACCGCATGACGCCGCAGGACGGCCTGCTCAGCCGGCACGACGCGATGCGCGTCTGGGCCCTGGCCGAGCAGGGCAGGCAATACCTGGTCTTCGCCTGTGCCGGCGAGCCGTTCGCCCTGAGCCTGGCCGAGGGCAACTACACGAACAACGTCTGGATCGACGCCAAAACCGGCGCCCGCACGAAGGCCGACCCCGTCTCCGTCTCCGCCCGCCCCGGCGACCCCGCGCCCTTCAACCCGCCCAGCCGCACCACCGACTGGGTCCTGATCCTCAGAACCGCCGACGACACGTGACCGAACCCGTTCGTAGTGACGCCGTAAGGCGTTATCCAGCTCGTATCTGGCAAGACTATGCCCCGTGCCCCGTGGCGTGTGTACTGCACGCCTTCGCCCTTATTCGATCCTGCTCAACCGCAGAAAGGACTCTCTTCGAGATACGGCTTCTCCACCACGAAGAGCACGAAGGACACCGAGAGAGTCATAAAGATGGGTGCTGTTACCAATGGCCATTCCTTAAGGTCATGATTCCGGCACAATGAACCTGCGTTCTTGGCTCAGAATCAAAGACTGGCGAGTTGCCAACGGGCTTAAAGCACCGCCATTCGGGCCTGTCGCCGTCAACCTTCCTTCACAGTCTGTTGTGCCACCGTTCGGAGTCGAACAGCACCAGTTGCTGCGAACCCTGTTCAATCTTCTTGGCGGCACCTTGCTCAGTATCACTGAAATGGCCACCAAGAGAGTCAAAGCGGAACTTGCTTGCCTCCAGATATTGCTCGTGGTTTTCAAATGCGAGCCACCTCCTGCGCATCTGCTCAGCAACTGCTCCTGTAGTATTGCTTCCAGCGAAAGGGTCAAGAACCAAGTCGCCTTCGTCGGTCAAGAACTCACTGAAGAATTTAGGCAGTTGTGGTGGAAAGCGGGCTGGGTGCGGTTTGATGCCTGCTCGTTTGCATGCTTGGAGGTAGTAGCCATTACTGTCATTATTCCCAAACTCCAGAAGATTGGGTGGTATGGACCCGCCCAAGTCCTTTCCAAAATTTGGGGTGATATTGTGACCTGACGGCCGCTTCTTGGCCCTGTATCCTCGCTCTATGAGACGTAGCATGTCTTTGCTGTATTCTCGCAACACCTTACGATTGTCTGCCTTGGGAAAGGGACTTTTTGACAGCCACCATACGCACTCCACAGAATCCTTGATTCTGATCTTGCGTACTGTGACCCATTCGGCTGGGGCGGGCAACTTCGCAGGATTGTACCAGTAGAATTCCTGGGCCAGATGAAAGCCTAATTCATCACATAGGGCAATCAGGAGCCTGAAATGGTACAGGGATCGGGTGGGTTGTCCCTTCTTGTAGCTCCCTCCAATGTCAATGACGAGACTTCCGTCTGGTCGGAGTACTCGGTAGAATTGTCGTGCAAACTCCAGGAACCAAGGCACATATTCATCTTTCTCGACGTTCCCATATTCCTTCTTGAAATGAAGAGCATACGGCGGTGATGTCATGATGAGATTCACCGACTCATCGGGCAACTCCTGCAACAGATCTCGCGCATCCCCCATATAGGCGGCACCGAAATCGGTCACATAGAATGGATCTTTCTTCTGGATGAATTCCGTTACCATGTGTTTATCTTTCTCCCGAGTATTCATGCATCATAATCCATCCTCGTCCGTTAAGCAACCGACTTGTGGAGACTTTCGAGCACATCCAACAAGTCTTCATGCCATCCCGATGCAGGCGGTTGAGGGATTACATGCATGATCTCCAACCGATCTGTCTGTATGCGATGACGCGCAAGATTTCTTGTAGCCGCGTAGACGTACTCCCAAACTCGCTTTTGGTTGAACAAACAGACAGCGACTATGTCAAATTCGTCCGGTCGGTATAGCCGAGTCTTCTCGCCCGTTTTGGGGTCAATGCCGCCACGAGTCTTCTGTAACTCGACCCTGAATGATCCGGCCTCCCCACCTCTACATCGTCCTTTGCCGCTCCTGACGTTTTTGCATTGTATGGACAAATGATGTTCCTTATAGCAGAGGAAGAAGTCTGGTTCCCCGTCTGTGTCACTCCATCGCAGATGAGATATACTACCTGCTTTCTGGAGGGTTTCCAGTATCCGATAGAGATAAAGCTCTGCAAGCTTGCCGCGTACATCAACTTGAGCACGAAACCCACTGCTGATGGCGTCCAAGATGTCCGCTGCAGGTGCGTTGAGCATCGCCTCAAGAGGATGCCCAATACTATTGCTTTGCCCCTGGCGTCCTGAGTCCACGAAACAAATCCCCGATCTCTATGTCGAATGCACGTGCGATATCCGCTACAACTTCCAGTGTAACATTCCTCTCACCTCGCTCAATGCCGCCAATATACGTCCAGTGTCGCCCTGTGGCGTCGGCAAGCTGTTCCTGGGTCCAACCTCGCTTCTTGCGCAGGCTGCGCACGCGCGCTCCAAATTGTTCCTGGATAGTTGTCATTGGCCGAAGTATCACCGAACTCGTGCTTGATCAACAGAGACTATAAGTATCATTTCGGCAGAGGCAATTTTGGCGTTTGCCCGTGGGCAGGAGGTGGGACACGTCTTCAATCGACAGTCATTCGATTCGGGCGGTCTTTTGATCCATCATTCTTCGGTTGTTCCGATTGGCCTGTTACGCTTGCGCATTTCGCCTGCGGAAGTGAGTCTGCTCCGGTTCCAGGCAGAGGCCAGGCTGCAACCTCTGTGGCCTGCAAGAGAATGTCACGCCAATGGCTATCGTGTTCTGTTTCAACTCGATCGAGCCGTTGTTCGTTTGGAGGTCGATGCTGCCGGCGCCGTTGCCGATTTGGCCGGTGATGTTTTTCTTGTCGATCTTGCCGCTCACGGTGACCGGTAGGGCCGTGCCGACGGAGCCGTAGTGGGTCGAGAGATGGACCTGGCCTGAGAATTGCGGCGGGGCGGTGAGCGTGATGCTGCCGTAGCCGCTGGTTGCCTTGGCGTTCAGGTCCGGCGGGCAGTCGCCGGAGCAGACGATCTCGATACTGCCGTTGCCGGACTGGGCCGTGATGCGCGGCGTCGTGACCTGGCGGGCCTTGATGGCGCCGTAGGAGGACGACAGATCCATCGACTCGGCCTGGACGTTGTACAGATCGACCGTGCCGTTGTTCGAGTGCAGTTTGAGCGAGTCGCTCGTAAGGGCGCTGCAGGCGATAGCGCCGTAGGATGTGTCGATATCGCACGTGCCGCACTTGGCGCCGGACACGGTGATCCTGCCATTGCCGGTTTTGATCCGCAGTTCCGGGCCGGAGAAGCCGTCGCAGGTGACCGAGCCGTAAGAGCTCTCGATGCCGGTCGAGCCTTCGATGCGCCTGGCTGTGATCGACCCGTTGTTGCTTCGAAGGGCCACCTGCTGCCCGACGGCGTCGGTGCAGGTAATCGTGCCGTAAGAGGTGTCGGCCTTCACCTCGCCCCGCACGGCTTCGATGTTGATCGAGCCGTTGCTGGTCTTGACGTCGGCCGCCGCCGCGGTGCCGGTCACGCGGACGGCCCCGTAGCTGCTCCGGCACGTGACGCTCATCGGCTTTGGCGTGGTGATCGTGTAACTGACGCTGACGGAGCGGTTGTTCCGCGTCTCGGGCTTGTCGGCGCGGACGCGCAGTGTGTTGCCGACCGGCTCGATCTTGATCTGCGTCTGCTCGGCCAATTCCTGCGCCTCTTCCTCGCTCGGGGCCCGGCCGATGATCTCGGCTGTGACGGCGATCCCATCGACGTCCGCCCCGGTGACCGTGATCGAGCCGAACGTCGTGTCCACGTCGAGCGATGCGATCGCGTCGCGGGCGACCTGCTCGCTGACCGTCCTCTTGTACTGCTCCTGGTTCGAGCCGCCGCCGCTGGTGTAGATGATGCATCCGCCCATCGTCGCGAACGACAGGACGCAGAGGCCCATTAAGACGCTTCTCATGGATTGCGGTGATGTCATCTTGTCTTCTCCCGTCGTATGCAGATTCATCGTATCGTGATCGAT
>JAFGCA010000404.1 GCA_016932895.1 Sedimentisphaerales bacterium | reverse complement strand
CCCGGGCGAGAGCGAGCCGACGCGGGCCTCGAGCGAGATTTCGTACTCGGCGACGCACCGCTCCTGAAGCTCCTCGTTCCAGGTCGGGTAGTAGACGCTGACGTAGCGAATCAACTGCCTGACCTTCATCCAGTCGATCAGCTCGCCCTCCTGGTGGACGTAGCCGATGCGGGCCAGCTCGGGCGGGCCTAATTTGGCCGCGTCGCAACCGAGGGTCGTGCAGGTGCCGGCGTCGGGCAGGTACAGGCCGATGATGTGGCGCAGCAGCGTGCTCTTGCCCGCTCCGTTGGCCCCGAGCAGGCCGATGATCCGGCCGCGCCCCACGTCGAGATCGACGCCGTCGAGGGCCTGCACGTCTTTGAACCGCTTGCTCAGGCCGCGAATCTGTACCATCAAACCGTTGTCATTCATGGGAGTCCCTCCTGGTTCTGGAGTCGTACTTTTGAAACAGGCGCTGGGTCAGCGTATGAACGTCGTCTTCGGGAATGTCCAATTGCACCGCAGTGGCCACCGCTTTGTCGAGGATTTGCTCTAAGAGTTGCGCCCGGGTCCGGGATTTCTGATCCTTGCGGATGCGAGCGACGAACAACCCGACGCCCCGCCGGCGTTCGAGCAGGCCCTCCATTTCGAGCAGGCTGTAGGCCTTGCTGATCGTCATGGGGTTGACCTTGAGCTGGGCGGCCAGGTCCCGCACCGAGACGAGCTGCTCGCCCTCGGGCAACTGACCGGCCATGATCTGCCGGCGAATCTGCTCCATCACCTGCCGGTAGATCGGCTGGCCACTGTGATGATCGATTTGCAGGAGCATGGTACCCAACTCATTCCTTCCGTTTGGCAACCGTATTATTGTAGTAATACACTATACGCCAAATCAGGGGCTCGGTCAACGCAAATTCTGATTTTTCTGCAAAAATTTTCCGACGCGTCGGCCTGGCGCCGGGAGGGCCCCGGCGAATTCCTTGACGCAGGCGCTATTGCCCGCGAGAATCACCGGGAACAGGTGGAGTCGATTTTGAATCGGAATTGGGAGGTTTGCCTCATGTGGAGACGGCTGTTTCTTCTGACTGCTCTGGTGCTCGTGGCTGCTTCGGGGGTCCGGGCCGACGACTATTTTTCCCTTCCGTACGGCCAGCGATTGCCGGGATCGAGCCAGAAGGTCGGCCTGTGGTGGGCCTCGTCGGGCTGGAAGGTCGCCCGGGATCGGGCCTTGCCGACGGCGACGGGCGAGGCAATCGTCATCGGCGTGGCGAAGAACGAGGCGGAGGCGGCCCAGTTGGTCGTGAGGCCGGCCGCGGCCCTGACGAAACTGGTCGTCGAGCCGGGCGACCTGAGGGCCGCCGGCGGCAAGGTAATCGGCGCGGGGAACATCGAGGTGCTCGAAGTGCGCTGCGTCCACGTGACGCGTCCGACGGACAAGAGCGCGGTGGTCGGATACTGGCCGGACCCGCTGCCGCCGATGACCGAGCCGATAGACGTAACGGCAAACACCAACCAGTCATTCTGGATTCGCGTGCGCGTGCCCCGCAGCACCGAGGCCGGCACGTACGAAGGGAAGATCCATCTCAAAGCGAACGGATACGCGGCGTCCGTCCCCTTGAAGGTGGAGGTCTACGACTTCGTTCTGCCCGACCGGATGACGTGCATCACGGCCTTTGGATTCAGTCCGGGAAATGTGTTCCGCTACCAGAATATCTCCGACGCGCAGCAGAAGCGCGAGGTTCTGGAGAAGTACTGGGCCAACTTCAGCGCCCACCACATCTCGCCCTACAACCCGGCGCCGCTCGATGACATCGGCGTGACGTGGCCCGACGTCAAGCCGCCCAAACCCAAGTGGCAGGGCGGACAGCCGGTCGCCAACGAAAAGCACGGCGGGCAGCGCAGCCTGTTGATCTTCGACGACCGCGACGACGAGAACGTCGACGCGACCTACGAGCCGCTTGTGACGATTCCGAAAGGCGGCTTACGCCTGCGCTTCTGGTACCGCACCGCCGTTCCGGGCCAGGTCTTTCTCGTAACGCTGAATCATCACGACGACGCGGACCAATGGATCTCCGGCGGCAACAACGACATCGGCCTCGAAGGCAACGGGCAGTGGCAGCAGTTCGACCGCGCCATCAAGGAATTCCCGAAGGGCGCCAAATCCGTCCAACTCCGCCTGCGGGCGGCCTCCTGGACCGAGACTGGCGAGCACACGGGCCTGGTCTGGTTTGACAACGTCTCCCTGAGCGATGCGACCACGGGCGCCGAGCTGATCGAAGGCGGCGACTTCGAGCGGCCCACGCTGCCCGCTGTGGAGCGTGACAAGCTCCGGGTCAAATTCGATTTCGCCGCCTGGGACAAGGCGATGACGCGGGCAATCGATCGCTACCATTTCAATTCGTTCCGCCTGGGCATCCCCGGCATGGGGGGCGGAACCTTCCACGCCCGCCGCGACCCCGAACTGCTCGGCTTCACAGAAGACACGCCGCACTACCGGGCGCTCTTTGCCGACTATTGCGGACAGCTCCAGAAGCATCTGCGTGACAAGGGCTGGCTGGAGGAAGCCTTCGTCTACTGGTTCGACGAGCCGGCGCCGAAGGATTACGCCTTCGTGACCAACGGCTTCGCCAAGCTCAAGGCCGCCGCACCCGACATCAACCGCATGCTGACCGAGCAAGTCGAGCCGGCCCTGGTCGGCGGGCCCAACATCTGGTGTCCCGTCTCGCACCATTACCAGCACGAGCCGGCCGAGCAGCGGCGTCGCCACGGGGAGGAATTCTGGTGGTACGTCTGCACCGGCCCCAAGGCCCCCTACTGCACGCTCTTTATCGACCATCCGGGCACGGAGCTTCGCCTCTGGCTCTGGCAGACCTGGCAGCGGAACATCAAGGGCATCCTCGTCTGGCAGAGCAACTACTGGACCAGCCCGACGGCCTTTCCCGACCCCGCCCATCCGCAAAATCCCTACGAGGACCCCATGGGCTGGCGCACCGGTTACAGCACGCCCAAGGGCGAGAAGCGACCCTGGGGCAACGGCGACGGGCGGTTCATCTACCCGCCTCTGGCGGCGGCCGACGGGCGTCCGGACAGACCCGTCCTCGAAGGGCCCGTCGACAGTATCCGCTGGGAAATGCTGCGCGACGGCATCGAGGACTACGAGTACATGGTCATGCTCCAACGTTTGCTCAAAAGCAAGGCGGCCGGACTCTCGGACGCAGAGCGAAAGAAATACCAACGGCTCCTCGAAGTCCCGGCCGACGTCACCAAGGACATGACAACGTTCACCAAAGACCCGGCCCCGCTGGAAACCCACCGGGACCGCGTCGCCCGGGCCGTCGAAGCCCTCGTGGCACTTCCGTAGGACCGTACGAATCGAGAAATGCGGTATGTCGCGTCGTAATGACAGAATCCTAGGGTTTTCTCCTATGGAAACTTTGATGTAATATGGCGGCCTACGCGTCTATGTCTTTGGGTGCACGCAATTCGTGGAAAACGTCCCGATTGCAGGCAGCCTGGAAAGTCGATCCGAATGAGCCGGACATGTGACATCACGATTTCGTCCCACGCGCCTCTGGCGGCGACGGCAGATTCTGCCGCCGGCCGAGGCGAGGGAGGTTTCGACGCAGCCGTGCTTGCGGTCTCTCTGGCGGTGCTGGCGGGCTCTTTTCTCTTGCGACCGCACGAGGGCGGGTTGTCGCTCTTTGGCTGCCGCTGGCCCTTCTACTGCTGGCTGCATGAGACATTCGGCCTCCGATGCGCCCTGTGCGGCATGTCCCGTTCGTTCTGTGCGCTGGCCCATGGGCATGTCGCGGCCAGCCTGGCGTTTCATCCGCTGGGGCCGGCTGCTTTTGTACTTTTCTGTCTTGAGATTCCCTACCGCGTTCCCGCCCTGTCCGGCCGTTCGAGAAGAAGACGCGCCACCTTAAAGAAAGCCCACGCATGGGCCGTCGCACTGGTCGCCGTGGCGATTCTGGTAAACTGGCTCCTCTACCTGGGAGGATTGGTACTATGATACCGCGTGCCCCTTACGTCAGCGTAATCGACCCCATCAGCCCGGCCATCGAGAGGGTCAAGACGGTTCTCTTCCGACCCTTCGACTTAGGCAAATGGTTCGTTATCGGCTGGTGCGCGTTCCTGGCCCAACTCGGGCAGGGAGGCGGCGGGGGCGGAGGCGGAAGCGGCCGGGGCGGGCGGCACGAGGTGGGTGACGTCCCCTCCGCGATTCACCACGCGGTGCACGAGGCCCGAGAGTTCGTGCACTATAACCTCGACTGGCTCATCCCGCTGGGTATCTTCCTGTTCATTCTCATCGTGGTTCTGAGCTTCTTCATCGTCTGGGTGAGCAGCCGGGGACGGTTTGCCTTTCTCTATTGCGTCGCGCAAAACAAGGCGGAGTTCTGGAATCCGTGGCGCCAGTTCCGCGACCACGGAAACAGCCTCTTCGTCTTCCGGATCGTACTGGGAATCCTGGGCTTCATCACGGTCGTGGGCATCGTGGCCGCGGGCGTGATGCTGTTTCTCGCCTATCGGGCGACCCTCGGAATCAACGTCTTTTCCATCATGGGAATCGTCCTCTGGTCTCTGTTGTTTGTCTCGGCCATCATCGTGTTCGGCCTGATCGGCAAGTTCACCGTGGACTTCGTGGTGCCGATCATGTATTCGCGCACGGCGAGCTGCACCGAAGCGTGGCGCGTGCTGCTCGACGTGATGGGTTTCAACAAGGCGCGGTTCGTGTTGTACGTTCTGTTTCAGATCGCCATCGGCCTGGTCATCGGCATGCTCGTGGTTGCTTCGGTTTGCCTGACCTGCTGCTGCGCCGGCTGCCTCTTCGCCATCCCATACATTGGGACGGTCGCCCTGCTGCCGCTTCACGTTTTCACGCGCTCGTACTCTCTGTACTATCTCTCGCAGTTCGGGTCCGAGTTCAACGTGATCGCGCCGGAGCCGGTGGCGCCCGCTCCCGGGGACATGCCGCCGGCATAGCCGACGACGACGGGTGAGACAAGGTCACTTGACCAGCCGCGTCCAGTCCTCCGTGCGGACGCCGTGGTAGGTCGTCAGGGTGTATCCGAATCGCTTCTGCGAACGCGGGGGCAGACGCAAAACAAACTTGACGGTATCGACGTCCACCTGCTCGAACTCGTCGACGGAACCGTCCTTTTTCAGCGTCCAGTACGGGGTGCTGAAGTTCCGGCGGATCTCGACCTTGACGGGAATGTCGCGCGTGTTCTTGATCTTGAGGTCGAAGGTGCGAATCTCGTCCCAGCCCGCCACGTTGCGGTCGCGGTCGAAGCGGTAGTTGTCCGTCCGGAACTCCGTCAACGTCGGCTCGACCACGACGTCCGCGACGCCGCCCAAGTTCAGCTCCACGTCCTCATCGACGGGAATGTACTTGAACGAGGACTGGCCAGCGTAGGACAGATGTCCCCGGTCGTCGGCGGTTCGGTAGACCTTGAGCAGGCCGCCGGGGATGGGCGT
>JAFGCA010000403.1 GCA_016932895.1 Sedimentisphaerales bacterium | reverse complement strand
GCGACGACGAGAACACCCGCGTCCTGCGCAGCGGCCACACCCGGTACATCTTCTATCGCCAGGACGCCGCCTCGGTCCACATGGACCTCTCGGCCCTGGCGGCCCCCGCCCCGGCCGTCGCGGTGGACACGAAAAAACCGTACGAGGAAATTCGCATCGGCCCCCTCGCACCGGCCGTCCATACCTGGCAGGCCCCCTACGCCTCCGATTGGGCCATCGCCGTGGGGCCATAAAAATAGGCGTCGCTTGGGCAACGACGCCGGAGAAAAAGATGAAACGGTTTCCACTGTATCTATCGGCATACCTGGTCTAAAATGGCCAGTCCTTTTTTCAAAAAAAACTCCCTCCTTGCCACCCTTAGCTGTCCGGGGTCCAAGACAATGGTGCCCGAAAGATTGCGCGGCCTTCGGCCGCAGCCAAATACCTCTCGCCACGAGCGCAAAGAAGGCCCCAATGAAAAGACCCTTCAGCCTTGGCGATCTTTGCGTCTTTGCCAGGGGCATAACTTTACTGTGCGCAATGGCTTATCGACCTCTGCTGAAATTATCTGGAGAGAATTTCCAGTTGTTACGGGTTGGTGGCGCAGACGCCCATGCGCCAGGCGGCCGGCTATTTGGCTCATCCGGTTTTTTTGCTTGACGCGCCCCGACATCGTTTGTACACTACTGACCGAACTACGTGAAGCATCAAGCTGAGACTGACGATGTTGAAAGATGGCAAGCGAACGGGCCTCGAAACTCACGGCCATCCCCGTCGGCTCGGGCAATGCACGTGCAACTCTCCGGATGCAGATCGGGATCGGTGTGAGAACAGCTATGGGCCACAGTGCCGTTGCGGCCGCCCGCAGGCCTGTGCAATCCATGGGTACTCGGGCCACCACCGCTTCGGCAACTCTGTCAAACAAAGCCAATTTCAGCGTTTTTCGCCCGGGAATGCGGGTACCCCTGCAAAACAAAGCCAATGTCCCCGGTGCGATGATGCCAAACAAACCCAATCTACCGGGGCGCCGATGAACCGGCGTTCAGAAGGCCCCGTACACACACCCGCACCGGCCGTGCAAAACAAAGCCAATTTGCAGGGGTGCCGATGAAGCCTAACTGCCTGTTCGAGAAACGGTTATGGCAAGAATAACGATTGTGCGCGTGAAAACAAAGCCAATTGGCCTGGTGACGTTGTCGGCGGGGATTTGGTTTGCGTGGGGCCCGGTGGGGCGCTATAATCCCCGTCCTGAAGACCAATAGGATATGACTGGAACCTTGTAGGGAGGCACGACCATGATTCTTCCCAGATTCATCAAAAAGCTGTTGGCCGTATTCAGGGGCAGCGTGGCCCCGCCGCTGATTCTCCTCTCCGTGTTGGCCGGGTTCTGGTTCGGTCTCATGCCGGGCTTTTCCGGCCTGCACACCGTACTGCTGGTCGTGGTCCTCGTGCTCAACGTCCACATCGGGCTGTTTCTGCTGTTCCTGGGTATCGGCAAGGGCCTGAGCCTGGCGGCCGCCCCGCTGCTTTACCACGCCGGCGTCTGGGTCCACGCCCATCTTTCGGGCCTGCTGACGACCCTGTCCTCAATCCCCGTCGTCGGGATGACCGATTATAGCAAGTTCGCCCTGGCCGGGGCCCTGGTGGTCGGCCCGATCATCGGCGCCGTCGCCGGCCTGTTCCTGGCCTTCAGCGTCATCAACTTCCGCAAGATGATGATGAAGCTGGACAACAAGTCTGAGAAATTCCGCCTCTGGTACTCCAAGACCTGGGTGCGCATCCTGGACCGGCTCATCATCGGCAAGAGGGCCAAGGACGTCAAGAGCATGTTCGCCAAGGCCAAGTACATTCGCAAGGCCGGCGTCGTCCTGGCCGTAATCCTGGTCGGAGGCTTCTTCGCGGGCTCCCATTTCCTCCAGAACACCACGATCAAGCGCTACGCCACCGACACACTCACGAAGGCCAACGGCGCCGAGGTGGACCTGGAAGACCTGGGCATCTCCGTCCTGGGAGGCAGCGTCTCGGCCGCGGGCCTCCAGGTCACCGATGCCAACAAACCGGAGCGAAACCAGGTGGCCGTGGAGAAGATCGCTGCCGATGCCAGCGTCCTGGACCTGCTCCTGGGCCGGCTCGTCCTGGAGAACGTCGAACTCACCGGCGTGGCGTTCAACCAGACGCGCCAGAGCCCGGGCAAGGTCCTTGAGGCTCCCGCCAAGGAAGCCGAACCCTTCGACCCCTGCGAGTACCAGGTCAGTGTCGAAGATATGGAGAAGCTGGAGAAATACGTCAAAGACGCCAAAAAAATCAAGGAACAGCTTGAGAAACTGCGCAAATGGCTCCCCAAAGGCAAGGGGGGGGAGGCCCCGGTCGAGGCCGAGCAGTTGCCCGAGAAGTACCTGGAGTATCTCAAGGCCAGGGCGCAGACCGCCCCCTCCCCCCGGGTGCTGGCCAAGCACGTCCTGGGCGACAAGATCGAGATTCCCTCCGAACTTTTCGGCAACAGCAAGCTCGTGATGACGAATCTCAGCGACGCTCCGAAGGCCGTCGGCGAGCCGGTTACCCTGGAACTGTCGTCGAACGAGACCGCGGCGGCCCTGAAGGCGACGCTGGACTATTCCGAGCCGGGCACGCCGAAGGTAACCGGGACGTTCGAGGGCTTCGATCTGGGCAAGGTCCAGTCCAGCTTGGGCGAAAAGGCCGGCATTGCGTTTGAGTCGGGCTCGGCCTCGGGTACCTTCACCGGCCAACTCACGAAAGAACTGGTCGATCTGACGATCAGCGTCAATATCAAGGATCTCAAGGCCGCCGGCCAGGGAGACGGCGTCCTGGGCCTCGGCGCCAAGGAAACCTCCGAGGTGATGCAGGTCCTCAACGAGCTGGGCACCACGATCCGCGTCGTGGGCCCGGTCACCGAGCCGCGACTCGTCTTCGACACCAAGGGGCTCACCGAGGAGTTCAAGAACGCCCTGGTCAAGGCGGGCAAGGAACGGATCCAGAAGGAAGTCGACAGCAAGATCCAGGAAGAAATCGGCGATAAGGTCCCGGAAGAGCTCAAAAAGCCTGCCGAAGACCTG
This sequence comes from Sedimentisphaerales bacterium, assembly GCA_016932895.1. The sequence goes on along the minus strand of JAFGCA010000403.1, from coordinate 12,973 downwards.
ATCAAGGGCCTGGGCGGCCTCCTGGGAGGCAAGAAAAAGGAAGAAAAATAACGAGACGGAAAGACCCGGGGCCGGTCGCCATTTAGCGCCCGGCCCTCTTCGGTCACTGCGTATGGAGTTACCCCACGCCGCAGAAGGTTAGGTCTATTGGTTGTTTCCTACCCAGCCTGATGCGCCGGTCGCGACAGATGTTCCCGGCATTTTCCAGTTTTCGCAGATTTTGCCCTGGCACGACCGTTTTTTTCGGGTCTTCCCGGCAACAGTCTCCTGCGAGGCAAACAGAGAGACGTGCAGAGATCGCTGAAAAAACAGCTTTGAGACCGGCAATGGCCGCTGTAGAATAGGACATTCTCGGCCGGCTGCGGTCCATGGCAAGAGGCTGGATTGGAGGAACTCGTGCAAAAGCCGAACATCGTATTCGTTCACGTCGATCAACTGCACCACAAGGCTATTTCCGCCTATGGCTGCCCACACGTGCACACGCCGAGCATCGACCGGATCGTCCGGGACGGCACTTCGTTCATGGAGTCGTACGACGCGATGCCACAGTGCTGTCCGGCCCGGGCGAGCTGGTTCACCGGGCGCATGTCCAAGGAACACGGCGTCGTCGTCAACAGCTATCCCCTGCGACCGGAACTGCCCGATCTGGGCCAATGGCTGCGCAAAGTGGGCTACGAGACGGTCTACACGGGCAAGTGGCACGTCAGCGGCCGGGACGTCACCAAGAGCTTCGACGTTCTGCATCGCGGCTCGGGCCACGGGGAGCTGGGCGACTCGGCCGTGGCGCGATCGGCCGTGGCTTACTTGAGAAACCGCACGGGCGAAAAGCCCTTCTTTCTCTCAGTGGGCTTCCTGAACCCGCACGATTGCTGCTTCCCGGCCGGCAACGACGGAGGGCCGGGCAAATTCGCCTTCGCGGGCAAGATCAAGGACAAGCTGCCTCCCCTGCCAGCCAATTTCGACCACGACTACCCTAACACCGGCATGCGGCAGGTCCGCAACTGGAGCACGCGTGACTGGCGCTACTACATCTACAGCTACTATCGCATGGTCGAGATGGTCGATGCCGAGATCGGACGAGTCTACGACGCCGTCCGCAACGGGCCGCACGCCGGCAATACGCTGTTTGTCTTTACCGCCGACCATGGCGACGGCCTCGGCTTCCACGCCCGCGTGAGCAAGGGATACCTGGAGGAGGAGGCCAGCCGGGTGCCGGCGGTCGTCTCCTGGCCGGAACGCATCGCTGCGGGCCGGCGTGACACAGAGCACCTGGTCTCCGGAGTGGACATCGCCGCAACGATCTGCGACTATGCCGGCGCGCCGCCGTTGCCGAAGATGACCGTCGCGCGGAGCTGGCGTCCCCTGCTGGAGGGCAAGAGCGTCCCGTGGCGGAACTACGTGGTCTGCGAAACCTCAATCGGCGGGCTCTCGATCTGCATCCGGGACAAGCGATTCAAGACCATCTTCTACCCCGACCGGACGCGGCTGTTCGACATTGAGAGCGATCCGCTGGAGACGAAGGACGTAGCCGGCGACGCCACACATGCGGCCGTTGTTAAGAGACACCAGGAGCACCTGCGTGACTATCTGTCGCGCATCGAGATCTACCCGGGCCCGCCGGGATTGACGCAACCCGCGGCGCGTCCGAGACGTGCCGCCGCCAGACGCCCGCGTCTGGGCGATCTCTATACCCCGTACGTGCAATGGTACCAGAAACTCCAGGCGGAGGGCTGATCCGTGCAGAGCCAACGAATAGACAGAAGAGAATTCCTGCAAAGCGGCCTGATGGCTGCTTCATTGATCGCCGCCGGGAGATTACCCCTGCTGGCCAGAGAGACCGACGGCGGCTCCGGGATCGACGGGAGCGACGAGCCCTACGCCGTCAAACCGATCCGCGGTTACCTGCCCACCTTTTCGCCGAGTGACGCCCAAGGGCAAGAGCGGCCGGACGCGCTGCACTATGACATCGTCCACTGGAGCTGGGGCCCCAAGGGCCGGGGAACGCACACCAATTCCGTCGTCGGGAAGATCGATATCGTGTGCAAGGAATCGAGCGACCGCGTCGTCTACGAAGTCGCCCAGAGTACGAAGATCGGCGGTGTCGATAACGTGATGAAGGCTGAGATCGTCTGCAACGTCGATGCGCTGCACTCGATCCAAAGCTGGCGGCTGAAGAGTCACGAGGTCGGCCCGGACGGAAAGGTCGATCCGCTCTCGAAGCTGGCCGAAAGGGGCCGGTGCGAAGACGGGAAGATCCGGATCGACAGCGAGCATGACCGTTGCGACCGCACGGCAACGCGCTCCGTCGTGACACAATGGCACGTCCCGGGCCTGCTCGCGCGCAACGCCGGCCGGAGCCTGCGGCTGAACTTCGACCTGCTGCGAGACGCCTCGCTCCTGAAGCCCAATCAACGGCTCACCTACGACGGACCGGTGAAGGTCCCCGTCAAAGGCGGTCGGACCCTGACTCTGGACAGCTACGCCCAAACCGGCGAAGGCATCCTGCCGACCCATTACCTCCTCGACGACAAACGCCGCGTCCAGTTGGTGACATGCAGCTTCCTTTCCTGGGCCCTGCAAGGGTAGCACGTCGCTCATCTGCTACGGTTTCGCCTCAGCTCTCGCATGGCGTATGTCATCCTGAACGGAGCGCAGCGAAGGATCTGGGCTGCGTAAGAGAGAGACTTCTTATGCGCGGGCCAGATCCTTCGCCGGTGGCTCAGGATGACAGAGTCCTATCGCGCGAGAATTCCTCCCAAGCGGTGTCACTCGACGTAAATGAGGCACGCACGCGTTTTGTCTGCATGCGTGCCTCCTTTGGCTTCTTTGTTACAGCGTCCAGCCTTGTCGGTACGGCGGGTTGACAAACTGGTTGGCCTCGGCGCAGTTGGTGAAGCGCGCCGCTGCGGCGTCCCATTCGAGCTGTTGGCCGAGGTGCCGGATGGCGATGGCGCCGAGCAGCGCGACCTCGGTGAGCGGGCCGCCGTAGTCGAAATGCGAGCCGGCTTTGCCACCCGTCTTGACGGCGTTGAGCCAGTCGTAATGATGGTTCCTGACGCGCGGCAGCGTCTGAGGCGGCCTCCGGTAGGCTTTCATCTTCTCCTCGGGAATGATCCGGGCGCTGCCGGCGCCGTGCGAGCCGTACATGATCGTGCCCTTGTCGCCGATGACGATACCGCCGGTCTTGCGGGCCTCCCGGCCCGGTTCCAGCTCGGGCGGCCGGGGTGGGGTCCACTCGCCGTCGAACCAGATCAGCTTGACCGGGCCGCGCTTGCCTTTGGCCGCGAATTCGTACGTCACCTTGGTCCCCGGCGGAAACGTCTCGGCGTGCTTCTTCGGATCGTACCCCATCGCCTCGGCGCGAATCGTCTTCGGCGCGTCGAGATCCAGGGCCCACCAGACCGGATCGACGGTGTGACAAACCCAGTCACCGATGCAGCCGGTGCCAAACGCCGACCAGCGCCGCCAGCTTCCCGGCAGATACACCGGATTGTACGGCCGCCACGGTGTCGGCCCGAGCCACAGGTCCCAGTTGAGCTCGGGCGGGACCTCGTGCTTCTCCTTGAGTTTGGGCAGATTGTCGATGCTGCTGTAGTTCGACCCGCAGAAAGCGTGCACCTCGCGGACGTTGCCGATAGCGCCGTCCCAGATCCACTCGCAGAACATGCGGATGTCGTTAAAGGAATGGCCCTGGTTGCCCAATTGTGTCACGACCTTGTGTTCGTGGGCAGCCTGGCGCAGGGCGCGGACCTCGTGAATCGAATGGGCCAGCGGCTTCTCGGAATAGACGTGCTTGCCGCGCTTGATGGCGGCCATCAGCGCCACCGCGTGCGTGTGGTCGGGCGTGGCGACCACGACCGCATCGACGTCCTTCTCCACCTCGTCCAGCATCCGGCGGTAGTCACGGAACTTCCTGGCCTTGGGGAAGCTCTCGAAGGCCTTGCCCGCGCGGCGCGTGTCCACGTCACACAGCGCGACGATGTTCTCGCCGCGAACGCCGTTAAGGTTGGCCGCGCCCCGGCCGCCCACACCGACGCAGGCGATGTTGAGCTTCTCGCTGGGCGGCGTCTGTCCCTGTCCCAGCACGTGACGCGGCACGATGGTGAAGGCCGCCACGGCCCCGCCGGCCGATTTCAGAAACCCTCGTCTCGATGTCTTCTTTCTTGCCTGGCTCATATACAAACCTCTCGATTGTCTGCCCGCGTTACGCCGGCTCTTCTAAAAGCTGTCACAATAGCGATACGCTTCGATCAGCGACTTCTCCCCGGCCTCGCCTTTGCCGCTGACGCCGTGCTCCATGCCCAGCACGCCTTTGTAACCTTTGTCATGGATGTGCTTGAAGATATTCTTGTAGTTGATCTCTCCGGTGGTAGGTTCCTTGCGGCCGGGATTGTCGCCCATCTGGAAGTAGCCGATCTCGTCCCAGGCCCGATCCATGTTCGGGATGAGATTGCCCTCGGAGACCTGCTGGTGATACAGATCGTCGAGGATCTTGACGCTGGGGCTGTTGACGGCTCGACAGATCAGATACGCCTGCGGGATCCGGGTCAGGAACAGGCCCGGATGGTTCGCCCACCAGTTGAGCGGCTCCAGCACGAGCACCAGGCCCGCCGGCTCGCACACCTCGGCGCACACGCGGAGATTCTCGACGCAGTTGGCCATCTGGTAGTCCATCTCGAGCTTCTGACTGATATTGCCGGGGACGAACGTGGACCAGGTGGCGTTGACGCGCTGGGCGACCTCGACGGCCTCTTTCATGCGGGCCCGCAGCCGCTGGTGCAGGTCCTTTGAAGTGCTGGTGACGAACTCGCCGGCCGCCCGATCAAAACCGCCCGACGAGACGAAGACGCCCATCGTCATGTCGAGCTGCTCCATCGTTTGGGCGATCTTCTTCTGCAGATCGACGTCCTTGCCCATCATGCCGTTGTCTTCCCAGGCGGTGAAGCCCTGGTCGGCGGCGAACTTGAGCTGATCGATCGGGTCGTTGCCCGCACTGTTCTTGAACATGCCGAAATGTGGGGCATACTTCATGCGGAATTTGGCCCGGTTCGAACCTTGGGCAGGAGTGCTCTTTGCCCCAACGGCGACAGCCCCGGCCGCCAGTGACGCTGCCATGAATTTTCGACGGTTCATGTTACGTCCTCCCATACACAAAAGTCTTTTCTTCGGTTGGTCATATCCATGAGCCGCCAGTGTAGCAGGATTCGGTGCAGAGAACCATAACGAATCGATTCGATCTACTCAGAGATGTGCGTGAAGCCCTGCGACCCCTGGATGCTGTCCCGCACGCCCCCCCGCGGGTGGCAGCGTCAAGGCCGCAGGCCTTGGCGATGGCGTAATGCCCGGGGACCTCCATTGGCCCACGCAACAGAGTAGTCAACCATCGCCAAGCCGCGCTTGATGCTGCCACCCGTATGCCGGGATGACTTCTCAGGCGTTTGTCGCAGTGGCACATTCTTGTTGGGCGTGGTATAATCCGTGGCGTGGGGGGACTGCTGTTGCGATTGTGAAAGAGTAGAGGGCCAATCTGCTATGAGACACGCCGTGAATCGTCGCGCATTCCTGCGAACAACCGCCGCCGTGGGCGCCTGCGCCGTAGGGCTTCCCTACTTCGTGCCAAGCCGGGTCATGGGGAACGCCGGTATCACGCCGCCGAGCGAGAAGATCGTCATGGGCTGCATCGGGGTGGGCAGCATGGGGGGCGGCCATCTGCGCGGCTTCTCGGCCCAGGAGGACGTGCGCGTCGCGGCCGTCTGTGACTTGCGGCGGGCGTTTCGGGAGAAAGCAAAGCAACACGTGGACGGGCGATACGGGGACACAAGCTGCGCGACGTATCACGATTTCCGCGAACTGCTGGCGCGGGGCGATATCGATGCGGTCTGCGTCGCGACCCCCGACCACTGGCACGCCCTGGTGGGGATCGAGGCGGCCCGCAACGGCAAGGACATGTACCTGGAGAAACCCGCCGACGTGCACGTGTCGGCGGCGAAGGCGCTGCGCGAGGCCGTGACACGGTACGGCGTCGTCTTCCAGTTCGGCACGCAGCAGCGCAGCGGCCGGGACTTTCGCTTTGCCTGCGAGCTCGCGCGAAACCGGCGCATCGGCAAGCTCAAGACCATCGTCGTCGGGTCGGTGCCCGGTGCAACACTGGCGAACCAGCCGCTTCAACCGCAGCCCGATCCGCAGGATTTCGATTACGATATGTGGCTGGGGCCGGCGCCATGGTCCGACTATACGTTCCAGCGCGCCGCCTCCCGCGCCGAGGGCAGCCCGGGCTACTGGATGCACATCCACGACTATTGCCTCGGCTGCCTCAGTGGCGCCTGGGGCATTCATCACGTGGACATCGCCCAATGGGGCAACGACAGCGACGACACCGGCCCGCTGGAGATCGAGGGCACAGGCTCAATACCCGAAGACGGCCTCTGTGACACGCCGACGACGTGGTGGGTCGAGCACACCTACGCCAACGGCGTGCGCATGATCCACGCCGAGAGAAGCCGGACGGTGCGCGAGTTTCCGCAGTTCGAATCCAAGACGCTGCAGTACAGCGGTGTGGGCGTGCTGTTTGTCGGCTCCGACGGGTGGGTCGTCGTCTCACGCGGCGGGATCGACGCCGAGCCCAAATCGCTCTTGCAGGAGACGTTCGATTCGGCCGAGATGCGGCTGCCCGTCAGCAACAACCACAAGCGGAACTTCCTGGAATGCGTCCGCAGCCGCGAGCAGACGATCTGCCCCGTCGAAACGGCCGTACGCTCCGACACGATTTGTCACCTCGACGACATCGCCATCCGCCTCGGACGCAAGCTCCGCTGGAACCCCCAGCGCGAAGAATTCGTCAACGACGACCAGGCCAACCGCCTGCTCGCCCGCCCCCTGCGCAGCCCCTGGCGACTGTAGCCGACGAAGCGATTAGCCGTCCGCCGGCTCCAGGAAAACGGCCCGAAGCAGGTCGGCGCCCTTGGTTCGGATGATGGCCGTGATGCAGCCTTTGTTATTGATGTCGGTCACCCTGAGATAGATCAGGTCCGGTATGGGCACGCGCGGGTGAAGCGGGATGATGCCGTCGTTCGGGTCCCAGAGGTAGCACTCCTGGCGTCGGCGCAGGGCCCGGCCGAGCAGTTTCAGATGGGCGGGCTTGCCCCGGATGAGGAACTGGTTGGCATCGTTCAGCGCGCAGGGCTCGGCCGACTTGACCCCGACAAAATCCAACTCGCGGGCACCGCCTTCTTTCGTCCAGGTGGCGAAGTAGGTCCTGCCGGCCGTCGTGCCGAAGCGGCGCACGACAAAGCCCCGGTTGTTGATGTAGCAGCATAAAGGCCCGGTGCCGGCCGGCCCGAGGTCAGTCATGCCTTCGACCGGATCCCACAAAAACAGACGCAATTTCCTGTCCTTCGTCAAGGACCAGCCGACGACCTGCCCGGCCTCGTTGATACGCAGGGCCATGCACTGGTCACCGCCAAGCGTGCCGATCTCGCGCATACCGGAGTCGCGATCCCAGATGAAGGCGCGCCGCTGCAGCACGGCATTCTCGGCGTACCCAACGATCTGTCCCTTGTCGTTCAAGTCTTGCGCGACCGCATGATGGCCGCCGAAGGTACCGAGCATCTGCTGCCGGTCATCGTCTACATCCCAGAGAAAGGCCCGGCGGTGACCGTTGGGATCGCTGGTGGTGGCGGCGATTTGCCCGACGTTGTTGATGCACAACCGCCCCGCGTGGGCCGGCTCGTCGTAGCGCCCGAGGTCGCGAAAGCCCTGCTGTTTGTCCCACAGAAACATATGCTGCGTGTGGGTCGGCGTTTCGGCCACGCCCGCCACCAGGCCGGCATCGTTGAGGGAATGAGGAATCGTGCGAAACCCGCCCAGCGACGGTATGAACGTGACCTTGTAGAGCGTGCGGGGCGTGCGGGGCCGGGTCAGCAGCAGGGCCGTAACGGCACCGCCGCAAACAAGCACGCCAATCAGAATGACCAGGTAATGTCGACTCTTCATATCCCAGGACCTCTGCGAGAGCAGGCGCTGTCCCTGCTCCAGCCGAATTCGAAGAATTCGCCAATACGAGTCTACAGAGTCTCTCGACGCCGAACAAGGGCTTTATATGCGATCCTTGCCACGGGGGGCCGAATTGTGGGATACTGGACGGCGTCACGGAACGTCATGGCGGGCCGGACACGGAACGAATCCAAATCGATGAGAGGGCAAACGACGATGCGCGTCAAAACAACCTGTTCTATTTTGTCTCTGGTGCTCATATCAGTGTCCGCTCGCCTTGGCGAAAGTCACGTGATCTGGCAGGAAGCGGAGTCGATGCAGAGCACGGGGACATGGTCCAACGACCCCCAACACATGGACATCATGGGCTCGGTCTACCTGCTGGCCACCGGGCTTGGCAAGCCGGTGGATGATGCTGTCACGACCGTCGCCGTACCCGAAGACGGTACCTACAGGCTCTGGGTTCGCTGCCGCGACTGGTTCCCCTCCCACTCGCCCGGGCGATTCCAGGTGCATATCGACGGCAAGGCTTGCCCCGTGGTGTTCGGCAAGGCCGAGCACGACACTTGGCACTGGGTTAACGGTGGCAGCTTCGACCTGAAAAAGGGCGCCGTGGAACTTCGCCTGCACGACACCGCCGGGTGGTGGGGACGTTGCGATGCGATGGTGCTGGCCACCGGCCGGTTCGAGCCTTCGAATGAAACAAAGGAACTCGCCAACCAGCGTCTCCGCTACGCCGGTGTCAGCCGGGAGATCGCAGACGCGGGTACCTACGATCTGGTCGTGGTCGGTGGCGGTCCGGCCGGCATGGGAGCGACGCTGGCGGCGGCACGCCACGGGATCAAGGTCGCCCTGATCCAGGACCGGCCCGTACTCGGGGGCAACAGCTCCTCGGAGATCGAGATCCCGCCCATGGGCTATATCGGCAACCCGCCGGACCGGCGCAACGTCACGGGTATCACGGCCGAGCTTTTCCCGCCGCAGGGGTGGGACCGGTTCGCCGATTCGAAGAAGATGGAGGAAATCGTTCGCGCCGAAGCGAACATCTCGCTCTTCCTCAACACACGCGCCATCGACGTAGAGATGAAAGGCAAGACCCGAATCGCCTCCGTCATCGCGATCGACGTCCGCACGGGGCAGCGCCTGCGGTTCTCGGCGCCCCTGTTTGCCGACACGACCGGGCATGGCTGGATCGGTTACTACGCCGGCGCCGAGTACCGCATGGGCCAGGAAGCACGCTCGGAGTTCAACGAATCCCTCGCGCCCGTGGAAGCGGGCAATCGCACCATGGGCAACGATCTCTACAAGGCGGTCTTCGCCGAGCGGAAGGAACCGGTTCCGTTCGTTTGCCCGGACTGGGCGTACCAGTGGAAAGCCTCCTCCGATTTCGAGCCGCCGGGTTCGCACCGGCGCACCAGCAAGACCGTTCGTCCTGAGAATTTCGACCGGCCCTCGCGCGGGAAGGGTCGAAATCCGGGCGATGATATCAACGGCCACATCCACCACGCCTGGTGGGTGGAATACGGCGGAATGAAGAACACGATCGAAGACGCCGAGCACATACGCGACGAGTTGTCCCGCATCTCGCTCGGGCTGTGGAACTACGCCAAAAACCACAACCCCGCGACCCGGGAAAAGAACGTGAAGCGGGAACTGGTCTGGCTGAACTACGTGGCCGGCGTTCGCGAGAGCCGGCGACTCGTCGGCGACTACATGATGACCCAGAAGGATTACGACCAGCGCATCGTCCACGACGACACCGTTGCCTTCACGGACTGGGGTCCCGACGTGCATCATCCCGAAGGGTTCTGGGTCCGGGGCAATGACTGCATCCACGTCTACCAGGGACGCCGGACGAGCATTCCCTATCGAACGCTCTACTCCCGGAACATCGAGAACCTGTTCATGGCGGGACGATGTCACTCGGCCACGCACATCGCCTTCGGCGGGACCCGCGTGATGCGCCCCTGCTGTGCGATGGGCCAGGCCGTCGGCACCGCCGCGGCCATCGCCACCGAGCACGGGACCACGCCACGCGGCGTCTACCAGAAACACATCCGAGAACTCCAGGACATCCTGGTCAAAGACGGCTGTCGCCTGATGAGCAAAGACGGCGGCATGCGCGAACCGTCCGGCACGCCGGGGTCGCGAAGTAAAGACAAGCCGTAGTGTTGATCCGCACGAACGGGCTTTAGTAGTAGACGTTCAACTGGAGGAACAGGGCGGTGGCGGTGGCGCCGTATTCGCTTTCGAGCCGGCCGGCGGAAGGCTCATCGCCCCAGGGCAGAAAGACGCTGCCGAGCAGGGTGACGTTCCTGTCCAGGTCCAGTCGCAGCGAGGGAGAGACGACGCCGGAGCCGTCGGTTGGGTTGGTAAGCACGAGGAGAGAGCCGTTCGTGGCGTCGTTGAACGCGTAGCTGATCTGGCCCGCGACCGCCTGGCGGCCGAGAATCTGCGTGTCGCCCCGCAGAAAACGGTCCCGGAAATCCTCGTCCCGCAACCGCATCAGGGCATCCTCGGCGTCTTCCACGCCGAAGCCCGAGTAGTGGTGCTCCAGCAGCACGGTGAGCCCGGTGCCGACATCGAAGGTGTACGAGGCGCCCAGGACGGTTTTGCCGACGAGATGATCGGCGCCCCAGAGCCCGCTGCCACCCTGCTCCTCGGGCGTGTCGAAGACCGCGATCTCGCCGTGGACCTCGGCTTCCCGGACCACGGCCGAGACGACGGCGCCGAGCATAAAATCCTCGGCACGCTTGCCGAAGAGCAGCGCGCCGTCGATCTCGCCGATGTAGCCGCGCAGGCGACCGAGCAGAGCGGATTGCTCCCACGTCTCGCCGAAGGCGCCGATGACCTCGGCCGAACTCGTCGCGGACAACCGATACTCGGCGCGGAAGGCGTCCACGCCCCGCCGCCACTCGCGATCGACTTCCAGGGGCGAAAACGGCGCGAACACGTCCACGGCGCCGAAGACAACCCCCCGGCCCAGACCGATTGCCTGACGCCCAACGGTGACCTCGCCCCACTCGGGATGAAGGGCAACCAGCCCGCGGTCGATCTCCTGGCGGTACGAGAAGCTGTCATCGGCGCTGATCTCCCAGTCGAGCTGAGTGATGCGATAGGGCGCCGGCGCTTCGGAAGGCAGAAAGGCGCTGCGGGCCGCCATGCCGGCGGCGCCCGAGATCCACCGGGCCCTCTGCTCGTAGGCCAGCTCGGAATTCATCGTGTCGCTGTGCTGAACGCTGAGCCCCAGGCGCAGGCGGGCCAGCGTGGTGCGGCTCCAGCTCTCCGGCGTGAGGATCGGGTCCGACGGCGCATCGGAAACCAACGATGTGGCCTTGCCCGTGATGTCCAGGTCGCCGCGACGGCCCTCGTCGTCGGACCACAGTTCCACGGCCCATCCGCACCGGGTGACAGTAGAGAGCAACGCCGCCAGGAGAACGGCCCGCACGATTCGACCGGTTTTGTGGGACACGCCTCAATCCTCCCTCGCCGGCGGCTGCGGGCCGCCGGGCTTGACCTCGTCTTTGGCCACTCGCCCGTCCACCAATGTCACGACCCGCCGCGCGTGCGCCACGACGCGTGGATCGTGCGTGGAGAACACGAACGTGATGCCGTGCTCGGCGTTAAGCTGCCCCATCATGGCCAGCAACATCTCGGCGTTCTCCCCGTCCAGGTTGGCGGTGGGCTCGTCGGCCAGGACGACCTTCGGCCTGGAGGCGACCGCCCGCGCGACCGCCACCCGCTGCTGCTGCCCGCCGGAAAGCTCGTTCGGCCGGCGATCGGCTAACTCGCCCAGGCCGAGCTGCTCCAGGATCTCGGTGGCCCGCGCGGCTCGCTCGGTCCCGACGCCCTGGAGCTCCAGCACGAATTCGACGTTCTCGCGCGCCGTCAGAACGGGAACGAGATTGTACGCCTGGAAGACGAAGCCCAGCGAATGCAGGCGCATATCCGCGCGGCGCCGCTTGCTCAGCGCCGCCAGATCGTCGCCCAGGATCTCCAGACGCCCGCTCGTGGGAACGTCCAGCGCGCCGACGAGGTTGAGAAATGTGGTCTTGCCGCTGCCGCTGGGCCCGACGATGGCCATGAAGTCGCCCTTCCTGACGTCGAGTGTCACGCCGGTCAGGGCGTGGACTTCGAGCTTGCCGGTATCGTAGACCTTGGTGACCTCATCGGCGGCAACCAGGGTTTCATCGGTCATAATCGACTCCTTTGCCTCGTGCGCGAGGCACGGTCAATGCTCCACTCTCAGGGCGGCGGCCGGGTCCGTACGAATGGCGAACCACGCCGGATACAGAGAACTCAGGATGGTCGCCGACAGCGCCAGCTCGAACGCCAGAGGCACCAGAAACCACCCGAAATCTCCCTTGAAGACGGGATCGAAGAGGATGTTGGACATCGATATCTCTGCGCCGTAGATCCCGCTGAAATCGATGCCGCGCGTGGCGACGTAATACGCCCCGGGCAAACCGAAGGCCAAACCGAGAATCGAGCCGGCCAGGCCCAGCATCAGGCCCTCCATCAACATGACGCCGACGAGCCTCCCGCTCTTCATTCCCAGCGCCGAGAGGACGGCGAACTCACGTCGCCTCTCCAGCACCGCCGCCAACTGCGCGCTCATGATCCCCAGAAACACCACGATCATAACGATGGCGACGGTCAACCTCGTCCACGTCTCGTCGACCTTGACGCCCGAGGCCAGCTCGGGCATGATCTCCTCCCACGTCACCACGGCATAGTCGTCGGAAAGCTCGCCCCTGATTTCTTCGACCGCCTTTTCGAGGCGCTTCGGATCGTCGAGCAGCACGGTCAGATCGCCCGCGCCGGCAAGGCCGGTCAGGCTCTCGACGTCCTCAAGGTTGACGTGGCAGATGGTGGCGTCGAGCTCTTTGCTGCCGGTTTCGGCGATGCCAACGATGCGGAGCATCGCGCTGTTCATTTCGCCTTCACTGTTGGCGACGGTGACCATGAGCGGGTCGTCGAG
>JAFGCA010000402.1 GCA_016932895.1 Sedimentisphaerales bacterium | reverse complement strand
GCAAGAGGCCAGCGCCATGTTGTCAATCGGGAAAAATGTTCTGCAGGGTAACCTTCACGTCCAGATCCTGGCCGTTTCGTTTGAGGCCGAGTTGGAGTGTGGTTCCGGCCGGCCGCGACCAGAACCGGCTCAACGGCAGGACGCGCGGGTCGGTCCGCCACTTCGCCACGTCCAGATCATCGATCCGCAGCAGGAAGTCGCCGTCGCGAACGCCGGCTTCGTGGGCGGGGCTGCCCGTGACGACGTGTGCGACCAGGTCGTTGCTCTGAAGGTTGGCCGGAACGAACACGGCGCCGAGCCGGTTGTACTCGTAAGGGTTCGGCTCCTCCGGAGGCGGATGACTCTTGACGTGCACCTTCCCGCTTTTGCCGTCGACGACGATCGACAAACGCAGCAGGGCAAACAGCCCCAACGTGCCGGTGTAATCATCGCCAACGAAGAGCTTGCCCACGGCGTTTCTGTTGGAAACGGGGACCTCCCGGAAGACCACACCGCCCAGCGCCAGCTCGGGGGCCCAGCGTTCCTCCGTTACCAACAGGCCAATGCCCGGCGTATATGCCGCGTCCAGGGTCGCCGCTTGCTCCGGATGAGCATCGATCCACTTCTGCCAGCGTTGTGGATTCAGATCCACGCCGCCGGGGGCGCCGGTATCGATCAGGACCTCGTGGGGTTCTCCCGGGCCGGCCGGTATTTGCACGATCAGGACTCTGGCGTTGGGACGGATCGTCCAGCATTGCCACTGCGAGACATCGAACGTGCGTCGGTCGCGGACGCGCAGCTTTCTGCCGGGCCCGTCCATCTCGATGATTTTGTCTCCAAGAAAGTCCCAACCCATCACGCCGTCCGTGCCGGGCTTCAGATAGCTCGGAAGGGTGACCACGGACAGCCGGATACGGGCGCTCGAACCCTCTATCTCCAGCGTGCACTCTTCCGTTCGACCGGCGACAACGCGGCCGGGCTCGACCAAGATGTTGGGGTCAGGAGGAGTCACTTGAAGGCCGAGGCGTCGGGCGCCCGCGTCGAAAAGGCACGTTCGCTCCGCGCCGGTGTCGATATCGAGTTGCGCCGGTTTGCCGTTGATCCTTATCGGCACGGGCAGGCGGCTGCCCGACAACGCCGGTGCCGCGAGATATGCGATCACGAGGATGGGAACCAGGATGTGTCCCTTCATGCTATCACCCCTTCTGTCGCCTGAGAGTTTCCTTAAGGAATGTCTCTTCCGGGATTGGGCCGGGCCGGGTGGTTTACCATTCGTAGACCCACGTATAGGTGCTGTATCTTGTCTTCTTCGGGTCATGGAAGACCTTGCCGTCGATCTCTTCGCCGCAGCGGCAGGTCAGGCGGAGTCCCTTCTCGAAGAAGATCGGATCGTCCTCGTGGAAGCGGTAGACCGAGAAGCTGTGGTCGCTGTCGTCCTTGTGCGTCAGGCAGCCGCGTCCCTCGTAGGCGAACAGCTCGGCCTCTCGCCCCGGCTCGAACGGTCGGACCTCCTTGCCGATAATCCCGAAGGGCTTGAGCGAGGCGGCGGGCTCATATTGGGGCGCCATCGGCGCGTCTTGAGCCGAGGTCGCACAACGGATCAGAGCGGTTGCCGCCACCGTGACCAGGACAATCAGAAGGATGTTTCGTCTGCTCTCACCTGCCTGCACGAGCATTCTCCTTCCCGCTGCGCGTCATTTCAGTTGCGCCGCCGACCGGCCGATATCGAGCGTGCGCAGCGTGTATTGCTTCTCCTGACGGTCCTCGTCGAAATGGGCGATCTTGTAATAGAGGGTGCCGTCGGCGATGCGGAATTCGGAGAAGACTTCTTCCCCGTCCTCGATCCCGGCCGGTACGATCTTCTTCCGGTCGCCGGCGAGGTCGGTGCCATAGAGGCTGCCGCCGACCGATACGGTCCCGTGCGTCGGCCCGGCCACGTAGAAGATCCTGTTCTCGCGCGGATGCCAGAGGAAGGACTTGACTTTGGTCTGCCCGGTTTCGTCGCGGACCAGGCAGCGGTTGTTCGTGCCGTCGGACCGCATGACCCACAAGCGCGTGGGTAGTTCCCAGGCGACCGCGTCGAGATAGGCGATGTGCCGGCCGTCGGGCGACCAGCGGACGATGCTGTGGAGAAGCTCGTCCGGGCGCGTGCCTTCCCGGAGGATCATGGCGCGGCTCGTGCTGAGATTGATGGTCATGATCTTGTTGTCGTGGTAGAACGCGATGTGCGTCCCGGCCGGAGAAATCCGAGCCGGGCAGTCCGGCGCTTCGTTGAAGCAGGACGAGAAATGGTAGAGCTCCGTCGCCGATATGCCGATCTTGCGCCAGATGCCGCTGGGCGTCGTGACCACGTCAAACCCGCGGTTGAGAGAATCCACGAACACGCCGGCGCGGGCCACGAAGCCATCGAAGCCGTTCTCCTTTTTGAGCTCCCGGGCGCGGGCTTGCGCTTGCGTGCGGTTGGCGAACAGCCCGGTTCGCAGTCTCAGATAGCGTCGCTCGCCAACGCGGGCGGGGCAGTAATAGACCAGATGTCCCTCGTCGCGCAGCGATTTGTACGCGCTCTGCAGGGCCTGCTCGTTCTCCACCGGCGCCGCCAGCACCTGCACCGTGTAATACGCGCCGAGCGTATCCGCAGAGAACCGCGTCGCCTCCTGCGACGACGCCGATGCCAGTGTCATTACAAAACCACAGAGTGTTCGAGCCCAGGTTGCGATCATCATATCTACTCCTTTGGCGATAGAATGACATTATTCGCAACTCGTGACAAGTCCCACTTGTGCATTTCGCCTCACGTCGGCTTGGCGATCATCGGCGCGGGGACGCCCGCTCTGCGGCCACACGGGGACGCTCCGTGATCCGCCACTGCTCGATCACGCCGCGTTTGGTGTGGAGTTGCGTGCACTGATAGTTCTGGATGCGGCCCAGCCGCTCCTGCATGATCTCGCAGATCCGGCGTATTCGCTCCATTTGGCCCGCTTCATCCCCGGACGGCGCCCCCTGGGCGACAGCAGTGCAGACCGAAAGCATCAAAATCGCGCGTGTAGTGAACCGGCTCATAGCGGATCCTCCTCCTTTTTCTCAGAGCAATACCACTGCTCCTAATGCCATCATAGCATACCGAATTCATCCTTTACAGTCAAGCCGTGAGGGGGGCGTTTTGCGGTTTTCGGGCTGGGAAACGGGTTTCGGAGGCGGTGGGGTGGGGGGTTGCGTGAGCGGGGGGGCTGCGGTATATTGGGAGCCTTTTGAAAGCGCGGCTGGATGCACGCCGCGGTGGATCGAACAGGATGCTGAACCAAAGGAGTGAGCTTAGATGGATCCGGCAATTTTCAAGGCATACGATATCCGGGGCCTCTACCCCGATCAGCTTGACGAAGAGGCGGCGTGGAAGATCGGTTGCGCCACGGCGCGGTATTTGCCTTCTCTGATGAGCGGTTTCGAGCGGGGCCAGGCGCAGTCGAAATCGCTGTGCGTGGGGCGGGATATGAGGACGCACAGCGAGGGTTTGGCCAAGGCGCTGAGCGACGGGATTCGCTCGACGGGCGTGGGCGTGGTGGATATCGGGATGATCGACACGCCGCAGATGTATTT
>JAFGCA010000401.1 GCA_016932895.1 Sedimentisphaerales bacterium | reverse complement strand
TCCGCCGTCACCCACGGCGGGGTCCTCTGCTTCAAGGACGACGGGCGGGATTGTCCCGACGACATCCACGCCCTCCTCGAGTATCCCGAGGGATTCCTTGTTTCGTATAACTCCAATTTCTCGAACGGAAACGGTTCTCGGACGCACTTCTACGGGATGGAAGGCATGATGGACCTGACCAACTGGTCCAAGCCCACTGCGATGTCGGCCGGCGCGCACAAGCCCGGGAAACTCGGCGCGAAACCCGAGCCGATCAAGCACGTCGAGCACGACCACCACATGCTCAACTGGATGAAGTGCCTGCGTTCTCGCCAGCCGGCGAATGCCGACATGCTCACGGCCGGCTACTCTCACGGCGTGGCCGTCATCCTCGCCGACTGCGCATGGGTCCAGGGACGCAAGATGATCTTCGATCCGGCCAAACGGGAAATCCGACCCGCCTGATCGACAGGCGGCGACAGAACGCGAATCCCCGCGGGTGATCCTTCCCTGATCATCCGCGGTTTTTTGTCGCCGCCCGCGTCTCCCCACCGGCGCCGGCAGCGTGCGCCAGGCTCAAGGTCAGCCTGCCCAAGCGATCGCCGCAAGGCCGACGCTAGGAGACCGTCCGAGTAACGGGTCTTGACGGGCATGATATGCTGGGGGCGTTGGTTATGGAAGACGCGTTCATTTCGAGGGCTCAGGGATGAGCAAGACTTACCGTAGCTGGGACCCGGATCAGGCTTATCTGTTGCCGCCGTCGCCTTCGGACTGGCTTCCGGAAGACGATCTGGTGTATTTCGTGTTGGACACGGTACGGGATCTGAATCTGAAGTCGATCAGGCGGAAGTACGAGAGCGGTGATGGTCGAGGGTTCCCGCCGTATCATCCGCGCATGATGGTCACCCTGCTCCTTTACAGCTACACGCAGGGGGTGTTCAGTTCGCGTCGGATCATGAAGCGTTGCGAGCGTGACGCGGCGTACCGGGTGATCGTCCACGATGACGCCCCCAACTTCCGGACGATCAGCGACTTTCGGAAGCTGCACCTGGCGGAGTTGGAAGGGATGTTCGTTGAGGTGCTTCAGTTGTGCCAGGAAGCGGGTCTGGTGAAGCTGGGGCACGTATCGCTGGACGGGACGAAGGTCAAGGCGAACGCATCGCGTCACAAGGCGATGAGTTACGGCCGCATGAAGGCCGAGGAGAAACGTTTGCGGGAGGAGATTCGCGACTTATTGCATCGCGCCGAAGCCACGGACGCCGAGGAAGACGAGCGGTACGGGCAAGATCGTCGTGGCGACGAGTTGCCGGAGGAACTCTCGCGTCGCAAGGACCGGCTCAAGAAAATCCGCGAGGCTCGAAAAGCCCTTGAGAACAAGGCGAAAGCAGCGGCCCAGGAGGAGCGCAAACGTCGGCAAGAGGAGGATCGCAAGCGAGGCAACAGGCGTCATCAGGGCCGCCAGCGGAAGGACGTGAAGGAGGTTCCGGAGGACAAGAAGCAGTACAATTTTACGGATCCCACAACGTCGATCATGAAGGCGAACAACAAGGGTTTCGATCAGAGCGGCAATGCTCAGGCGGCGGTGGATCGGGAGCATCAGGTCATCGTCGCAGCGGATGTCACCAACGAGCCGAACGACAAGAAGCAGTTGAAGCCGATGGTGAAACAGACGAAGAAGAACGTCGGCCGAGGCCGGCGGATTGGCAAGTTCTCTTCGGACAGCGGCTACTTCAGTGAAGACAACGTGACCTGGCTGGATGGGCAAGGCATCGACGGTTACATCGCGACCGGCCGACTGAAGCACAACGAGAAGGTGCCGCTCCATCCGCGTGGTCGGCCGCCGAATGGATTGACCACCAAGGAACGGATGGCTCGAAAGCTTCGCACGAAGAAGGGCCGGGAGACCTATGCTGAACGGAAATGGATCACCGAACCGGTGTTCGGTCAGATCAAACGCGGCCTCGGATTCGTGCAGTTCTTGCTGAACGGCATCGACAAGATGCGGAGCGAGTGGCGTCTGGTGTGCATGGCGCACAATCTGAGAAAACTATGGGCGGCGGTGTGAAAGGAGGAGGTGTGCGCCGATTGAAATCCACGAATGCAGGCCCCAGCACCCGTTGTCGCGTCGTACCGGTCGTTGCCCTTATCGGTGATCTCAGCGGTGTCGCGTATTGCCCCCTGAAAAAAAGCCGGACAGCGCACGAGAATCTTCATTCTTGAGCCTTACTCGGACGGTCTCCTAGGAGTGTGTTAAACTGCCCAGCCTGCGTGGCCGTCCCGACGATGTCCTTCGGAAGGAGCACACGGTCAATGACGTGTATGACGCCATTCGTTGCTAAAATGTCCGCCTTTACGACTGTAGCCCCGTCGACGGTCACACCTGCTTCAGTCGTGGCGAGCAACAAGCTCGTGCCCTGCACAGTGTCGGCGACCAGCAGACGTTGGACATCGGTGGCCGTTAGTCGACCGGAGACGACGTGGAACTTTAGAATCTCGACCAGCTTCTCCTTGTTCTCGGCCTTCAGAAGGGATTCCAGCTTACCCTCGGGCAGTTTGGCGAACGCTTCGTCCGTCGGAGCGAAAACCGT
>JAFGCA010000400.1 GCA_016932895.1 Sedimentisphaerales bacterium | reverse complement strand
CTGGGCGAGCATGGCTTCTACGACAAGCGCGACGCGTTCGAGGAGTCGATCCGCGTGCCCATGCTGGCCTATGCCCCGGGTCTGATCGAGCCGGGGGCCAAAGTCACGCAGATGGTGCAGAACATCGACATCGCCCCGACGTTGCTGGATGCGGCCGGCGTCCCGGCGCCGGAGTCGGCCGAGATGGACGGACGGTCCTTTCTGCCTCTGCTCACGGGCAAGTCGATCCCGTGGCGCGATCACATCCTGTACGAATACCACTGGGAGTGGAACTTCCCCGCCACGCCGACCGTTTTTGCCATTCGTGGCGACCGCTACAAGTACATTTACTATCACGGCGTCTGGGACCACGACGGATTCTACGACCTTCAGACCGACCCGCACGAGCGACACAACCTGATCAACGTGCCGGCCTATCGCGAGCGGATCGAAGCGATGAAAGCGCAGCTCTTCGACGAGCTCGAGGCCGGCGGCGGACTCGTCATTCCCGTCCGCCGTCCGCTGGGGGAACGACTCGACCAGCGCAAAAACAGACGCTGATATTGAATCGAGAGGGACCGCATGAGGTTGTTTCTGTTACTGTGCTTTGCTTTGGCTTCGACGGGGACGACTACAGCGCGCGTGCCGTCGGAGATCGCCCCGTTTTTTGAACCGCCGCGCGAGTTCGGCGGGGACTTCGGCGATTACCGGCCCGTGCTGCGGTTCCACGACGGCGCCGCCGTTACCACGCCGGCCGACTGGCGGAAACGCCGCGGGGAGATACTGGCCTTCTGGCATGGAGTGATGGGGCCGTGGCCCGCACTGATAGAGAAACCCCGGGTCGAACACCTTAGCCGCGAGAGGCGCGAGGACTTCGTCCAGCACGTCGTTCGCGTGGAAGCGGCGCCGCGGAAACAAACGGTGGACGGCTACCTGCTCGTGCCCGACGGCGCGGGTCCGTTTCCGGCCGTGCTGGTGGTCTACTACGACGCCGAGACGGGCATCGGGCAAGGTCGGGAGCTGCGCGATTTTGCCTACCAGCTCGCTAAACGCGGCTTCGTGACATTATCCATCGGTACGCCCGAATTCTGCAACCTACAGGCGCCGTACGCGCCGAAGGGCTTTGGCGCCGAAAGCGGAAAGCCGCTGCAACCACTCTCGGCGCTGGCCTATGTCGCCGCTAACTGCCACAACGCCCTGGCCAATCTCCCCGATGTTGACTCCCAGCGCATCGGCATCGTCGGCCATTCCTATGGCGGCAAGTGGGCCATGCTCGCCTCGTGCCTCTACGAGAAGTTCGCCTGCGCGGTTTGGTCCGACCCCGGCATCGTCTTCGACGAGACCCGCGCCAACGTCAACTACTGGGAACCGTGGTACCTCGGCTACGAGCGCAACCGCCAGCGTGACAAGGGCATCCCCAACGACGCCAATCCGAGGACCGGCGCGTACAAGGCGTTGTTCGAATCGGGCCACGACCTGCACGAATTGCACGCCCTGATGGCGCCGCGTCTGTTCCTGGTCTCCGGCGGTGCCGAAGACCGGCCGCAGCGCTGGCAAGCCCTGAACCACACCATCGCCGTCAACAAGCTCCTGGGCCGCGAGAACCGCGTCGCCATGACCAACCGCACCACCCACGCCCCCACGCCCGAATCCAACGACCAAATCTACACCTTCTTCGAGCACGTTCTCAAAGAGAGACGCTGACCGGCGGGGATCAGGGCAGACTGCCCGTGACGGGACTCAATGCGTCCGAAGCGGCGATTTCCCTGCCGTCGGCAAAGACGCGCAAACCGGCACCTTTGCCGTACCTGTGTCCCGTTCGATCCCACAGGATGGTGAGCATCCGGCCGTGATAGAGCACGCCATCGAGACAGAACCAGTCCCACGCGTCGGCCGGGAGCAACGGATGGACCGAAACGGTTTCGTCCTCTCGCGGCATCAGCCCCGCCAGTCCGGCGATGACGAGGTCGCAGAAGGTGGAATGATTGTAGTATCGGCTGCGGTCGGAATCAGGCTTAAGCCAGCGGCCGTTTCGCTCGTCGAGATACTCGCCGATATACGGCTTGCCCCGGTACCGGTGCGAGCACGCGTACGTCAGCAGGGCGTCGAAGTAATCTGCCTCCTTGACGTATTCCTGCTCGTAGTGTCGCAGCAGGTTCGCCAGCGCCACGAGCGTCTGGCTCGTCGCATAGGGCCAGACCGCGCCGTCCCACTCGCATGTCCCCACGCCGTGACTGCGAAACTGCGGATGCCGGTGCTCGGCCGTCATGATTCCCATGGGTGCCTTGAAGCCTTGCGGGTCGGTGAGCTGCTCCCACGCCTGCTCGTAGCCCGGCCTGGGCAGGTTGAAGTACCACGGGATCAGGCCGATCTCCTCGCGCACGTCCGCCAGCGCCCCGCTGGGGTAGCGCACCTTGAAGAACCGAGCCTGCTTATCCCACGTCAACTCGTGGACGAGCGATTTCAGCGTCGCGGCCTTCTGGGCATACTCCTTCGCCAGTGCTTCCCGCCCCGCCAGCCGGGCCACCTTCGAGATCGCCACCGCCCCGGCGTACAGGTAGCTGTTCAAAGGGGGCCGGGCGTTCTTGTCCCTGCGCGAGCCGCTGATCGACTCCTCCATCCCGTCGCGGACGTCGTATTGCCAGAAGAGGCCGTTGGCCAGAGCGTGATCCCGGGTCCACGCCTCGTAGTCTCGTACGAAGGCGTCCAGCAGGCTCGTCAAAAAGCCTTTGTCCCGGTGGACCAGGTACCGGCGGTACAGCGCCCACGTTCCCCAGTTGCTGTAGCGATGGAGGTGCGGCTGCAATCCGCCCTCGTGCCCGACGTACCAGAACCGGGCGTAGTCGTCGATGTATCGCTGGTCGCGCAGCCACGTACCCTCATAGATGTGATGGCCCAACGCGCAGCTTATCGTATTATACAGTCCGCTGTGCCCGACCTTGTCGAGAAACTCCGTGAAGACGAATCCACCCGGCGTCCGCTTCAAGTGCTTGCGAAACGTCCACCAGCGATAGTAGTAAATCTCCTCGAAGCTCTTGTCGGGACACTCGAAGAAGGGGATGTTCTGCTTCATCCACGCCCACGACCGGTGGTTCGGAATGTCATTGACGATCGTCTCGGGCTCCATACCGTTGAAGAAATCGACGTGATGCGCGAACGTTGCGGCTTCGAGCACGAACATTGCGCTACGCTTCTGGGATGTTGCGGACGCCGTCGCGGCACCCAGTAGCAGCGCGCATGTCACCAGAGGTGCGGATCTGCCAACCATGAGAATCTCCTAACATTTCTTTTCGTGCACTACCACGTCCCGGCGCGGCGCGTTACCGGGGCGCCTGGACCAATGACGGCAACCGTCCGGCCAGACCGACCTGGTCGTCTTTGACGATGAGCACGCCCGTGACGCCTTCGATGGCGGCGATGCGATTGAGGGCGGCGTTTACATCAGCGGCGGTTTCGACGAGATTGGCGGCCTGGGTGGCGGCCGCGTCAGCCAGGGCCGCGTCTTTGGCCACCACCGTGGCCAGGTCGCAGCGGCCCAGGCTCAGCGAATGGCCCATCCTGCCCGACGAGGAGCAGATCGCGATAGGTGTATCGTCCGGCTGCAAGGAAAACGCGAGCTTGTCGCCCAAAGCGGCGCTGCCGGCATAGAGACCGACGACCACCGGCGCGCCGGCCCGGAGGTAAATGTCCCCGCCGTTGTCGACGATCACCTCGACGGCGCCGGCGGCCAGGCCCGCCTCGGCGGCGGTCTGCGCCATAGCACCGGCGACGGCCGCCATCGGACCGACGCCCACCAGCGCCGCGGCCCGCGCCATGCGACGGGCCACCTCGGGGGCATCGGCGAGCAGTTCAAGTGGTTCAAGGGAGGAGCCAAACGAAGGGTGCCGGCCGATGTATTGCTCCAGGATGTCCCGCTGGCGAACGATCTCGGCGGTGACGGCATCGAACCGCTCACAACAGATGCGAAACGCCGCCCCGCGGTGCTGAAAGGGCCGGTACGTTCGCTTGTGAAACGCCGCCATCGCCGCGGCCTCGCTCAGAAGGCCGACGCGCACGCG
>JAFGCA010000399.1 GCA_016932895.1 Sedimentisphaerales bacterium | reverse complement strand
CCGCGTGTCGCGCAGGATCGCCTTGACCTGATGACTTTGGCTCGGCGCGATCGTCGCGGCCGGCGCGGGTGAGCCGGTCAGCCGGGCGAAGCCCCGCGACGCCAGCTTCAGCAGCGGCACGATCCCGCACAGGGTGAGAACCCGGTGTGTCGCGTAGAGCAGCGGGGCGAAGAACGTGGTCAGCGCGTCGGCCCGGTGCAGAAACACGTTCTTGGGAATCAGCTCGGAGAAGACGAACAACAGAGGGGCCGTCAGCAGCGTCGTGTAGAGTTCGGCTGTGTGCTCGGAGACCACGACGCTGAGAAACATGCTCGTGATAAGACTGGTGGCCAGGTAGTGCGAGAGGTTGGTGCCGACCAGCAGCGACAGCAGCAGGGCGGAGCTGTCCCGCATGAGCCTGTCGAGCAGCACCGAGGACCACCGGCCCTTCTCGACGCCGAGCCGCAGCCGCAGCCGGCTGAGCCGGTAGATGCCGGTCTCGGCCCCCGCAAACAGGCCCGCCAGGACTATCGTGACCAGAGCGGGCAACAGGTAATACAGCTTACTGGCCATCGCCCGGAATCGGCTCCAACGACAGAATCACGGTCTCGATGCGATGCTTGCGCACGCGATCGACGGTAAATTTGAGATTTCCCATATATGCAACGTCCCCTTTTCGGGGAATCTTGTCGAGCAGGGTGGTGACGAGACCGCCGATGGTGGACAGACGGGTCTCTTCGAGGTCGATGCCGAAAACATCCGCCCAGTCGTGGATGGCCAGATCGCCGGCGAGGCGATACTGAAAAGGGCCCAACTGCTTGATCGGCTCGATGCCCGCCGCCATCTCCATGCGTCCGAAAAGCTCCTCGGCGATGTCCTCCAGTTGAACGGCCCCGGCGATGCCGCCGTACTCGTCCACGACGACCGCCGTATCGGTCTTGGTCTTACGAAAGAATTCCAGCAGCGATTCCACCGTCTTCTGCTCCGGCACGAAATGCACCGGCTGCACGAGCCGATCCAGCGGAACGCCGGGCTTGAGAAGCAGCTGCCGCAGGTAGACCAGCCCCACGACGTTGTCCACGTTCCTGACGTACACGGGGACCTTGGTGAGCCGATGGGCCAGCATCAGCTTACGGGCATCGTCGGGCGAGTCGGCGACGCTGCACACCGCCATGTCCACGCGGGGCCGCATGACGTGGCGGACCTTCAGCAGGCCCAGTTCGACGACCTCCACGAGGAGCCGGTTCTCGTCGGCCGTGAGGAGACCGCGTCGCCGGCTCAGGTCGACCAGCACGCCGAACTCCGACAACGTCATCGTCTTGGGCAGGCGGATCCGGCCGAAGAAAATCCGCAGCACCGGCTCCAGGAAGAGAAACCGGAAAAACAGGGCAATCGGGCCGAACACCCGGACGGCGAGATAGACCGGCGCCGCCGTGGCAATCGCCAGGGGCCTGGCGTTGAGGTAGATCAGAGACTTCGGCACGATCTCCCCGAACAGCACGAGCACGATGAACGTGCAGAACGCCATCGCCGTGGCGGCGCCCAGCCCGTGGCCTTGGCCGACGCGCACGACCAGGACGCTCGATATGGCGTAGAACAGGACATTCACCGTCATATTGCCCAGCAGGAGACAATTCAGCAGGTGTCCCGGCCTGCGGAGAAGCCCGGCGGCGAGTTTCTCCAGCCTGGAGGATGAGACGCCCAACTGCTTGATCTGACGGTGCGTGAGACTGAAGAAAGCGGTCTCGGCCCCGGAAAAGAACGCCGAACACCCCAGCAGGAGCAGCAGGACGACCACGGAGCCGAGGTTCTGATACACCTGCGCGATCATCAGCGGCTCCCCCGGCTACGCCCCGGGCAATCGGAGCGTGAACGTGCTTCCCTTGCCGGGTTGCGACTCGACGTCGATCCGCCCATTGTGGGCCTCCACGATCCGGCGGCAGAACGCCAGACCCACGCCCGAGCCCGACCCGCCGGGGCGGTCCGGCCCTGATTTCGTGGTGAAGAACGGCCGGAAGATGTTCTTGAGATCCTCCGGCGATATGCCGTGGCCGGTGTCGGAGACTTCGATGTGCACCGCGTCGTCCCCCCGCCAAGCCCTCACCCGCAGGAATCCTCCGCCCGGCAACATGGCGTCGCGGGCGTTCAGCACGAGATTCATCAATACCTGCTGAATCTGCACCGGCACGCAGATCAGGTAAAGGTCTTCCGGGACGCTGACCTCGACGGTAATGCCGTCTTTCGTGAAATCCCGGCACAGGCCGGTGAAAACGTCCTCCACGAGGGCCTGAACGCGGACCTCCTCCACCTCCTGTCTCTGGCCGTTGGCCATTCCGAGCAGGCTCTGCATGATCTTCGACGCCCGCTGGCAGCCTCGCGTCGTCTTGTCGAGGGTTTTTTCCACGAGCGGCTTGTCGTCGAGGTTTCTGGCCGCCAGGGCCGCATAGGACGACAACGGCGTGAGCAGATTATTGATTTCATGCGCGATCATGCAGGTGGCCGAGCCGAGATTGGCCAGGGCCTGGAGCTGAAGGTTCTGCGCCTTCAACTCCGCGTTCTCCGCCTCTTTCTGCGCCAGAAGCTGGTGCAGAGACAGGCGTTTTTCAATGATGCTTGTCAACGGCCCACTCCTTGCTATACAATCCTTCTTTGGGCATCCGTACCGAAAGTATTATCAGTCGGAAGTGGTTGTCGGACAAGTATATATCGACAGGCCGGTGGTTTTTTCTTGAAGGGCATAGGTCGGCGTCGCACCCAGGGAAGGTGGTGGGCTTGCATGAACGAGCAAAGGATTCTGGACGAGCTTCT
>JAFGCA010000398.1 GCA_016932895.1 Sedimentisphaerales bacterium | reverse complement strand
GACATCACCTTCTGGGGCGGCGGCTGCGACACCCGCGATATCCTGCCAAACGGCACTCCCGAACAGGTCGCCCAACACGTCAAGGAGCAGGTCGCCACCCTGAGTCCCGGCGGCGGCTTCGTCTTCCAGCAAGTCCACAACATCCTCGCCAACGTCCCCCCCCAAAACATCACCGCCATGTTCGACGCCGTAAACACCCGGGTCGGCAAATGACACTTCCGACTGTGATTCTCAACGCATAAGCGTCAAGACCACGGGCGGATGCGCCGCGTAGCCGCCGGCAATGTCGCACACGACAAACCTGGAGAAAACCACGGCGTCGCTCAGACGTGGACCCCGCCACCCAATCCATAAACCTCCAGAACGCTGGGCAGGCAACTCTCAAAATGCCAATTGGTCAACCGGAAGGGTTTCGGAAAACTCGACATCCATCCAGCCCAAGATGACCAGATTTCGAATCGCAGACGCGAGCGCCACGTGCTTCTCCGGAGTATTCCAATGTTTCTTCCACTCCAGAACAGCATCATACACATCGCGTTCGGTGACGCGAGCATCTCCTTTCTGTTCCTTCAAATGCCGAACCGTGAAGAATACGGTCGTGACCTCTTCCGCCTGTTCCGTACTCTTGATCCTGCTGAATAGATCAACCGTCTTCCCCACCTTATGCCTGAGTAACGTAAGCGTATCGCTGTATTTCTCACGCTCCTTCGGGTATTCGGGCCCCGTTCTGATAGCCGTCATACGACCAAGCTGCTGTTCGCAAATCAGGTTGGCGTTCGCAAAGACGCTCAGGGCTTGCTTAACCTCCGCTGAGAACGGTCCGTAGCTGCCTTGCCGAAACTGAAATCCAGTGTCCACACCTGCCTTAGTCACCGCATAGCAGATCTTCTGAAAGATGGTTCTCCCTACAGGTTTGGCATACGGCTGCTGTTCCAGTAGATAGAGAGTCTCCAGCAGGGCAATCCAATTAGGATTCATCTTGGGTAGACGAGTCGGCTTGTGGATACCCACTGTTTCGCAAGAACGGCTCAGGAACTCGGGGCTCAACTCCGGGCGCGGTGTCCCATACGGTGCATAGATCGTGACGGGAATTTCGAGCGCCGATAGTCTTCGATAAATCATCGGCCCAACAACCTTCCAGTCCAGACCTCCGTTTCCGCATCCGAGCGGAGGGAACGCTACGGACCGAATCTGCCAGTCCTTGTAGTGCTCCAGAAAAGCATCCAGCCCGCGCTCGATATCCTGCACTCGCGATGGAGAGCGCCAATGTTCCTTGGTCGGAAAATTCACGATCGAAGTGCCGAGCAGATCTGAATAAAGGTATGGTACTCCAACCCGAACTTCACCCGCGTCACACCGGGCAGTATAATCCCGAAACATATCCGGATATCGCTTCTTAAACTCCCGAGCGATTCCCTTGCCCATCACGCCAACACAGTTGACTGTATTGACCAGTGTCTGTGCCCCACTCTCGAACAAGTTGCCGATAAGAACCTTGATCATCATCCACTCACGAAGAACATCTTTGGATTCAACTCAACTCGAAGCTCAAATCCCGTGTTCAAAAGAGCCGCTCGTGCCGTTTCATTTGCCACATAGGCACCTTCAATATACTCCGGCGCCACCCGATTTGGAACCAGAACCTCGGCGCACTTCGTGGACTTTCTGCGAAACTCCAGGATCGGGTTTGGGTCTGTCCAGTACTCCGCAAATACCCAGTCGAAATTGATATCGACAAGCCCCGACGGAGAGGCCAAGAAACGCACGTAATCGCTTGCGGCGTTCTGATCGGTCAGGACTACCCCTGCCACCGAAAGAATTCTGCGGGCGATTCTCAAAACACAGATGCGATTCCGTTCATTCTGGCGCTTGTACAGCATGGGGTTGCGCGCACAGAAGTATAGGTTTGCGTATCGGTGCAATCTCAGTCCACCCGGCACTTTCTTGACGGCTCGTCGATCTTGCATAATTCCGTCCGCAACAGATGCCGGTTCCTGGGGCAACTTGGCGCCTTCTTCATTCGACAAGATACCGTATCGGATCACGGAAGGGGTGTTTTCAATGGGCATGATGGAGTGCAATTCTCGCACCCGATGACTCATGCGATTACCTCCTTAATGATACGACACTCCAAGTTACACAGGCGCCGAAGGCGAGGCAGAATCCAGCCCCTTTTCGCAAGCGTCGCCTCCCGTAACGTGAAACGAAAGATAGAGCGGAACGGGTCTTCGACCGCGACATTCTCTGTGTCTCACGCCAGATCGTAGCCTGCGAATCCATATTGCAATTGTAGGATCAAAGCAGCCAGAAGCCAAGGGAATGCTCGTCATGCGAACAGTATACGGCGTGAAGCGAGGGGCCGAAAGGCGGGCCGGAGCCGCTTTTGGTGATGACAAGAACCGGAGTTTTCGGTTGACAGGCGGCGGAGTGTGTGTATGATGGATGGAGAACAACTGCGAGGCATCGCGAGAGGAAGCAGGAGATTGCCGGATGGTGGATTGTGACTGCCAGATCGAACACTTCGGGGCCGTCGTCTTCGGCAGGCGTGTGGGAGGTTTGGGGGTCGCGGCGCCCGTCGCGTTGGCAATGGCGCCAAACGAACCCAATTTGGCCCGTTTTCGCCCGAAGGATGAGGGCCGCGAGGAAAGACAAGGCCAGCTTGGCGGCCTGAATATGTCAAACGAACCCAATTTGGCGGTTTCCGGCGCAAAAACGAGGGTGCTGCGAAAAACAAAGCCAATTTGCCGGCGGCGGGTACGCACTGCAGCGCCCCGGGCGGACGCGAGCGGCCCGTCGTGTCAAACAAACCCAATTCGGCCCGGCGGAGCCGGGAGATTCTACATCCGAAGTTCGAAATCCTGAAGGCATGCAATGGCCGGAAGATAGACGCCGAAATGCGAAACGAAGCCAATTTCACAATGGGTAAGCTCGTGGCAGTGATCGGCAAGCAACCGTCTCGCCCGCACCGGCGCCCGGGTGGCAGGCTCAAACGGAGTCTGGGCCGGGCGGACGTGTCTGGGCCATCGCTGGCGGAGAGAGTCCTGGGTCACAAACCATCGCCAAGCCCTGCGGACTTGACGCTGCCACGCGCGGCGGGCTGTGGTCCCGGGCTGCGATGCCCCCAAAAGCGGCATCGCACCGGCCCTGCAGCGGTCAAGGCGCTTGACAATCGTGCCCATCCTCGTTATCCTGCCGGCGTTGACACAGCCCACACTGTTTTGCGATCCAACATTACTCGTGGAGGTTGAATTGAGAGTTCTTTCGGGAATCCAGCCGTCGGGCCGGCTGCACATCGGCAACTACTTCGGTGCGATGCGGCAGCACCTCGAGCTGCAGGCGGAACACGAATGCTACTACTTCATCGCGGATTACCACGCGCTGACGAGCAACCCGTCGCCGGAGGCGATCGCGCAGCACAGTCTCGACGTGGCGATGGACTACATGGCCCTGGGGCTCGATACGGAAAATACGGTCTTCTGGCGGCAGTCGGACGTACCGGCGGTGACGGAGCTGACCTGGCTGCTCTCGTGCATAACGCCGATGGGCCTGCTGCAGCGTTGCGTCAGCTACAAGGACAAGGTGGCCCAGGGGCTCAGTCCGAACCACGGGCTGTTCGCCTACCCGGTCCTCCAGGCGGCCGATATCCTGATCGTCAAATCGGACCTGGTGCCCGTGGGGGCCGACCAGAAGCAGCACATCGAGGTCACGCGCGACATCGCCTTGCGGTTCAACAACGCCTACGGGGAGGTCTTCACGATCCCGGAGGAGCACATCATCGAATCGGTGGCGGTCGTGCCGGGCCTGGATGGGCGCAAGATGAGCAAGAGCTACGGCAACACCATCGAGATCTTCGAGCCCGAAAAGAGCATGAAGAAGAAGATCATGAGGATCGTCACGGACTCGACGCCCGTAGAAGAACCGAAGGACCCGGAGAAATGCAACGTTTTCGCCCTGCTGAAGCTCTTCGCGACGCCGGACGAGCTGGCCGACTGGGACCGGCGCTATCGCAGCGGCGGGATGGGCTACGGCGAGGCCAAGAAGCGCCTGGCCGAGTTAGTGGTCGAGTACTTCGCCCCCTACCGCCAGAAACGGGCCGAGCTCGAGAACAATCTCGACACCGTCAAGGCCATGCTCAAAGACGGCGCCGCCCGCGCCGCAGCCGTCGCCTCGCAGACGCTCGCCGAGGCCCGCAACGTCGTCGGCCTGCGGCCCTGAGACGATATACGAGAAAAACTGAATCGCCGCTGTCAGGAGCAATCGTTGACTGATTACCGTGTCAACCTGGACGTCTTCGCCGGGCCGCTGGACTTGTTGTTGTACCTGGTCCGCAAGGAAGAGGTGGACATCTACGACATTCCGATCGCCAAGGTCACCGAGCAGTACATCAAGTACGTCGAGATTCTCAAACAGCTCGACATCGACGTGGCGGGCGATTTTTTGGTGATGGCCGCGACGCTGATGGAGATCAAATCGGCCATGCTCCTACCCCGGGTCCAGCCGGAGGAGATGGGCGAGGAGGAAGCCGGCGGTGACCCCCGGACCGAGCTGATTCGCCAGCTCCTGGAGTACAAGAAGTACAAGGATGCGGCCAACCTGCTCCAGGCCGCCGCCGAAGAGCACAAGGAGCGCCTCGGGCGACCTGCCAGTCTGATCGACCGCCTGGCCCCGAAAGCCGAGCCCGAGGTGGACATGGACCAAGTCAGCGTCTGGGACCTGCTTGAGGCGTTCGACGCCGTCTGCAAGGCCACCGGCACCCACACCTACAACGGGCACATCCAGGACGACACGCCCATCGACCTCTACCAGATCGAGCTTCTGCATCGGCTGCAATCGGAAGGTGCGCTGACCTTCGAGCGCGTGTTCGACTCCCGGTCGAATCGCCTGGTCATGGTCGGCCTGTTCCTGGCCCTGCTCGAGCTGATTCGCGACAAGCTTGTCTGGGCCGAGCAGAGCGAGTCGGCCCCGCAGCAGATCTATCTGCGGGCGCTGACGGACGAGCCGGCCGAGGTGGCGGTCCAGCGAGCCATTCTCGCCGTCGATGAAACCGAGCCCGAACCCGAGTCCGAGCCCGAGCCTCCCGTCGAAGCGGCAGAGGCGGCCCAGACCCCGCCAATCCCCATCGCCGAGGTGCCGCCCAAACCGCAATCGCCCACCGGCGACCGGGAGAGCGAGCAAACACGCGAAGCGGCCCAGACCCCGCCGATCCCGATCGCCGAGCTTCCGCCCAAACCGAAATCACCGGCGAACGACAGTGAGAGCGAAGAAACGCACGAAGCGGCGGCGACGGACGGCGATTTAATGTTTGACAAATCCTGAATGGTTCCGCTACACTACCTGCCGGGCCGGATGGGAGACTTTGAACCGCCTTACCAGGTACGCAAGAGTGCATGGGCCTGTACGGCGATACTCTCCGCCGGCTTACAGCACGCCCGGCACAGTTATTATAAGACCTCGGCCGCCCGACAGCCAAGGGCGACACCATGGAGAACATGGAAAGGATAGAGTCATGGCAGGAAACGTGATCGACCTGACGGATGCCACGTTTGACGAAACCGTGCACAACTCCGACATGCCGGTTCTCGTGGATTTCTGGGCCCCCTGGTGCGGGCCCTGCAAGATGCTCGCGCCGCTCATCAAGGAAATCGCCAACGACTACCAGGACAAGGCCAAGATCTGCAAGCTCAACACCGACGAGGCGCGGGACAGCGCCGTCGAGTTCGGCATCAACGCCATCCCGACCACGATCCTCTTCAAAGACGGGCAGGTGCAGAAGAAATGGGTCGGCCTGACCAGCAAGAAGGACCTGACGAAAGCCATCGACGCGCTGCTCTGAAAGCGGATGCGACCGCTGTCCGTCGCGAGGACCCGTTCGGCCTCGGGCGCGATCTGCGAGGCACCGCCCGTTCGAGACCGACAGCAAGAATTTCGGTAACGGCAAAGAAGAATCTCTATGGCCCACAAGATCGCAGACAAGAAACAAATCGGTGAGCAGGTTTTCTGGGCCCAGGTCGAGGCGCCGCTGATCGCGCGAGCCCGCCGGCCCGGGCAATTCATCATTCTCAGTATTGATACCGAGCATTCCGAGCGCATCCCGCTGACCATCGCCGGCGCCGATCCGGAGAAAGGCACGATCGAGCTGATCTGGCAGCGCGTCGGAAAGACGACGGCCCAATTGGCCGACCTACGCGCCGGCGACGAAATCGCCAACGTCGCCGGACCGCTCGGGACCCCGACGCATATCGAGAATTTCGGAACCGTCGTCTGCATCGGCGGCGGCATCGGTAACGCCCCCCTGCTGCCCATCGCCGCGGCCCTCAAACGGGCGGGAAACACCGTTATCAGTATCCTGGGGGCCAGGGACAAGGACCACCTCATTCTGGAAGAGCAGTTTACCGACGTCAGCGACGAGATCATCGTCTGCACCGACGACGGCTCCTACGGCCGCAAGGCCCTCGTCACCGAGCCCCTCAAAGAGGTCTGCCAGCGCAGCCACAAGCCCGATCAGGCCTTCGCCATCGGCCCGACCATCATGATGAAGTTCTGCTGCGACGTGACCCGCGAATTCGGCGTCCCGACCCAGGTCTCCCTCAACACGATCATGGTCGACGGGACCGGCATGTGCGGAGGCTGCCGCGTCGAGGTGGACGGCAAGCCCAAGTTCGTCTGCGTCGACGGGCCCGAGTTCGACGGGCACAAGGTCAACTTCGACTTGATGATGAAACGCATGGGCGCCTACAAAAACCAGGAAAAGCAAGCGTACGAGAAATACAGACAACATCGGTGCCGGATCGGCCTGGACGAGTGACGGCAGCCCTGCCGCTCTTTTCCCTGACATAATCGCCGGTGACAGCCGCGAGGAAGTTTCCGCTGTGACAGAAGAAGAAAGACAAGAACTACTGCAAGAAGTAACGACCAAGAACGATGCGGGCACGCTGCGCGCGAAGGACCGCTTTGCGATCCCGCCGCAGGAGATGCCCCAACAGGACCCCACCGCCCGGCGCAGCAACATCAACGAAGTAGCCCTCGGGTACACTGAAGCCGAGGCCCGTCTGGAAGCGATGCGCTGCCTGCAGTGCAAGACCGCCCCCTGCGTCGCAGGCTGCCCCGTGCAAATTCGCATCCGGGACTTCGTCGCCGCGATTGCCGAGGGCCAGTACGGAGACGCCCTGCAAATCATCAAGGAGAACTCCCTGCTGCCGGCGGTCTGCGGGCGCGTCTGTCCCCAGGAAGTGCAGTGCCAGGAGAAATGTACCGTCGGGCTCAAGTTCAAGGACGTCTCGAAGGCGGTCTCGATCGGCCGGCTGGAGCGCTTCGTGGCCGACCGGGCAAAAGACAGCGACGCCGTGCCGGAGGTGGCTCCCGCTACGGGCATGAAAGTCGCCATCATCGGCTCGGGCCCCGGCGGGATCGTCGCGGCCGCCGACACCCGCAGGGCCGGCCACGATGTCACCGTCTTTGAGGCCTTCCACAAGCCCGGCGGCGTCATGGTCTACGGCATCCCCGAGTTCCGGCTCCCCAAGGCCATCGTTCAGGAAGAGATCGAGACCCTGCGGAAGATGGGCGTCGAGATCGTCACCAACTTCATCGTGGGACGCACCCGCACCGTCGAGCAGTTGATGAGAGAGGACGGATTCGACGCGGTCTATATCGGCGTCGGCGCGGGCCTGCCCAGCTTCATGGGCATCGAGGGCGAGTCGCTCGTCGGCGTTTACAGCGCCAATGAATACCTCACCCGTGCCAACCTCATGCGCGCGTACGAGTTCGGCAGAGGGGCCGACACGCCCATCGCGGCCTCGAAGAAGGTCGCCGTCGTCGGAGGGGGCAACGTCGCGATGGACGCCGCCCGCACCGCGCTGCGGCTCGGCGCCGAGAAGGTTTATCTCATCTACCGGCGCACCGAGAAGGAAATGCCCGCCCGCGTCGAGGAAGTGCACCACGCCCAGGAAGAGAGCATCGAGTTCCACCTGCTCCAGAGCCCCAAGCGCATCATCGGCGACGAGAACGACAACGTCGTCGCCATCGAGTGCCTGCGGTACGAGCTGGGCGAGCCCGACGATTCCGGACGCCGAAGGCCCGTCCCCATCGCGGATTCCGAGTTCCGGATCGAGGTCGATACCGTCATCATCGCCATCGGCAACCAGGCCAATCCGCTGATCCGCCAGACCACGCCGGGACTGGAATTCAACAAGTGGGGCAACATCGTCACCGACGAGAACGGAAAGACCTCCCTGGAAGGCGTCTACGCCGGCGGCGACATCGTCCTCGGAGCCGCCACCGTCATCCTCGCCATGGGCCAGGGCCGAACCGCCGCCGCCGCCATAAACCAATACCTCGCCGAAAAGAAACACGACGGCAAATAGACCAAAAACACATCCACGTTTCGCACGTCGCGAACACAGCATTTGCCCTTTCGCTGGCTCGTCCATATAATGTAGCATGGACTTTGGGGCTCCTGAGTTCCGTGAGACGGAAGAGTAGCTCCAGGGCCAAACAAATTGGCCATCCTGCTCATTATTAGTGGGAACGAATCACGATGAATACCTCAGATATCAAGAAAATGAGCCGCACGGAACGACTGGCGGCCATCGAGGCTCTCTGGGATTCGCTGCTGGACGAGGAATCCGAAATTGAGTCTCCCCAGTGGCATCGGGATGTCCTCGAAGAGCGAAAAAGGAAGATCGAAGACGGCCAGGCCGAATTCATCTCTCTGGCGAAGCTGAGGGCGAGCCGCAAATCATGAGAGTACGGGATGTCGCGGCACTGCCCACGCGTCGCAATCCCGCATGGATCAAGGGAGCGCTGGAAGACAGAAGCTGGCGTTCTTTCGGGTAGTCTCGAATTCGGTCCGGCTTCGGGTCCTGCATATGGAGAAAGGGCTTTTGTGATGCATAGACAGCTCGTGACGGTTTTTGTGCTGGGGTTGGTGGTTAGCAGTTGTTTGTTTGGCGCGGGGGGGGATGAGGCTGGGGGGGAGGTAGTCGCGCCGGGGGCGGTTTCGGCGTTTGGTTCGGTGTTTCATTTTCCGCCGGTGGACCAGGGGCGGACTTCCGTGTGTTGGAGCTTCTCAACCGTATCGTTCCTCGAGACGGAGATGGCGCGGCTGGGCCTGCCCAGGGTCAAGATGGCGGTGATGTATCCCGTGTATTATGGCTGGGTCGAGAAGGCCAGGTACTTCGTGCAGACCAGGGGCGAGTCGCGGTTCTCTCCGGGCGATTTGTTCCCCACGGTATTGGATGCGATTCAGAAGTACGGCATCGTGCCCGAGGAAAGCTACCCCGGCCGGCCGCCGGGCGAGGAGGGGTACAATCACAACGCGATGTATCGTGAATTGAGAGAGTACCGCGACCGCGTCAAGAAAGACGAGATATGGGATGAGGCGGAGGTCGTGACACAGGTCAAGTCGATACTGGACAAGCACCTCGGCAAGCCGCCCGAGAGCTTCGAATACAAGGGGCGCTCCTACACGCCGAAATCCTTTCAGAAAGAATTCATGGCGCTGCCCTGGCAGGACTATCTGCTGGTCACGTCGTTCGAGTATGCACCGTTCCATACGTTCACCGATCTGCGCGTGCCGGACAACTGGCGCAAGAACAAATGCTACTACAACGTTCCGCTGGACGCGTTCTATGAGGGCCTCAAGGGCGCGCTGCGAGCCGGGTATTCGGTCGCCATCGACGGCGACATCAGCGAGCCGGGCCGCGTAGGACAACGTGACATCGCCTTCATACCGGACGACGACATCCCGCCCGCGCTGATCACGCAGGAGGCGCGGGAACATCGCTTCCGCGAGAAAATGACGAAAGACGACCACCTCATGCACATCGTCGGCATGACCGAATCGGGCGGGCATGACTGGTTCCTGGTCAAGGATTCCTGGCGCGACGCCTGGGAAGGCAAGCACAAGGGCTACTTCTTCTATCGCGGCGACTTCGCCAAGCTCAAGATTCTCGCCTACCTGGTGCACAAGGACGCTGTGCCAGGATGGGACGTGGAGTAGCACTGCATTTCGCAAGTTCCGCGACTGTGCGGGAGGAGATTGCTTCGTCGCTACGCTCCTCGCAATGGCATATCGGAAGCTCAATGTCATTGCGAGCGAAGCGAAGCAATCTACAATCGCAGGAGCCGTGAAACGCGGTACGAGGCGCATGGGCGTACCAATGCGCTCTTCGGCTTCACCTTGTTGTTACAGGAGGTGACAGGAAGATGCAGACAACGTGCGTTTCGCTGGTCGGATTGTTTTGTGCCACGATGCTGTGCGGTGCGGCCCAGGCGGCGGATCGCGTGGCGCTGGCGGAGAAGTATTTGCAGGCGTGGTACGACACGGGCCGGTTCAACGGCTCGGTGCTGATCGCTCGCGGCGACGAGGTGCTGTTGGAGAAAGGGTACGGCTACGCCAACAGGGAATGGCAGGTACCCAACGGTCCCGATACGAAGTTCAACATCGGCTCGGTCAGCAAGCAGTTCACCGCGGTCATGGTGTTCCAGCTCGCCGAAGAGGGCAAGCTCACGCTGGATGACAAGCTGACGCAACACCTGCCGGACTACCGCAAAGACACGGGCGAGAAGGTGACGCTCGACCCTCTGCTGCAGCACACCTCGGGGATTCCCTGCTTCCTCCACGAATTCAAGCCTCAGGCCGGCAAACAGTTGCAATTCCCCCTCAACGTGCACCTCAAACGCGACGCCATGATCCGGGACTACATGAGCGGCAACCTGCTCTTCGAGCCCGGCGCGCGGTACAAGTACAGCAATTCCGGCTACATCCTCCTGGCGCAGATCATCGAGCGCCTCACGCAGAAATCCTTCGCCGAGAATCTCCGCACGCGGATTCTGCTGCCCCTGGACCTGCGGGACACCGGGCTGATCGAGCACGGCGAGGTGGTGGAGAAGATGGCGGCCGGCTACGCCAAAGTCCCCGGCGGCTTTCTGCAGGCCGGCTATCGATTCGCCCCGAATCTCACCGGCACCGGCGGCATGTATTCCACCGTGCGAGACCTGTTCCAATGGAACCGGGCCATCGACTCGGAGCGTCTGTTGTCGAAAGAGAGCTGGGCGAAGATCAAGACCCCCTACTGGAAGCAGAACCCTGGCGAGCAATACGCCTACAACCTCACCTATTTCGCCATCGGCACGCGCGAAGGCGGCGAGCCCCTACGCTACACGAGTTTCAGCGGCGCGACCAACGGGTTCTGCACCGACGCGTTCCGCTTCGGCGCCACGGGGCACACGATCGTCGTCCTCGACAACAGCGAGCAGTACAATCACTGGCAGATCGCCCCGGGCGTGTACCGTATCCTGACGGGAGGGGCGCCGCGCTGGCCCAAGCCCAAGGCGGTCGATCTGGTGGCGCGGGCGCTTGCTGAAAAGGGTGAGGCATCGGCGGTGGCGTGCTACCGCAACCTGGTCGAAAACCACTCGGGCCAGTACGAATTCGCCGGCCTGGAGAGCGAGATCAACAAGTTCGGCTACAAGAATCTCTACATCAACCGGTTCCCCGAGGCGGTCCGGATCCTCCAACTCAATACGGCGCTGTTTCCCGATTCCGCCAACACGCATGACAGCCTGGGCGACGCCTACACGGAAATGGGCCGGACCGACCGGGCACAAGGATGCTACGCCAAGGCTAAAGCCATCGCCGGTCGGGAAGATACGCTGCTCGAAATGATCGAGGCTGGCGAATTCGCCCGCGCCGAGCAGAAAATCGGCGAAATCCGCCAGACCACCCCCGAAAGCCAGCTCTTCACACCGCGCCGCATCGGCCCGTTGTTCGGCCGGACCTTCGCCGCCGGGCAGAATGAAAAAGCCCTCCAAATCTGCAGGCTCTGGCAACTGGGCAGCCCCAAGGCGCGCGGCCCCCTGTTCTCCATGGCCCGCGTCTACGTCAAAATGGGAAAGAAGTCAGAAGCCATCGGCTGTTATCAGCAGGTCCTGGAGATGGAGCCGCAGGGAAGCGGCGCCGAGGCGGCCAAACGGGCCATCGAGGAACTACGCAGCGGCCCTAACACCGTTGATTGAGGGCAGCCAACCGTGTTTCCAGAAAGGCCTGACTCGCACAGATCACGCACAGGACCCCCATTGAATCGACATCCGTCGCCCATCGCCGGAGGGGGTTCTTTCTTGACTTTGGGCCCCTTCTACGCTACGATCCCGCTTCGCGCGGGCCCGGAGAGCCTTGTTGGCGTTCTCCGGAGCCTGGAGCGGAGGCAGGGAGGTATCGCCTCCGGCTGCTTGACAACGACACGATGATAAAGACCGCGAAAATGGAAGTAAGACCCTTCAAAGCGTTTCGGTTCAATGCCGAGGTCGTGGGCGATACGGGCCGGTGCATTGCCCCGCCGTACGACGTCATCAACGACGAGGACCGGGAGAAGCTGTACGCTGCGAGCCCGTACAACGTCGTGCGCATCACGCGGGGCAAGACGACACCGTCCGACGACGGGCAGGACAACCAGTACACACGCGCCGCGGCCTTTCTGACCGACTGGATCGGACAAGGCGCTTTGAAGGCGGACGAAAAGGATACGATCTACGCGTACGTGCAGGACTTCGAGATCAACGGTGAGGCCTTCCAGCGTTTGAGCTTCATCGCCCTGGGCAAGCTCGAAGATTTCGGCAAGACGGTCAAGCCGCACGAGCAGGTGTTCGAGAAACCGATGCTCGACCGGCTCAACCTCAAGCGCGCGACCGGCGCCCGGTTCGGGCTGGTCTTCATGCTCTACGAGGACCCGCAGCAGATCGCCGACGCCATTTTGCAGAGGGCAACTGCACAGGAACCGCTCGTGGACTTCACCGATGAGCAGGACGTGCGGCACCGGCTCTTCGCCATCACGGGCGCCGACGACATCAACGCCATCGTGGCGATGATGAGCGACAAAAGCTGCATCATCGCCGACGGCCACCACCGCTACACCACCGGCCTGACCTACGCCCGCGAAAACGGCAACCCGGCCGCCAGCCACCAGATGCTGGCCTTCACCAACACCCGGCAGAAGGGTCTCCTCGTTTTGGCCACGCACCGCGTGGTCGGCGGCATCGACGGCTTTGCGGGCGAAGCGTTTCTGACGCGTCTGAAAGACACCTTCGACATCGTCGAGATCAAGTTCGCTGCGACCGGCCCGGAAAAGGAGCAGGCCAAACAGAAGATGCTGGCCGAGATGAAGGCCCGACACGACAACGACGAAAACGCCTTCGGCGTTTATATGGGCCACGGCGCCTTCCATGTGATCGTCCTGAAGGACGCCGCCCTCATGGCCAACGCCGCCCCGGAAAAAAGTCCGGCTTGGCGCGCGCTCGACGTATCCGTACTCCAGAAGCTCGTGCTCGAAGCGGTGCTCCATTTCGACGAGGACCGGATGGGCGACCCCGACTTCGTCGGGTACGTCAAGGACACGCCCAACGCCATCGACACCCTCATCGCGCAGATTGACGCGGGTAAGAGACAAATCGCTTTCTTCACGAATCCGGTGAAGATGGAACAGTTGGTGGAGGTCACCGAGGCCGGCGAGCGCATGCCGCACAAGTCCACTTATTTCTATCCGAAGATGTACACGGGATTAACCATCCAAAAAATCTAATCGCTTTTGGAGAGCGCACATGGCAGACTGGAAGAACGCGCCACGACTTTTCATTCCCGGACCGGTAAAGGTCAACGACGACGTGTTGCAGCAATTGGCCCGGCCGACGCTGGGACATCGCGGCAAGGGATATTCCCAGCTCCACGGCGAAACCGTGGCCATGCTCAAGAAGATCCTTTTCACCGATCAGCACGTGTTCCTCTCCACCTCCAGCGGCTCGGGCCTTTGGGAGGCGTCGATCCGCAACTGCGTCGCCCCCGACGAGACGGTGCTGGCGGCGTGCTGCGGCGCGTTTAGTGACAAGTGGGCCGACGTCGCCACCGCTTGCGAACGGAACGTCGATGCGCTCAAAGTGGACTGGGGCCAGGCCACGACCGCGGAGCTGATCGACGAGAAGCTGGCCGGCGGCAAGTACGCGGCGCTCACCATGGTCTACAATGAGACGAGCACGGGACTGACCAATCCAGTCCAGGAAATCAGCAAAATGATGAAGGAGAAGTATCCGGACGTGCTGGTCTTCGTCGACGCCGTCAGCGGGATGGTCGGCTTGCCCCTGCATTTCGACGAGCTGGGCTGGGACATCGTCTTCGCCTCGGTGCAGAAGGCGTTCGCGATCCCGCCGGGCTTCACCGTCGCGGCGGTGAGCAACCGGGCGGTCGAGAAAAGCAAAAGTGTGCCGGGACGCGGGTACTATTTCAACTTCGAGCTCTGGGCCAAGTCCGCCGAGAAGAACCAGACGCTGGTCACGCCCAGCGTCGCGCACGTCATGGCGCTGAACTATCAGTGTCACAAGCTCGTCAACGAAGGCATGGAGAACGTCTGGGCGCGACATCAGCAGATGGGCGAGTTCGTCCGGGGTTGGGCCAAGGAGAAATTCGCGCTGTTCTGCGACGAGAAGTACGCCTCGAACACGCTGACGACGGTCAAGAACACCCGCGGGATCAACGTCGCCGAGACGATCGCCGCGATCGAGCAGAAGCACAACACCATCTTCGGCAACGGCTACGGCAAGCTCAAGGAAGAGACCTTCCGCATCGCCCACATGGGTGACATCACCATGGACGATCTCAAAGAGCTGCTCGCCTGGATCGACGACGAGATCGGGTAGTCCCGGCCCGAGCGAAGGCGACCGAAACGTCCGTCGAACGGCAGCCGCGCGGGAGCCGACGTCTCAG
Organism: Sedimentisphaerales bacterium; assembly: GCA_016932895.1. The sequence goes on along the minus strand of JAFGCA010000398.1, from coordinate 3,716 downwards.
GCCCGGAAGGAATCGGCGTCGAATTCCACGGTCTTTTTCTGCGCGACGGCCTCGTTGATTGCCAGGGCCGTCGCGGTGGCGGCCAGCGCCGTCTCGGGCGGACTGGCCAGGCGGGCGCGGCCCCGGATCGCATCGAAGAAGTTCCGCAGATGCGGCTGGTGATACGGATCGGTCAACGTAACGGGGATCTCGTACTTCGACGGGGGCTTGGTCTCGGCCACCATGATCGTGCCCGGCGCGTCCTCTTTCTCCTCCGGCATGCCCGGTCGATTCAGGAAGCCAAGGCGAACCCACTTGTCCCAGTCCGGCGCCTCGGCGTCACGATAGACGCCTCCCCGGCTCGGTAACTCGGATAATTCGAGCGTCCCCTGATCGCCCATGAAAACCTCGACGTGGCCCCCGTAACCGTTGGTCGACAGATTCTCGTACGAGACGGCAACCGTACCTGGCGTCGTCTCATATTCGAGGATCGCCATTACGGTGTCACACCACTCGTGCGTCTTCGGATCGTAGTAGTACGTCCCGCCCCGCGCGGTAACGGATTTGGGCGTCGCGCCGAGGAACCAGTTGATGACGTCGATCTGATGAGCGCCGAAATCGACCACGGGACCGGCGCCGAGTCCCTTGTACCACATCCAGTTCTTGAACTGGTGCATGGACTTGTAGCCGTAGCGTTCGAGCGTGGCCGGGTCGATGACACGGCGCTTCGACCAGCCACGATCGGCGCGGGCGGGCCGATTCCACTGGGCGCTGACCGCCGTCAGCCGGCCCAGGAGCCCCGCCGTCTTGAGGAGCTTGCCGCGGCAATGCACGTACCGCGGGTTGCTGCGCCGCTGGTGACCGATCTGCAGCAGCTTGCCCGTCCGGCGTGCGGCAGCCGCCATGTCCCGCGCGCCGGCCATGGTATCGGACATGGGCGACTCGCAGTACACGTGCAGGCCCGCCTCGAGACACGCGGCGGCTTGTCGGGCGTGCCAGAAATCGGGAGTCGCGATCAGGACCGCATCCAACTGCTTCTCGGCGTCGAGCATCTCGCGATAATCGACGTAGCCGCGGGCCTCGCGACCGAATCGGCTCAGCAGACCCACGACGCGCTGGAGGCTGAGATTCTCCCAAATGTCACAGACCGCCTTGAAGCGGATTCGCGCGTCCGTCCCCATCTTCAGGACGGCGTTCAGCAGCACCTCTCCCTGAGCCCCGGCGCCCAGCAGCGCGAGGTTGATATCGCGTTTGTCGGCGGCGTCAGCTCGCGCGAGCGCGGCCGGCGAGAGCATCAGGCCCGCCCCGGCGGTCGCCGTGGAATGAAGGAAACTCCGTCTGTCCATGAACGTAACTCCCATGCAAGCACAGAAGAAGGATGCACACGCGGTCGGGCGCGAAACGCCGCGTGCGGCCGCCGCCTCAGGCGCACCACCGCCGGCTGCGGTCCTTTACCTCGTCCGAAGCCAGCGTCTCGCGGGCGATGATCGTGTCCTCGACAATCTGGAAATCGAACATCCCGACCGTGATGAAATCGGCGCCGTTCTTGAAGCAGAACTCGAAGGCGGACTCGGGATGAATCGCTCCGGCGGCCAGGGTCTTGAAAGCAATCCACGGCTGCTTCTTTTTCGCCATCAACGCGATCGTGTTTTCCGGGAACAGGTCGTAAATGTTGTCGTGAAACTTGTTGTGATCGAGATGGAGCGTGCTGTCCACCGACCAATGCTCGCGGTGCTCCCGCGGCTGGGCCGACCAGTATTTGTCGTGATGCAGCGTTTTGAAATAGTAATCGGGCTCGATGCCGTACTTGTCAGCAATCTGAATGACCTTGATATCATGACAGCCCAGGCCCGCCGGGTATCCCTGCTCCTTGATGTATTCTATCGCCTTGGCGATGATCTCGATCTTCTTCGGATCGCCGGTCTTCATCACGTGCTCGGTATAGCCGCCCTGGGTGTACATCATCGTGCCGCCAGCGTCGATGCTCTCGTCGATGTTCTGCTTGAGCCGTTTCCAGGCGGGGTTGTTGAAATAGTCCCAGTCCTCATGACAGCCGACGATGGTCTGTATCTCACCGCCGCGCTCGCGTTTGTACTTACTGATGAAGCCCATCTGGCTGGGATCGGGCGAGCACGTGTTGATGCCGTGCTCTTCGTAGAGCTCGAGGGTGTCGAACTGCTTTTCCTCCGTGAGATAATGGCCGGCCAGCGTGGAGACATAGAGCAGGTCTCTCTGGTGGCACCAGCCGCTGATGATGTTGCCGCCGGCGATCAGGCGGCTGATCTTCACGTCCTTGATTTTGCCCATGGGCATCGCGTCTTCCGCGCCCTCCTTGAGCCGGTCCTTCTCGCTGGGATTCTCCAGCATGGCCAGAAGCTTCTTCTCCTCCACGCTCTGGATGCCGACAAAGGCCGCCCCGGCCGCAACGGACTTGCCCAGAAAACTGCGACGGTCGATTCTGCATGCCATAATCAACTCCTCGAAAAATGTACCCCCGGACAATGGACCTTGCCGTATCATTATACCGGACCAGCCGTTGTACTCCAAGGCGTACCGGCGCGTTCGCGCTTCCCCTCGGGTCCGATCCCCGCTATAATCGCGGGAAATCACGGATCAGGTTTTGGGGCCGCGCGCGATTGTCCATTCGTCGTCGGCGCCTTGCTCGGAGCTTTGCCGGCGACAAGACTGCAGCTTGGGCTGCTTTTTCATTCAGGAAGGGCGCATGGATTTGTCCATCGTTATACCGGCCTTTGAGGAGAGCGAGAAGATCGCGCGCGACGTGAAGGCCGCCGCCGAGTTTCTCCAGGGCAACGGTCTCAATGGCGAGATCCTCGTCGTCGATGACGGCAGCAGCGACGACACCAAGAAAGCCGCCGAACAGGCCAGAATCCCTTCCTACACGCAAGTCCGCGTGATCCGCTACGAGCCCCATCGGGGCAAAGGGTACGCGGTGCGAACGGGCATGAAGGAAACCGTGGGCCTTTACGCCATGTTCGCCGACTGCGGGCTTTGCATCCCCTACGGAAACGTGCTCCAGGGCCTGGAGATGCTCAGAGACGACGCCTGTGACATCGCCCACGGGTCCCGCCGGCACATCGAAAGCGACATCCTGCAGGATCAGCCGTGGCATCGCCGCCTTTTCTCCCGCATGTTCAAGGCGACGGTGTGCACGATGCTGGGCGTCCCGCGCGAGCTGACCGACACCCAGTGCGGGTTCAAGATCTATCGGGGCGACGTCGCGCGCGAGCTCTACGGCCAGTGCATCAGCGACGGCTTCATGTTCGACATCGAAGTTATCTTGCGGGCACAGAAAAAGGGGTATCGCATCGCCGAATTCCCCGTCGAGTGGGCGTGCGATCGGGACAGCCGTCTCTCGGTCACGCGCACGCCGTGGCCCGTGCTGGCGGAGCTGCACACCCTCAAGCGCGCGTTGTCCCGTGAAAACCACTGCGTCGGCGAACCGCAGAAACGGGACTGATACGGATTAGGCAGAACTCTGGCGCGACACAACTCTGTCATCCTGAGCCGCAGGCGAAGGATCTGGCCTCCGAACAAAAGCTATTTCACAGCCGCAGCCCAGATCCTTTGCTGCGCTGCGCTTCGTTCAGGATGACAAGCTAAGCAAGGAGTAATCGTAATTCGTGGGTACGCTTAGCCCGACTTTCCCTATTCGGCTCAAAAACGTTCGTAAGTCCTTATTCTACCGTCCGCAGGTGGCAAAGGTCGGCACTACATCT
>JAFGCA010000397.1 GCA_016932895.1 Sedimentisphaerales bacterium | reverse complement strand
TCATTTGTCTGCATGTCACAGGCCATGCTGGCCGTCGTTGGTGCTCGACGGTCACACGATCTCGTCCGGTGCGGGCGGCCCACATACGAAGAGGTCTCTATGCCGGTCAGGCATGGACCATACGAAAGCCCAGCGAATTCCACGAACGGGTCGCGCAACCACCGACGCTTCACGCGCGCTTAGTTTGTCAGACCGGCGGTGGCGGCGCCGAGAAGGGTGGCGTTTTCGACGCTGACGATGCGGTAATAGATTTTCCTGGTGTCGACGAGATACTGCTTGAGATAGAACTCGACCTTCTGCCGCAGCGAGGTGAGATGGTAGAAGGTGGTCCCCTCGGCGACGATGCAGACGGGCCGGCAGGGATTGCGGCCCTTGCCGCACTTGACGGCCACCGAAGAGAGGTTAGTCGCGGTGAGCTTGGCGGCCCGCTCGATCAACGCGTCGAGAAGGTAGTACAGCACGGCCAGGTCTCTTTCGTCGGCGTTCTTCATCGCCGCCGACAACGGGTTGACGCCGTCTTCCGGTGCGGCCATGAACTCGCTGATATCCTTGGTGGTCGTTTCCTGGAGCACCAGCAGTCTTTCCGCGGCGTCTGCGGAGAACAGGCCCGCTTCGTCCGCGGTCCGGATCGTGGTCCCGCACAGGGGGCCCAGATACGCGCCGGAGATCATCTTCTCGAAGACGTTGACGCCCGGACTCATGGAGGCGGCGTCGAATTCCTCATCGACGGTGCCGCGCGGGGCCTTGCCGAACCCGCCCGATTCGACGTTGACGATCTGGCTCTTGGTCGCATCCAGGTCGCCCGCCTTGGTGATGTTGCTGTTGTGCTCCACGTAGGCGGTGTTGGTGCCCGTGCCTAAGATGAATCCGATGTAACTGTCGAAGAGCGGACCGCCGGCCTGGCCCCGACCGGCTAACAGGGTCGCCACCGTGTCATTGAGAAGCACCATCTGCTTGGCGTCCGAAGGCGTGGACTCGACGATGGCCTCGTTCAGGCCCGCGCCGATCATCTGCCCGACCACCTCCGGGGCCTTGATCTCTTTCGAGAAATACAGGACGCGCCCATCCTTGCTGGGGAACATTTCGATGGGGTACGAGAAACAGAAGCCGACGCTGTCGCTCTTGCCGATGATGTCGGCGACGTAGCCGGCCATCGTGCCGAAGAAGTGCTGCTTGCTGACTTCCTTCTTGATTCCCGGCATGGGGAAGACGCGAAAGTCCGAGATGTCGGGGTCGCCCTGGTCCTTGAAGGTGACGGTGGCGACGCGGAAGTTGGTGCCGCCGGCGTCCATGACGATGACGGGTCGGTTGTGAGGCAGCTCGCGATCCGTCTCGATGTACGTGGGAAGCATCGCCAGCGAGCTGTCCTTCCCGGCGAGCCCTTTGTCCATCTCGTCCAGGAAGAGATCGCAGGTCTCCTGGATGCTGATATCCTCGTGGTACATGCCCTGGTCTGCCAGGAACGTCTTGACGCGGTTTCTTGCCTCTTCCACGGGCCGTCTCTCCTACGAATCTTGAGTTTTGAGTGATGAGTTTTGAGTGGTGAGTTGTGGGCCGCAGCGGACTCAAAACTCAAAACTTATAACTCAAAACTCAACTGATTATCGATTGTATCCGTCCGGATGTTCCGTATGCCATTTCCACGCCGAGGCGACCATCTCTTCAAGGTCGGGCTTCTGGGTCTTCCATCCGAGTTCTCTGCGGGCTTTGCTTGCGTCCGAGGTCAGGACGGGCGGATCGCCCGGCCGGCGCTCGGTTTCGGTCACCTTGAAATCCTTGCCGGAGACGCGCTTGACCGTCTCGACGACCTCCCGGACGGAGTAGCCCTGCCCGTTGCCCAGGTTATAGACCTGCTCGGCGCAGGTATCCAGCTTGTCGAGCGCGAGCAGGTGGGCCCGGCAGAGGTCGTCGACGTGGATGTAATCGCGGATGCACGTTCCGTCGGGCGTGTCGTAGTCGGTGCCGAAGATCTTGATGTCGTCGCGTTTTCCCAGCGCCGCCTGGATGATCAGCGGGATGAGATGCGATTCCGGGCGATGGTCCTCGCCGAGCGTGCCGTTGTTGCCGGCGCCGCAGGCGTTGAAATAGCGCAGGGCGGCGAAGTGCAGCTTTCCCGCCGCACACTGGTAGTGACACATGTGCTCCACCGCCAGTTTCGTTTCCCCGTACGGGTTGATCGGGGCCTTCGCGACGTCCTCGGTGACCGGGATGGTCTCGGGCATGCCGTAGACGGCCGCGGTGCTGCTGAAAACAAATTTGCCGACGCCCGCCTTTTCCATCGCCGTCAACAGGTTCTGCGTGTTCGAGACGTTGTTGTAGTAGTACTTCAGCGGGTCGCGGACCGACTCGCCCACTTCGATGAAGGCGGCGAAGTGCATGACCGCCTCGATGCCATACCGGCCCAAAACCTCCGCCAGCCGCTGCGAGTCGGCCAGGTCGCCCTCGGCCACCTCCACGTTTTGCACGGCCTCGTAGTGTCCCTTGCTGAAGTTGTCGAAGACGACCGGTTCATGACCTTCCGCCGCCAGCAGCGACGTCATATTGCTTCCGATGTATCCGGCCCCGCCACAAACCAGTATCTTCATGCTTCGTTGTCTTCCTTTTGGTGTTTCATTTTGCTTTCGATTCGTTTCAGTATCTCCGCTTCCAGCCGGGCGTCGCGGCCCAGGTCCACCCACGCCATGCCCTTCTTTTGCTCGCGCTCCAATTCGAGCCGCTGCACGGAAGGCGTGCTTTGGGAGTGCATCCGATAGGCCTGAGAGACGCTGGCCACTTCGTTCTCGGGGAGGCTGAGCCGCTGGACCCACACGCTGCAATCGACGTGGAGGGCGCTGTCGCGTTCGGCGATCCGCAGTTCCACGAATCGGCGAATCGTGTTGAGATTGGCCTCGGCGGCGTTGAAGCCTCCGACGTTGTCGTTGCGCCAGAGCTCGAAGAACTGGGCTCCGCGCAGCGGCTTGGTGTGCACGACGCCGCTTTCGACGTCGAACTTATCGATGTGGAAGTGCATCGCGCTTACGGTTTCCCGGGTCGCCTGCATGACGTCGGCGCGCGTCGCGCCGGCCAGGACAAGCGGCTCGGTCGCCTGCTGTCCTTGCGGCTTTGCGGCGCATCCGACCAGCAGCGCCAGGCCGGCCACGGTCGCGAAAATGTGTCCAATCTTCAAATGATCCATCAGTTCCTCGACAAAGTAACTGCGGGCGATTATACGAGCCCCGGCACGTTGTCTCAAGCGCGATTGGACGGCAAAACGAGACAATCTCGCCCCTTGCCGGCCCGCCACGCAAGTCCTGGGGCTCGCTGCAGTGTTGAGCCCGTCACCTCATAACTCACCACTCAAAACTCAAAACTCACCACTCAAAACTCAAAACTCGGCAGCCACGATGCCACTGATGTCGATAAGGTACATCTGGCGCCCGTTGCCGCCGTGGGGCGAATCGATGATCACGCTCTTTCCGTCCGGGCTGAAACGCGGATGCGTGTCACAGCGCCACTCGCCTGTATATTTCGGCGGCAGGTAGAATCCGCCCAGTGGGACTTTCCTGCCCGTGGCCACATGATAGAGGTACACCTGCTGTTTCCGATCCTTGTCCGGGTAGGTGTCGTTGAGAATCCACTCGTTGCCCGGCAGATAAGTGCAGTGCCCGTTGCGAGGCATGGCCTTGCGGGCGACCGCTTCGACCCGGTCGGTGCCGTCCTCATACAAATAGAAGGCGTTTCCGTGCGACGGGTGCCAGGCCCAGGCCAGGATGTGGTTGGCGTCGCGCCAGATGAAGTGGGAGGTCTTGCCGTAAGGGTCCACCACGCGGATGTCTTTCCCGTCGGGCGTCGCGGTCAACATGCGGGTTCCGAACCCGCCCACGCTGCGGTAGCCCACGTTGTCCAGCGGGCGCCACCGGTGCAGGAAAATGAAGCGGGAGCCGTCCGTATTGAAGAGGAGATGATTAAAATAGTGCTTGACCCTCCTGGGTTGGTCGGGGATTTTCCCGAATTTCGCGATCTGGGCCAGCGAAATGATGAGCTCGCGGCGGTCCGTATCGAGATCGACGCGGACGATACCGGAGTCCTCGGGGGCCAGTTCGTGGTCGTGGGGATCGGTCAGGCCGGCGTAGCCGTAGCCCGGCCGCATCACGTTGATCCGCCGAAAATCGGCCGAAACCGCCGTGCGTCCGTCCGGGCTGACCGTGTAGATCGGACAGGGCAGCGTTCGCTTCTTCCCTGTTTTGACGTCCAGCAGGCGCGCCACGAATTTGCCCTCCTCCCGGTCGTTCCAGAGGATCTCGCTCGCAGAGCCCGGGCGCCACTGGAGCATGCAGCCCTGCTGCCAGCCCCAGGCGGTGCTTCGCCCCAGCTCGGTCCAGCGGTCGTTGTCCTGCAGGTCAATCACGCCGATCTTGATCGTGTCGGTGGGCCGGGGGCTGCGATGCTCGAAATCCACCTCCATCCCCAGCACGTAGCGGCCGGTCGGGTCGAACTGAAGCTTGTCATAATAGGCGAACCAGTGGAACTTGGGCCCGCGCGTAATCGCCCTGACCGGCGGCAGCGAGCCCGTTTGCGGTGCGGCCGTCAGGTGCATCATGGGGGCTGTGACCAGCGAGCCTGCCGCGGCCCGAAGAAACGTTCTGCGTGTCAAATCTCCCATAACTTGCTTTCTCCAAAATACTTAGCTTTCATTTCTCCCCACCGTCCGGCCAAATTGGCTTTGTTTGGCACGATGCCTCCCGAGGGCCGCAGGCCGCAAATTGGCTTTGTTTGGCATCGTGCTCCCGGCTCCCCGGCTGGCGGAACCGGTGCATTGGGTTCGTTTGGCATGATAGGCTCTCGCGGGGCCGGCAACAAGGGCGGAAATTGGGTTTGTTTGGCGCGGCCGCTCCCGAGCGGCCGCGCCGCCGGGGCGCGGGGATCTCCGGATCTGCGACGGGTGAGTCAGAATGTCTGCTGGGCCGGTCATGATCTGCTCTGGCCTGCTTCCCATGGCGATCTCGCCATGTGCGTTCACTGTGTATCATACAGGGCGCATCCTTCGGCGTCAAGAAAAAAGCCCGGATTCGTGCAGGGTGCCAGAAGCCCGAGGATAGCCAGGTGTCGTGCAGGAAGCGGTCGGGTCGGCCCTACATCCCCCCAAGGGCTTCGCCGCCCGGCTTCGCTCGCCACCGGGCGGCTTCCTCGGGCTTGTTCCACGATTCGTAGAGGCTCACCAATCGATTTCGCGTCTCGACGGTGTGCGAGTGGTCCGGTCCGAACTGCTCGGCCCGCCGCTGGAACTCCTGCAAAAGCAGCGGCTCGGCGTCGGCGTAGCGAGCTTGCTCGACGTAGAGGCCGGCCAGTCCCACCAACTGGCGCAGCACCTTGTCGTCCTGTATCCCCAAGCGAAGCTGTGTTTTCTGCACAGCCTGGTAGAGGCGTTCGGCCTCCCCGAGGCGTCCCTGTTTGGCGTGGACCCCGGCCAGGAGCCCCATGGCCTCCAGCGTTTCCGGATGTTTATCGCCCAACGCCTGACGCCGGAGCGCCAGGCATCGGCGGCCCAGTGTTTCGGCTTCTTCGTAGCGGTTCGCGTCGGTGGTGTACACGGTGATGAGTCCGTTCATCATCTCCTGCGTGAGATCATGCTCTTGTCCCAGGGTTTCGAGGCATCGTTGGAACACGCGCTCGAACAGCCGCTCGGCCTGTGCGTAACGGCCCTGCCGCGTGTAGGTCCAGCCCAATCCGTTGAGAGTCCTCAGCGTATCGGGGTGATTCTCTCCCAGCGTGCGGCGCCGCAGCTCGAGTACTTCGGAGAAGAGCGTTTCGGCCTCCGCGTTGCGTCGTTGATACCAGTACACCACGCCGAGGTGATACATGCTCGCCAGGGTATCCTGATGCTCTTTGCCCAGCACCTCTTGCATGCCCTGGGCAGCGGTGACGCCAAACCGTTCCGCCTCGGCATAGTTGCCCTGGCGCACACGGAGCATGGCCAGCCTGCTCGTTGAAGCCAGCGTATCGGGGTGTTTGGGGCCAAGTTGCACGCGCCGAATTCGGTAGGCGCCTTCGATGTGGGGTTCGGCGGCCGAGTGCTTGCCCAGGCTCAGGTAGGTGTTGCCCAACGTGTACCGGATCGATGCCTCGACCAGGGGTTCGCTGCTGAACTTGGCCTTCAGCCTCTCGGCGGCCACATCGAGCACCTCGCTGAGAGTGATTTCCCAGCGTGTGGCCCGGGCCGGGTCGGCCGACATCAAGACGTCGTTGGTCAGGAAGCTCAGGACTCTGTGGGAGATGTCCGCCTGTCGCTCGGCCTAGTCCAGGGCGTGCATCTGTCCCACGGCGAATGCGGTCGAGACGATCACGCCGGCGGCCAGCACGATCAGCACGGCCGCCAGGCCCGTGACAAACGCTTTGTGTCGCCGCACGGTCTTCTTCAGCCGGTACCAGGCGCTGAGCGGACCGGCGATCAGGGGCGCCCCGGCCAGGTAGTTGCCGATGTCGTCGGCCAGTTGCGCCGCCGATTGGTACCGGTCCCCGCGGTCCTTGCGGACGGCCTTGAGCGGAATCCATTCGAGTTCCCGGCGGAGGCGTTTGGCCAGGGCCGGGGCTTCGGTGCGGCGGTTTTCGGCCACCCTGGCGGCGTCGGAACCCAGCTTGGTCAGCCGCGTGCTCGGCGTCCTCGGGTCTGTCTCCCGCACGATCCGGCGGAGGTGATCGACGCCTCCGTTGCGAAGCGTGGCCGTCTCGAACGGCAGGACACCGGTGACCAGCTCGTACAGCAGCACCCCGAGAGAATAGACGTCGGAGCGGGTGTCGATGTCTTCGTTGGCCAGATCCGCCTGTTCCGGGCTCATGTACTCCGGGGTGCCGAGAAGCTGACTGTCTTCGGTGAACAGAGTTCGTTCCGTCAGGGGCTGGCTGATGGCCTTGGCCACGCCAAAGTCAATGACCTTGGGCATCGGTCCATCGCCGGCGGTGGAGACCAGGATGTTCGAGGGCTTGATGTCCCGATGGATGATGCCCTTCTGGTGGGCGTGCTGCACCGCATGGCAGACCTGCTGGAAAAGGCCGAGCCTCTCGTCAATGCTGAGCCGGTGGCGGTCGCAGTAGGCGGTGATGGGCAGGCCTCTGACGTGCTCCATGACAAAATAGAGCCGCCCGGCCTCGGTCGTCCCGGCGTCATACACGTGCGCGATGTTCGGATGATCCAACAGGGCCAGCGTCTGGCGCTCGGCCTCGAAGCGGGCTACGACGCGCTTCGAGTCCATCCCGGGCTTGACGATCTTCAGCGCGACCCGTCGTCGGATCGGCTGGTCCTGCTGCGCCAAGTAGACCACCGCCATGCCGCCTTCGCCCAGCACGCGAAGCAGCTTGTAGCGCCCGACCCGTGCCCCCGGCGCGACCGTAGAGACAGAGGCCGGTAGAAAAGGCGTGCTTTCTTCTCGGTCGTCCCGGCGTCCGATCTGCAGCAGACGTTTCAATTGGTCGGGCTCAGCGCCGAACGTCGAATCTCTGTCCATGACGCGTCCCCCCCGTCAAACCTTCGGGCCGATCGGTCACGACTTCACCGCGGGCGAAATACCATCTGCCCTCCACATGTAATACCCGGTCATTGGAGACGATCCTGCGCTGCTTTTGGCAGAAATCTGACGAGATCGTCAATCTCGGCGTCCACGCATTCGCTGGAGGCGACGGTACGGCCGATGTGCTCGCGCAAGACCGCGCGAAAGCGCCGCTTGACCGTGATAGCCATGTTCGAGGCTTTGCTCGGATCGGCGACCCCAAATTGTCTGCAGATTTGATCGAGAGTCGGCGGGGGGTGATTGTTCCAGATCGGCTGGACGACGCGCTCGTTAAAGATATCCCAATGGGTCTTGAGGCCTTTGGCGCAACAAGCTTGTTTAACCTCGGCGAGTACTTCATCAAGCAAGGCCGAGACCCAGGCATAATGGTAGAAGCCGTCCGGCTGGGATGCCAGGACGGAGGCGGGCAGGGCATTCGGATCGACCACTTCCAGCGGAACCAGCCGGCCTCGGGGAATGCGCGTCCGGGCCGACTGTTTGGCCTTCTCGTTGATCAGGTATTGGTTGAGGGCATGAAGCAGGAAGGAGCGGAAACGGCCCTTGGAGGGATCGGCACGCTCGACGAGGTGATGATTCAAAACGACCTCGCAAAAGAACCCCTGGGTCAGATCCTGGGCCTCTTCACTGGAGCGACCCCGGCGGCGCAGGTAGTAGTACACCGGCTTCCAGTAGCGCTTCAACAGCAGTCCGGTCAAAACCTGGCGGTCGCCGTCACCTCGGGTGATGCGATCGATCAGCATCCAACTGGTAGCCGGGAAGGGATACCGTCCGCCTCTGGCATCCGTGCAATCGTCGGGCTTCATGAGGCTTCCCCCTATTATCTCAAAGTGCCAATCCGTAGCACGTGCGGGGCTCAGCGACGCCGTCGTCAAAAATATCGTTGAGCGCAGAAACTACGGACGCCAGCCAACATTGTCAATACGCATAACTACGTAATTTTACGAGGTCACTGGCTTGCGCTCTCACGGAGGCCATATTTGCCGAAAGCCACATTATATTGCATTAGAAAGCACTCCTGCGTCTTCCCGCCGGATTGTCGAGCAGTGCCTTTGTAGGCAAGGGTGATGATTTGCTGTAAGTAAAAATGCGCGATTTACCCAGGTGAGGCATTCCTGTCGTCTTGCTGTCTCCCCCTTTAGGGCAGCCCGTCAAAGACCGCCGCGTCGCGCGCGAGAAAATTTCCCAATCGTGCGCAGGATGGGGCATTCTGTCGGGAGTATATAGTAGGATTGATGGGTCGACCCTCCCTGGCGGATTTACTTTGTTGCTTGTGCGGTTTGCCGCGCAAAGAAGGGAAGGTGTACCATGAAATGGTGTTACCACATAGCAGGGAAGCTATCGTTGTCTGTGGTCTGTTGTCTTGTTGTTGGTACCGGTGGCCCCGCTCTCGCCGAGGTCATCGGGCAGCCTGTTCTTCTTGCGGCGCCCATCTACACCCAGTTCCCCGAGCTTTCTCCCTGCATTTCAAAAGACGGTCTGTCCCTGTACTTCGCGTCGTATCGCCCCGAGGGGGCCGGGGAAAGTGACCTGTACGTAGCGACGCGGGCGAGCGTAGGGGCCCCTTGGGACACGGTGCAGAATCTGGGGCTGCGCGTGAACACGACGGCGTCGGAATGGGGGCCGTGCATCTCTGCCGACAACCTCACGCTGTACTTCAGTTCCGACCGTGCCGACGGCTACGGGGGACAGGACCTGTGGTTCACGACGCGGGACAGCGTGGAAAGCGAATGGCTTCCGGCCACCAACGTCGGGTCGCCAGTCAACAGTGTGTATGACGAAGTCGAGCCGAGCATCAGCGTCGACCATTGCACTCTCTGCTTCTCCGACGGGGTCAACGCGGTACGCCCCGGAGGTTTGCAGAGCTGGAGCGCCGAGCGCGCCACGCCGGAACAGCCGTGGGGACAGCCGGAGAGTCTCGATGCCCAGATCGACGTCGGGCTGGAGGTGACCCCGTGCATTTCGGCCGACGGTCTGACGCTGCTCTACGCCGGAGCTTCGGGCTTCAACGGCCCCTGGAGCCTGTATGCCGCCAGGCGCACGGCGAAGTCCGAGGCCTTTGGCTCGCCCGTGGAACTGACGTTCAATTCACCCCACGTCATTGAGAACGCCGTCATGCCCAGCCTCTCGGCGGATGGAAAGACTCTGTATTTCGCCACCGGTGACGTCCAGACGGGCGAAAGCTGGAATCTCTGGGAGGCTTCGCTGGCGCCCATCGTGGATTTCAATGGGGACGGCAAGGTCGACAGCCTGGAATTGAAGCGAATGTTCGAGCACTGGGGTACCGACGATCTCCGCTACGACATCGCCCCCATGCCCGCCGGCAACGGCCTCGTCGATGCCGGCGACGTCACCCTCCTGGCCCAGTATGAAGGGACAAACCCGATCGGGGACCCGACCCTGATGGGATACTGGAAACTCGACTGCAACCCGGGAGACGAGCCTGGAAAGGCTTGTGACAGTTCGGCGAACTGCTGCCACGGCATTTTGGCCGGTGACGCCTGCCTGGTCGCCGACGGCGTGATCAACGGCGCGCTCCAGTGCGACGGCTATTGCGATTACGTCGAGATGCCCGTGTGGTGGTGCAACCCGGGCGACGGCGAGTTGAGCGTTTCTGCCTGGGTCATGGGCAGTCGCCCGGGCAAGGTCATTCTGTCCCAACGTTCCGGAGCCAACTGGCTCATGGCCGACCCGGTCACGGGCGCCTTGAAGACCGAGTTGAGAAGCGATGCGCGGTTCACCAGCACGCTGCAGTGCTACGACTGTATCTGCGACGGGGACTGGCACCACGTAGGCCTCGTCTGGGATGGCGAGAACCGGAGTCTGTACGTCGACGGCGAGAAGGTGGCCGAAGACACGCAGCTTGGCCTGGCCGCCTGTTCCGGCACTCTGCTGCTCGGGGGCTGCTCTGAGCTGAATCCGGGGAGGTTCTGGGCCGGTTTGATCGACGAGGTGCGAGTCTACCACCGCGCCGTCGAGCCATAGGCTACGCCGGCGGCCTCGCCGAGGGAAAAGGACCGGGGCCTCGTTGTGCGCTCCGGTCCGTCTGCTGCAAAACAACACATCCATTGGGGGGCAACGAAAATGAGATGGCTAACGCGATTCAATAAAGCACTCCTACCAGCCGTCGTTCTGGCAGCGATGTTGCCGGGCGGCGCGGTACGCGCGGACTTCGTCCTGGAGGAACCGGTTTGCCTGGGGCCGATCGCCAATCCGGACGCACGGGAATATGGCGACGTGTGCCTGTCGGCCGATGGCCGGGAAATGTACTACAGCAGCATCTACCCGCAGGACGGCCAGCTAAGCCTGGGGGGGGCGGATTTGTGGATGGCCAAGCGATCCAAGGTCGCCGCACCCTGGGGCCGGCCCCAAAACGTCGGACCGGTCGTCAACAGCGACTGTGATGAGACGGAGCCGTATCTCTCCGCCGACGGTCTGAAGCTGCTGTTTGCCTCGGATCAACCGGGAACGCTGGGCAATCTGGACATCTGGATGACGACCCGCGACAGCACAAGCAGTCCGTGGAAAGAGCCTGTGAACCTCGGTTCGGCGGTCAACAGCGCGTACGTTGACGGTGGCCCCTGTCTCTGTGACACCTGCATGGTCCTTTTCTTCCATTCGGACCGGAATGGGGGAATGGGTGGTTCCGACCTCTATATGGTCGAACGAACCGCGAACAACACGGCCTGGAGCAACGCGGTGAATCTGGGGCTGCCTGTGAATAGCCCGGTCGATGAGCGCCTCCCGCGCCTGGAGGCTGAGGAATGCGCGCTGTCCTTCTACTGCACGGGACGATTTCCGGAATATGACGCGGTCAGCTTGTGGCAGAGCTCGATCTGTCACGTGCCCATCGTCGACCTCAACGGCGACGGGTACGTGACCCACATAGACATCGGCAGGCTGGAACTCTGCCAGGAGGCCGGCGAATGCTGGGCCGACACCGCGCCGGGGCCCTTCGGAAACGGCGTCGTCGACGGAGACGATCTGGCCCTGATGATGACCTACTGGCGCCAGGAGGTCGAGGACCCCACCCTTTTGGCCCATTGGAAACTGGACGAATACGAAGGCGACATCGCCTATAACAGCGTCGGCGACAACCATGGGAGGATCACCGGCGCTCCGTGCTGGCTTTGCGACGGCGGCCGGGAGGACGGCGGTCTGGAATTGGACGGGATCGACGACCTGGTCGTCACCGACTACGTCGTCAACCCCGCCGAGGGCCCGTTCAGTGTCCTCGTATGGGTTCTCGACGGCGGGCCCGGTCAGGGCATCATCACCCAGAGGCTCGGAGCTACCTGGTTGGCAACCGACGCGCAAGGGGCCTTGATGACCGCCTTGAAGGGCCCCGGGGGCACCGTCTGGCCGCTGCACTCCGATGCGGTAATCACCGACGGCAGATGGCATCGCTTGGTCCTGGTGTGCGAAGGCGGGAATCGCATTCTCTACGTCGATAGCACCGAAGTGGCGCGGGATGACCGTTGTCCGTTCCAGTCGTCCGAGGGCGGGCTCGTGATCGGGGGAGGGCTCAGCTTGGAGGCCGGCACGCTCTGGTCCGGCATGATCGACGACATCCGCATCTACAACCGCGCCGTCAAACCGTGAGGCATCTCACTCAACCGGCAACGCCTTGACGGTCCGGCGGGAAACTTCAACCGCCGGCCCCTTTTGCTTTTGCGGCGCCGGGATAGGTCATTTCTTAAAGCCACCCTCGTTTTTGGGCCGATGTTTGAGGTATGGACCGGTCTTAAGTGATTCGAGCGAGTGGTATTTGATGTCGCTGGCACAGAAACAATCGGTGATACGGGCGCTTCGCTCCATGCCGCTGGGCGGGCCCGCGGCCGAATTCCTCGATTATCTCGTGGTGGAAGCGGGGCTGGCCGAGAACACGGTCCTGGCCTACGGGCGGGACCTGAGGGACTTCCTGGAATTTTGTGAAGCACAGCGGATCGACGGGATCGAAGCGGTCACCCCGCGTTGGGTGCAGAAGTATCTCTGCGAGCTGGCGCAGGGGCCCAAGAGCGAGAATTCCGCCCGGCGGGCCCTCGTGGCGATTCGGATGTTCCTGCAATTCGCCAAGCTGCGGGGCCTGATCGCCGACGACGGCGCGAACATCCTGGAAACGCCCAAGACTTGGCAGCGGCTGCCGATCGTGTGCAACAAGCAGCAGGTGATCAAGCTGCTGGAAGCGCCGTCTCCGGAGGAGCCGTACTACCTGCGGGACAAGGCGATGCTCGAGTTGCTCTACGCCACGGGGCTGCGGGCGAGCGAGCTGGCCGGCCTCAAGACGACGGACCTGAACTTTGACATTGGTTATCTGCGGTGCCTGGGCAAGGGCAACAAGGAGCGCGTGATCCCCGTCGGGCGGGCGGCGATCGCGGCCAGCCTTGCCTATCTGCGGAATCTCCGGCCTCGGCTGCTCCGGCCCGCCAGCGACGCCTTTCTCCTGCTGTCACGAACTGGTCGGCCCCTGACGCGTATTGAAATATGGAGACTGGTCAAGAAATACGCCGTCCGCGCAGGGATGGACCGCAGACTCACCGTTCATACGTTGAGGCACTGTTTCGCGACGCACTTGCTCAGCGGCGGAGCCGATCTGAGGAGCGTGCAGGAGATGCTTGGGCATGCCGATATCGGCACCACACAAATT
Source organism: Sedimentisphaerales bacterium (assembly GCA_016932895.1). Next base: position 7,536 of record JAFGCA010000397.1, on the reverse strand, counting down.
TATACCCACGTTGACCATGAGAGGCTCAGAAAGATTCACAAGAAGTATCATCCAAGACCGTAAGGACGCTGAACGGGTAGGAGAAAGCCGGATGGGACGAACTTGGTGCCAACGCGTACGTGTTTCTCGCGCGAAATCCGCCGGAATCGCCAAAAATCGTCATAAGATGATTGACTTGGTCGCCGTCGTTGCATAGGATATCCGTTGAATTGGTCGGTAGGGGTCCCCTGAGGGTTATCCGAATGAGTACTCCACGCAGTTATGTCCTTCTTGCGGTTTTTCTGCTGGGGACATGGGTCTGCGCGGCGCGGACGACCGAGAGCGCCCCGGAGGCAAATCGCAGTGCGGAGATCGACCAGGAGCTGGCCCTTTTCCGGGACCACTTGCTCAATAACAAGGATTTTGCCACTCGGGTCAGCGCGGCGATGGTGCTGCTGTTCAAGGAGGCCCCGGCCGCCCGCGAGTTCGCGGTCGATGCGCTGACCCAAGCGGACAACGCCACCGCCAGGGCGGCGGTCTGCAAGGCTCTGGACGCCTCGCGCACCGACCCCCGGCAGCTCAAGAACGCGGAGGATTTTCTCACGCCTTTGATCGGCGTGCTTCGGACCTGCGAGGACGCCAACATCGCCATGCTGGCGGCCGAAGCGACGCTGATGTTCTCCTACGATCAGGTGCAGAGCGAGCTGGAGAAGATCGTCGATGACGCCCAGCTTTCCACCGCGATCCGGTCGCACGCCGTGTACGCCCTCCAGTTGCACCCGGATAAGAGAGCGGCCTTGAAATTGATTGGTTTGCTCGACAGCCCCGACGGCAGTCTGGGGCAGGCAGCGAACAACGCACTGACCTCGCTGGGTATATCGGTTGGGCAAGATGCGGAAGGGCGGCGCCAGGCCATTAGCGAACTGCAGCAGCAGGGGCCCGAAGCGTACTTGCGCAAGCGGCTGGTCCGCAGTGAGGCCGACATTCGCGATCTGAGGGCCGAGCTGGGCTCGTGGCAGCAGCATTACTTTGCGGCGCTTCGCGACCGGTACGACTCCTTTGGCGACGAAGCGGCCCGCAGCAACTTCCTGGCCGAGCGTCTCAAGGCCGGGGAGCCGGCGATCAAGCTCTGGGCCCTCGACCGGCTGGAAGAATTGAAAAAGGGCACGGGCAAACCCAAGCTCTCCGATGCATTGAAAGCGGCGCTGCTGGATCTGGTTTCGAACAAGAACCGGCAGGTGCGGCTGAAAACCGCGCGGCTTCTGGCCCTGATGTGGGAGTTGAACTCCGCCCAGCGCCTGCTGGGGCAATTAGGCGTCGAGACGGACGCGACGGTCAAGCACGAGCTGTTCGTGGCCCTGGGAGGGGCCTGTTACTTCGCGTCCCTGCCGACCTCCGACGTCAAGGTGCCGGATGAGGTGCGAAAGCAAACGCTGGAATGGGCCGCCCGATTCTTGAACGAGCCGGTCGCCGTCAGGGCACGGAGCGGGGCGGACGTCATTCGCAAGCTGCTCGAGCAGGATGGGTTGACCCCCGACGAGGTGAAGCGGTACCTCACGGCGCTGGCCGAGAGGTATCGCCAGGCCGAGGCCGGCGGCGGGGCGGACCAGAGCCTCCAGGGCGAGCTGCTCAACGCCATGGCGGGACTCTGTGCCCAGCGGAGCGTTTGCCGTTCCCAGGCGATCGCGCTGTACAGCCCGTTGTTCGAGCAGGCCCTGAAGAAGGAGGCGGACACGGTTCGCCAGGCTGCCGTTGAGGGCCTTATCAATATCGACAAGGCGGCGGCCTTGAAACGGGCAAAGAAGGATCTGATCAGCGACCGCAGCGCGTCGATCCGGGCCAAGCTGGTCGATCTGGCCGGCGAGGTCGGGACGCCGGAGGATCTCGATTGGCTGGCGAAGAAGATCGGTGGGGCCGGGGAGAGCGAGGCCGCCTGGCAGGCGATGCTCAAGATATTCCGACGCTCGGGGGGAGACGTCATGGCCGGGTGGATGGACCCGGTCAAGGCGTTACCCAACGAGAAGCTCCCCGTGGAACAGAAACTGTCCTTTCTGGCGATGGTGGAACAGAAAGCCCAAGGTGAGAACAAGGCGGCCCTTCTCAAAGACGCGCGGAAGGCGCTGGCGGAGTTGCACGCGGCCAACGGTAGCTACAAGCAGGCGGTCCAATACCTGGACGTGCTGGAAAAGGAGGCCACCGATCCGGCGGAAAAAGACGGGTTGGTGTCGGATCGCCTGGCGGCTTGTCTTCGCTGGCGGAATTTCGAGCTGGTCGGCGAAATCATCCAGAACTACTTGCTTCAGGGAGATTTACGTCCTGACGGCCCCGTGGTGAAATCTCTCGACGGATTCCTGAACGAGCCGCCGGCCGGCGCCGATCCGAACGCACTGCTCGAACGATTGACGAACATCAAGGTGCCGCAGCCGGAGGCACGGCCCGTTTGGCGCAAGCTGCTCCAGGACTGGAGCAAGCCGGTTGCCAAAGCGGAAAAGCCCGACGAGGTGAAACAGACCGACAATTGATCCCCGGCGGCGCGGCGGTCGCGGGAAACCTGCCGAAGGGGAGGCAAGAGGGGTACTATGATGGGGTGGATCGCCGGGACGGATGCGTCGGGACTCAGTTTTTTTCATTTTTTCCGTTTTTCTGATTGCAGCGCAGAGGCGACGGGCTTATATTCATTGGTTTACTATTAGTAGATACGTCCGTTAGATCGTGAACCTTGTTTCCAGCGCACGGCCAGAGTGCGAAGGGCAGGGTTTGTCTTTATGCGTAAGTGCTGTTTCACGGCGTTCCGGGCCAGGTATCGCAGTTGCGGGTCCCGCGTCGCTCAGAATTGTGTTGCTGCTGTAGCTCAGTTGGTAGAGCGCGTCCTTGGTAAGGACGAGGTCATGGGTTCGAGTCCCATCAGCAGCTAAATGTAAGTAGGCCAAGCGAAGAACGCTTGCGGGAATACCATGGCCTGCGTCGGCAAGGAAAGTCGCAGGCCGCTAAAGCGTCGACCAAGAACTGTAGCATTTTGCAGGCAAATAACTGCTAACCAAGCGTATTGGAGGTTTAAGTTAAGATGGCTAAGGCAGTATTTGAGCGGACCAAACCACACATTAACATCGGGACGATCGGTCATATCGACCACGGCAAGACGACTTTGACCGCGGCCATCACCATGCGTTTGGCAAAGAAGGCCGGGGTGGGCAACGTCAAGAAGTTTGAGGAGATCGATAACGCTCCCGAAGAGAAGGAGCGCGGTATCACGATCAATACCGCCCATGTGGAGTACGAGACGGAGAATCGCCACTACGCACACGTCGATTGTCCGGGGCACGCCGACTACATCAAGAACATGATTACCGGAGCGGCCCAGATGGACGGCGCCATTCTGGTGGTGGCCGCCAGCGACGGACCCATGCCTCAGACCCGAGAGCACATCCTTCTGGCGCGCCAGGTGAACGTGCCGAGCATTGTGGTGTACCTGAACAAGGTGGACCAGGTCGATGATCCGGAGCTGTTGGAGCTCGTGGAGCTTGAGGTTCGCGAATTGCTGAGCAAGTATGATTTTCCGGGCGACGAGATCCCGATCATCAAGGGCTCGGCTCTGCAGGCGATGGAGTCCGAAGGCGCCGACGACGAGGCCTGCAAGAGCATTGACGAGCTGATGGCTGCGGTGGATGACTACTTCCCGCTGCCCGAGCGTGACGTGGACAAGCCGTTCCTGATGCCGGTGGAAGATGTCTTCAGCATCAAGGGTCGCGGCACCGTCGGCACGGGCCGGGTGGATCGCGGGCGCGTTCACGTCGGCGACAACGTGGAAGTGGTCGGATTGTCCAAGGATATCCGCAAGACGGTGGTCACGGGCGTGGAGATGTTCAACAAGACGCTGGATGAGGGGCAGGCCGGCGACAACATCGGCATCCTGTTGCGGGGCGTCGAGAAGAAGGACCTGGAGAGAGGTCAGGTGGTCTCTGCTCCCGGCAGCATCACGCCGCACACCAAATTCCACGCTGAGGTGTACGTCCTGACGAAAGAGGAAGGCGGTCGTCATACGCCGTTCTTCCCCGGATACAAACCCCAGTTCTACTTCCGAACCACGGATGTTACCGGGTCGATGCTGGGATTGATGAGCGCCGACGGCAAGTCTGCGGAGATGTGCATGCCCGGCGACAACATCACCATGGAGGTCGAAATCATCGCGCCGATTGCCATGGAAGACGGACTTCGCTTCGCCATCCGTGAAGGTGGCCGAACCGTCGGTGCCGGCGTGGTGACCAAGATCATTGAGTAATTCCGTTGTTGGGACGTATCGGGGCGTTGGGGTTCCGGGAGGAGCCCCGACCCCGTCGGGTGCGTAGGGATATATCTTCATGGCCAAAAAGAAGAAGAGCAAACGAGAGTATGTCTGGCTTGAGTGCAAAGAGTGCGGCCAAAGGAACTATCGGACCAACGTGAGTGTGGCCGAAGGCACCCCGAAACTGGCGCTCAAGAAGTTTTGTAAGAGTGAACGAAAGCACACGGATCATAAGATCCGGCGCAAATGAGCCGGGTCCCTGGTACGTGAGAAGCATGAAGGCAGATAGGCCAGTAGCTCAATTTGGCAGAGCATCGGTCTCCAAAACCGAAGGTTGGGGGTTCGATTCCCTCCTGGCCTGGTGGTGACGGGGCAGGAGCTGCCGCGTCAAAGTAGTGATTTGGACGGGACCACAGGCTATGCGAATGCACATATACAAACCCGGACAGGGAAAATACACGCGACTGTGTAGTGGTTTTTCCGTGGCCATTATCGTGGCGATGGGGTGTTGGCGTCTGTATGAGAAGCTGGAAGCCAGCGATCTGAACCTGTGGGTCGTGACGATGGTCCCCGTCGGGGTTTTTGTGGCCTTCGCGGTAGCGATTTTCTGGCTGCTGAACAAGGCGTCGCTGGCGAATTTTCTGATCGCCGCCGAGGGCGAATTGAAGAAGGTAAACTGGTCGAGCCGGAAGGAGGTCGCCGCTTCGACGGTGATCGTGATCATCGTCGTGATCGGGATGGCCGTGCTGTTGGGAACCACGGACCTGGTTTTCCAATTGATCTTCCGGCGCTTGCTCGGATAGCGTTTGGACGCGCGCCGCTACGTGCGATCAGGAGGAAAGCACTGGCGGGTGTCATAGGCGGGGTCGGTTCGCAGGGAGTCGTCGCCGCAGGAAGAACGAACCGTAGAAGATTCTGTCGGCACATCCTTTTTTTTGCGACGAGGAGTCTCGTGGCAGTGGTGTAAGCCCGGTGTTTCGGGCAGATTTGCAGAGTGGAAGCCAAGGGCATTGAAATGCATTGGTACGTGTTGAGAGTCGCGGCAAATAAAGAAGCGCAGGTCAAAGAGGCCCTGGAGCGCAAGACGCAGCAGGAAGGTTTGGCCGACGTGATCGGGCGGATCGAGGTGCCGACCGAGCAGATTAAGCGCATTCGGGGCGGCAAGCAGACCGTGCACCGGCGCAAACTGTACCCCGGGTACGTTTTCATGGAGATGGAAGCCACCGAGGACGGGCGCGTTCCGGAGAGTGCCTGGTTCATGATCAAGGGCACCGGTGGTGTCGGTGATTTTATCGGAACCGAAGGGATGCCGACGCCCATGCGCGATACGGATGTGGCCAAGATGCTCCGGGAGGCGGAAAAGCCGGAAGAGGCGCCGAGCATCAAGGTCGAGTTCCAGAAGGGTGATCACATAAAGATTCGCGAAGGGGCGTTTGAGAATTTCGAGGGGTCGGTAGACTCCATCGATGCCGAGCGTGGCATTGTTAAAGTGATTGTGACGATCTTCGGCCGGAGCACGCCTCTGGACATCGAGTACTGGCAGATCGAGAAGGTCTGAGTTCGGGCCCCGTGGAAGTATCGGGCCGGACGTTGTGGACGAATTGTAACAGAACAAGGGTTTGAAATGGCCAAGGAAATAGCAGTTCAGATCAAGTTGCAGGCTCCGGGTGGACAAGCCACTCCGGCGCCGCCGATCGGCCCGGCTCTCGGTCAGCATGGGGTCAATATCGGGCAGTTTGTCTCCCAGTTCAACGACCGGACAAGAGATCTTAACGGGACGACGGTTCCGGTGGTGATCAACGTCTATGGCGACAAGAGCTTCACGTTCGAGGTCAAGAGTCCGCCGGCGGCGGTGCTGCTCAAACAAGCCGCTCAGGTCGCCAAGGGCAGCGGCGTGCCCAACCGGGAGAAGGTCGGGACGGTGACGGTCCAACAGATCCGCCAGATCGCCGAGACCAAGTTCAAGGACCTCAACGCCTACGATCTGGATCAGGCTGAGAAGATCATCCGGGGGACCGCCCGCAGCATGGGGATTGACGTGGAAGGGTAAGACGCCGGTCGCTGTCAATGATTCTAAGGGTAAACGAGACATCAAACATGAGAACCAGGAGCAAAAGATACCAGAAAGAGGCGGAAAGCGTGGTCAAAGAGACGCTGAGCCTGGAACGTGCCGTCGAGCAGGTCAAGTCGTTCACTGCGGCGAAGTTCGACCAGACGATCGAATGTGTGCTGCTGCTCGGCATTGATCCGAAACAGGCGGACCAACTGGTGCGAGGCTCGCTGTCCTTGCCCCACGGGGTCGGCAAGCAGAAGAAGGTCATCGCCTTCTGCGATGACAGCGAAGTCGAGGCGGCTCAAAAGGCCGGTGCCATCGAAGCCGGCTCCGACGAGCTGGTGAAGAAGGTTACCGACGGCTGGACCGATTTCGACGTGGCCATTGCCTCTCCCAAGGTTATGGGCAAGGTGGGCAAGCTGGGGCGACTTCTGGGCCCGCAGGGCAAGATGCCCTCACCCAAGAACGGGACCGTTACCGCCGATGTGGCCACCGCGGTGGCGGAGTTTACCGCCGGCAAGATCGAGTACCGCAACGACGCCGGCGGAAACGTGCACGCGGTGGTGGGCAAGCAGAGTTTCGATAAAAAGAAACTCATCGAGAACATTGAGGCGTTCGTTTCGCATATCAAGAAGGTCAAACCACTGGCCGCCAAGGGAACGTATATCAAGAAGGCGTGTCTGTCGGCGACCATGAGTCCGAGTGTCGAGGTCAGCGTCTGACGTTGGAGCTTTTTATTGCGGCTGTGGTGGACGAGAAAGACCGTTTCCGGAATGTCGGAGACGGCCCAAGTACTCGTGATCCTATTCGGCGAGAGTGAAAATGAGCAAATTTGTAAAACAGGTGCTGCAAGCACAACTGGAACAGAAAATCGCGGATGAGCACATCCAGGAATTCCTGGTTGTAGATACCAAGGGCATCGGGGGGGTAGACAACAACCTGATGCGCGGGGCGCTGAAAGAGAAAGGCGTGCACGTTCTCGTGGTGAGAAATTCGCTTTTCAGGAAGGCGCTGCGTGAGAAGGACATGGAGCCGGCGACGGGCCTGTTTGAGGGTCCCTGCGCCGTTGCCTACGGCGGCGACAGCATCGTGGATGTGGCCAAAGAGATGATCGCGTGGGCGGGCAAGCTCTCGGCCGTGGAGGTCAAAGGGGCCTTCGTGGAGGGAACCGTCTACGACCGCAGCGGCGTCGAAGCGCTTTCGAAGATGCCGACGCGCGTGG
>JAFGCA010000396.1 GCA_016932895.1 Sedimentisphaerales bacterium | reverse complement strand
TGGCGCTTGGCCAGCGAGACGATTTTGCGCCCTTCGCGAACGCTCGAGGCCAGCGGTTTCTCGATGAGGACCGGGATCTTACGCCGCAGGAAGGGCCGGGCCAGTTGCAGGTGCGTCACGGTCGGCGTGGCCACGGTGACGGCATCGACCTTGTCCAGCACGTCCTTGCAGTCGGTGAAGGCCAGGCAGTCGTGTCTTTCCGCGAGTCTCTGCGCCCTTTTAGCGTCGGCGTCCACGACCGCGACCAGCTCGCTGTCGGGCAACTGATTGTAGACCTTGGCGTGAATGGAGCCCATCTTGCCGGCCCCGATGACCGCCGTGCGAATCTTGTCGTTTTCCATGACACACTCCCACTACCCCCCCGTTGCGAACGGCCGTGCCTCGCGCTTCGGCGCAACCGAGGTCCCGGTCGGCGCCAGCACGGTCGCCGCACTACTCTCTGCGCTGCGTCTCCAGGTATCGCCCGAACCGGTGTTCGCCGCTGCGCAGGATGGAATCGACGATGGCGCGCACGTTTTCGTCGAGCCCGTCCTCGGCGGCCAGCTCCCGGGCGTTGGCCAGCAGCACACCGCCCTGACGGTAGAGCCGTCGGTAGGCCTCGCCGATGCGCTCCTGCTGCTCTTCGTTGAGGCCGGCGCGGTCGAGGCCGCGCTTGTTCACGGCGCGCACGGTCGCGGGGTAGTGCCCGCTGACGATGAGAAACGGCGGCACATCCTGGGTCAGGCCGGCCAGCCCGCCGGCGAAACACCAGCGTCCCAGCGTCACAAACTGATGGGCCGCCGACATGCCGCTGATCCACACGCCCGTTTCCACGTGGCCGTGGCCGCCGATCTGGACGCAGTTGCTCAGGACCACGTGGTCCTCAACGATGCAGTCGTGCCCGATGTGCGAGTTGATCATGAAGAGGTTGTCGCTGCCGATCTCGGTGGCGGCGTCCTCGTACTTGCTCGGATGAATCGTGGCGTTTTCGCGGACCGTGTTGCGGTCCCCGATCACCAGGCCGCCCAGCGCCGAGTCGGGAGTCAGGCCCAGAACCTGCGGACAGGCCCCGATCGTACCGTTGGGATAAAACCGGTTTTCGCGACCGATCCGGACGCGGTCGGCGATGACGACGTGCGTCTCCAGAACCGTGCCGGCGCCGATGGACACGTCGTCGCCGACGACGCAATACGGTCCGATCACGACGTCGTCGTCCAGTTGTACGTTCTTTCCAATCACTGCGGTGGAGTGGATGTCAGCCATATTTCGGGTACCTGCACCTCGACAAAGAATTACCAATCGTTTCGACGTTAGAGTTTCTCATCGTCAACCAGCATAAACTTGATTTCGGCCTCGGCCGCGACCGCGTCGCCGACCAGGGCGTGGCATTTACAGTGGGCGGTCCGGCGCCGCAGCCGCACCGTCTCGGCGACCAGGATCAGCTGGTCCCCGGGAACGACGGCTTTGCGCAGCTTGACGTTGTCCATGCTCAGCAGCACCGCCAGCTTGCCGGTGTGTTCCAGCCGTTGAGCAAACAGCAGACCCGAGACCTGCGCCATCGCCTCGACGATGAGCACGCCCGGCATGATCGGTGTCCCGGGAAAGTGGCCCTGGAAAAACTGCTCGTTGAACGTGACGTTCTTGACGCCCCGAATCTTGGTATCGCCTTCCACGTCGATGATCTTGTCCACGAGCAGGAAGGGGTAGCGGTGGGGCAGGATCTTCTGGATGCGGCGAATATCGAGGACGGCGTCGGTGCCGAATTTCTCGATCCGGTCCTGCTGCTGGGCCATTTCGTAGAGCTTGCGGACGAGCTGCTGGTTGAGGACGTGCCCGCTCTTGTAGGCGACGATCCGCCCGATGACCGGGCGGCCCACCAGCGTCAGATCTCCGATCAGGTCCACGATCTTGTGTCGCACGCATTCGTTCGGGAAGCGGTAGCTGTTCTTCATCGGCCCGTCCGAGTTGATCACGAGCAGATCGCGGGGGCTGATGTGCTTGCCGATGCCGCGCGCTTCAAACTGCCGCGCCTCGACTTCGAGCAGGAAGGTGCGGGCCGGAGCCATGTTCTTCTCGAAGCTCTCCGGTGTGAGCCGGTAACTGAAGATCTGCCGCCCGATGCCGGTATGCCCGCTGTAATCCAGGTCGTACGTGACATTCAGCTCCCCGTCGGCGTAGGGCAGCGCGTAGAGCGTGGCGTCGCCGGCGCTGACGGTGATGGGCTTGCGGATCACGAACTCTCGTCTGGCGCTTTGCTGCTCGACGACACCGGCGCGCTTGAGGGCTTTGACGTATTCGGCGCTGCTGCAATCGGGGGCGGGCAACTCGGGACCATCGACCTCCGCAAGGAGATTGTCGATCTCCAGGGCCCGCACGGCGGCCAGACAGTGCTCGACGGTCTCGATGCTGACCTCGCCCTTCTTGACGCTGGTGCGGCGGCTGCGTTCGGCGATGTGGGGCGCCACGGCCGGAATGCGCACCGCGTCCGCCACGTCGGTCCGCACGAAAACGATGCCGGTACCCTCCGGTGCCGGGCGAAAGGTCACCCGGCATTCCTCCCCCCCGAACAGCCCTTTTCCGGCGACCCTACCCTCACCCTTTATGGTCTTCTGCAGCTTCAAGTTTTTCTACCTTGGCAGTCAAGCGCTTCAATTGTTGCGACACCTTGGGCAGGCGAAGGATATGAATGACGGCCTTCGCCGCTTCTCTGACATCCATGGCCGGCGTCCAGGCCAGTTTCTCTCCCGCGCCGACGGTGCTCATCACTCCGGCCTGCGCGCCCACCATCGTGCCGGCGCCGATCTCGATATTGTCGGCCAGGCCCACCTGCCCGCCGAGCACGACCCCGTCGCCCAGCCGACAACTGCCGGCGATACCGGCCTGGGCGGCGATCAGACAGCACTTGCCGATTACCACGTTATGCGCGACCTGGACCAGATTGTCGATCTTCGTGCCGGCCCCAATTATGGTATTGCCAAATTTCGCCCTGTCAACGCAACAGTTGGCGCCGATCTCGACGCCGTTTTCGATCACCACACCGCCATTGTGAGGAATGAGCCGGTGGGCCCCGTCGACGAAGGCATACCCGAATCCCACCGCGCCGATCGTGCTGTTGGCCTGGATGACGACGTCGTCGCCCAGCCGGCAGTGGTGGTAAACCACTACGTTGGCGTCGAGCCGACAGTTCGCCCCCACGGTGCAATTGGCGCCGATGCGGCACCCGCCGGCGACGATCGTGTTGGCGCCGATTTCCACGTCGTCGCCGATCACCGCCTGAGGTCCAATGCTGACGCCGGCTCCGAGGCGGACCCTGTCGCCGAGACGTGCCGAGGCGTCCACTCCCTCGACGGGCGGCTTCACGCGCGGGGCGAAGAGGCGCAGCGTCTCAATGAGGGCCACGTTGACGTCGTCGACCACCAATTGCGGTGCGGCGGCCTGTTCGACCGGCTCGGCGACGATCACAGCGGCCGCGCCGGACCGTGCGGCCGCCGCCTCGTGCCGGGCATCCGTCACAAAGGTCACATCGTTCGCACCGGCGGCCTCGGCCGGCATGACGGCGACAATCTCCCGGTCCGGATCGGCGGTAGCACCAACCACCCGCGCGCCGAGCCGCTCTGCCAGTGCCGCAACCGTTACGCCCATTTGCGTCCCTGCTTTCAACCGTTCATTCCACGAAATCGCTCACGGCAATCCGTTCGATCGCCCTACGGCTTGATCTCTTCACTGGCGTCGAGCCGGGCCGTGACTTCCGCCGTCAGATCGACGCAGCCGCCGCCAAAGAGAACCTTGTGTGAGCTGAACGTCATCATCAGCTCTTCGCTGGAGATGGGAAACTCCGGCTCCGTGCGCTCCAGAACCAGGTCCAGGCCCTTTTCTTTTGCAACCGCTTCAACGATCTTCAGGGTCGCCTGGTAGAGCCGCTCCATCCAGGCCTTGTCCCGGATCGAGCGCTGCTGCTTGAGATACTCCTGCTGCGTCTGGAGCTGGGCCCGTTTCTGCAACACAGCCTGCAATTGCTTGAGATGGTCTTCGGTCCCCGGCTTGAGCGTCCCGAGACCGGCTTCTTCGGCCTGGATCTCCTTGTTGAGATCCTCTAATTGGGCGCGAGACCGGCTTTGGTCGGCCAGCACCTGGGACCGGTACACTGCGTGCTTCTGGGAGCCGTTGAAGACGTTGCGAATGCTCAAAACGCCGATCTTCGACGCCGAGACGGCCGTTTGGGGCTCGGCGTGCCCGTACTCCAGCGCCGCGAACAATCCCACGACGCAAACGACGCAAACGATGATGGTGGTTCTACCCTTCATAAACACCCCTTTCTCTTGCTGTGTGTGCTTGCATACGTTGCCGTCCCCGCCTCAGAACATCCCGGGATAGGAGAAGCTGAACACCTGTGTTTCATCCTGATCGTCCTTGAGCAGCGGAGTGGAAACTTCGAATCGGATGGGGACGGGCCCCAAAAGCTGGGGGACCATGATCTGAATGCCGGTTCCGATGGAAAGGCGGTAGCTGCCCGTGTCGATGGTCCCGCTGTCGACAAAGAACAGCCCCGCGAAATTGTCACCCACCAGGGGGACCGTCAGTTCGGCGCCGGCCAGGAAGACCCAGTCGCTGCCGATCGGATCTTTGCGCACCGGCACGGCAACCCCCGTCTGATAGCCCCGCGTGCTGACACCGCGGTACTCGAAGCCGCGAATTCCGTAGCGGCCCGTGCCGCCGGCGTAGAATTTCTCGAAGGGCGGGGCGTCGCCGAGAATCGTGGCCCCCAGGACCCGGGTCATCAATACGGTCCGGCGTTCCAGGATGTCCTCGTGGAGGGTGAAATACCGCACGTAGCTGCCCTCCAGAACCCCGAACGTGTGGTCGCCGGTGACCTGCTCGTAGAACCCGTTGAGACGGTCGCCCTGGCTCGGATTGTACCGGTCGTTGCGCATGTCCAGTCCGGCGCCCAGGCGCACGCCGAAGAGCTGGTTGTCGCCCTTGACGTCGATGATCTCCTGCGGTGCATCCAGATCGAGGTCCTGCACGTCCACATTCTCGGCGCGGAAGCCGAGACTGCGCCGCCAGCGATTCTCCAGCCGCTGCTCGAATCCGACGGAGGCCTTGAGCCGGTCCTCGTCGTAGCTCTCGCGGTACCGCTCCCAGCTCGAGCCCATCACGTCCAGGCTCGTGGGTCGGTCGCGCCAGTACGGATCGACGAAATTCACGTAATACGTGCTGTACTGCGTTCCCGGCTGCAACGTCAGGCTCAAACGCTGGCCCGCTCCGCGAAACGCCTTCATCGAGAGCAGGTCCCAGATGTCTTCGGGCGGATCGGTGATGTCAAAATTTTGCTGCTTGAAGACGAGCCGGCCCACGACCCCGCTGTCGCTGCTGACTCCCACACCAGGCATGATCAACCCGGTCATGCCCTCTTCCACGTCCACCCGGGCGTCCTTGCGGTCATCGGGCCCTCCCGGCGGATCCATCGGTCGAATCAGCACCTGCTGGGCCCCCACGCTGCGCTGTACGTACTTCTCCAGCAAGCCGTTGCCCTCCCGGGGCGCCATGCGAGCGTTGTACCATTCGCCGGGCGTGAAACCATACTCGTCCAGAACGTGGCGGATGGCCTTGTCCTGGGTCACCTCGTTGCCCGTGACGTCGATCCGCCCGATGCGAAAACGCTTGCCCTCGGTGATGCTGAACTCCACCGTCACCAGATTCTCGCCCGCTTTCGGCGTAAAACGGGGGCTCTGCCGCACCGCCGCATCGACGAAACCGCGCCCCTGGTACAGGCGCGCCAGGTTCCGCGCATCGCGCCGCGCCGTGGGCCGGCGATACACCCGACCCTCGCCCAGCTCCATCCGCGCCTGCACTTCCTCATCGGTGAAATGCGTATTGCCCGTAATGACAATATCACCCACCCGGTAGACGGGACCCTCGTCGATCACGAAGACCAGGCGGACCCGGCCCTCCTCGGCGGCCATCTCCGTCTCGGCCTTGATGTTGTAGTCCAGGTAGCCCTGGTCGTAGTAGAACTCCCGCAGGCGATCCAGGTCCTCGTCGATGGCGTCCTCGGTGTAATAGTAGGGCCAGAGCCACCATTTCTTTTCGGCGGTCTTGATGACGGCCTTCAGCGTGCCCGTGCCGATGGCCTCGTTGCCCACAAACTCGATGGCGTCGATCTGGACCCTCGGGCCCTCTTCAATGCGATAGAACAGATGACCGTCGGCCAGGAGATCCCGGTCCAGCGCGACCTCGACGAAGGCGTAGCCGATCTTGCGATACACCTCGGCGATGGTCAGCCGGCCTCCCTCGGCCAGGAAGGAATCCAGGCCTTCGCCCAGGGCAAAGCCCAGCCGCTCGCGCAGCACGTGATCCTTGAACTTGCGATTGCCTTCAAACTCGATCGACTTGATGATCTCGCCTTGCCCCCCGGCCGCAGCCGCGCTTTCGAGTTTGCCGGACGCCGACGCCGGTTCATTCGCGTCGGACGCCCTGGCCACGTCGTTCGCGTCGGGCGCAGCGACAACCTCGGCCGCCACGGCGGACGGACCCGGCACGCCCAGCCAGGCGAGCGTGACAAAGAACAAAATAATCGCATCCTGCATCTGTTGTCTCTTGAACGACGAATTCGATCGGCACACATCCATGGGCGCTTAGAAGGGAACCGCCTCCTGCTCGATTTGTGCCATATTCTCGAAGCGCGTGTATTTCTCCCGAAACGCGAGCTTCACAATACCAGTCGGACCATTCCGCTGCTTGGCGATAATCACCTCCGCCGTATTGTCCGGCTCGTAGTCCTCCTCGCCCCGATGATAGTAGTCCTCGCGGTGCAACAGCATGATGACGTCTGCGTCCTGCTCGATGCTGCCGCTCTCGCGCAGGTCACTCATGCGGGGGCGGTGCCCTTCCCGGCCCTCGGCGGCCCGGTTGAGCTGACTGAGCACGACCACCGGAAGATCAAGATCCCGCGCCAACGACTTCATGTATCGCGAGATGGTGGAGATCTCCTGCTGACGGGATTCCACCCGGCCGGTGCCCATATGCATCAACTGCAGGTAGTCCACGATAATGCACTGAATGTCGTAGGAGCTCTTGAGCCGCCGGGCCTTGGCGCGCATCTCCAGGGGCGTCAAAGCCGACGTGTCGTCGATGTAGATCGGCGCCTCCGACACCACTCCGCAGGCCTCCACCAGCTTCTGGTAATGATCGGTGTTGAGCATGCCCTTGCGGACCAGTTGGGAATCGACCCCGCTGTAGCTGCAGAGGAACCGCTCGGCGAGCTGCTGCCGCCCCATCTCCAACGAGAAAATGACGAGGGGAATCTTCTCAATAATCCCGATGTGTTCGGCGAAGTTGAGGGCCAGGGCGGTCTTGCCCATGCTCGGCCGGCCGGCGACGATAATCATCTCGCCGCGCTGCAGCCCGCACGTCATGTCGTCCAGCTCGTAATAATTCGTCGGCAGACCGGTGACGTGGGTGCCTTCGCGCTTCTCAATGAGCTCATAGGTCTGTGTGACGAGGTCTTTCAGCGGCACGGCGGCGTTGGTGATCCGTCGGTCCGTGACGGTGAAAATCCGGCGCTCGGCCTCATCGAGCTTCTCCGCCACTTCGCCCGTCTCGTCGTAGGCGTCATTGAGGATATCGGTGGCTGCCGCGATCGTCTCGCGCAGCATCATCTTCTCCTGGACGATCTTGGCGTAGTAGACGACGTTGGCCGACGAGGGAACCGTCTCGATCACGCGCTGGAGGTACTCCCAGCCGCCGATTTCCTCCATGTGATCGTTGCGTTCGAGCTCGTCCCGCACGAGGAACCCGTCGATCCCCTCGCCGCGGTTCCTCTCGTAGAGGCGCATGATCGCGTCGAAAACGAGCTGGTGCTCGGCATGGTAGAAGGCCTCGCGGTCGAGTTGCTCGATGACGTCGCCGATGCAGCGCGGGTCCACGATCATGGAACCCAGCACCGCCGCTTCGGCCCCCAGGGACTCGGGCATGCTGCGCAGCACGGTCAAATTGCCCTGCGCGTTCGATTTCGCGCCGACAGAGCTTTTGCGATTGACCGGTTTCTTACCCGTTTTTTCCGCCACGAGGGCCCTTTTCTTGACGAATTTGCGCAAACAACCGTGTTTCCGGCCGGGGCGCAAATCCGGGTTCTCTGCGATGTCCGAAACAGACGGGCATTGTACCGGCCCGGACAGGAACGGTCAAACGCTTTGCATGATACAAATCTGAAGGCCCGGGGCGATTCAGGGATTCGCCGCACCGGGCGATGGCGGGGACGCCTGCCAGTGGGCCGGATCGTTGCCGTAGGCGGCCGGGTCGATCCGGGTCAGGGACGAGCCCTGGCCGTCGGCTTCCATGGGCCAGGGGTCGGTGCCGGCCGGGAAATCATCGGGGTGGGAGCCGTCGCTGTAGACGATGCGGTCGACGCGGAGCCAGTGGCGTTCGTCGTCGTCCTCGTCGCCCGGCTTGCTGAGCTGGATTTTCTCACTGCCGTTGGCCAGGCTGCCCGCGCCCCAGGCCA
Source organism: Sedimentisphaerales bacterium (assembly GCA_016932895.1). Next base: position 199 of record JAFGCA010000396.1, on the reverse strand, counting down.
GGACCTGGACGTCGGCGGGCACCGCGTATTGCGCGGCCAGCAGGTCCGCGTCTTTGGCCAGGACGAGGTACTCGCCCGGCGCCAGCGTCACGGGTGGGTCGGTCGGGAAGAAAAACTCGATGCCCGGATTGTCGGGGTCGTCGGTGAAACGCCACGGCGCATCCCGGACCGGGTCGTACAATGTCACGGGGGCGTCGCT